>JAYPXQ010000033.1:0-21339 GCA_038135595.1 Halieaceae bacterium
CCAATCCGATTTTGAGCTGGGCCAGCTCATGGGAGTCGCGCAATGAGACCGCTCGCATTACTCGTTGTTCTGATGCTGAGTAGCGCGGGCGCCTCAGCGGAATCCATCCTAATAACTAATGCAACACTTCTTGAACGTAGCGCGTCTGCAGGCACTTACGACATTCTCATCGCTGACGGCGTGATCGAGCAGGTGACACAGGATCTTACAGGCGCTGCAGTCGATGTCGAAATCGATGCAGGAGGCCGGCCTGTTACAAGCGCTTTCTTTGCTGGCATCACCGCCTTGGGGCTTAACGAAATCGGGATGGTTTACGACACCGTCGATTCCCGGCTTCAAGACCTGTATACCGGCCTGATCCATCCAGAGTTCGACGTGCGGGATGCGTTTAATCCGTATTCCAGCGCCATCCCTGTGACACGAGTCGAAGGATTTGGCTACTCCTTACTGGCAGCCTCGCCAGGAGATCGCCCCCTGTCGGGTCGAGGCTCGCTTGTTCGACTGGACGGCGGTTTCAGTAGTTTCGAAGGAAAACCGGTCATGTTTGTGAATGTCGAGGGCGCAGCCGGCAACAAACTGGGCGGCTCTCGTGGTGCCAGGTGGTTTTTGCTGAACGCTGTTTTTGACCAACTCGCGGGGCCCAACAAAGACCTGAAACTCATGACACCGCAAGGCAAAACGGCCGTGGCAGAAGCCAAAAAACGTGGGATCTTCGTTTTCCGGGCCCATCGCGCGAGCGATATCGTTCGCACCCTGACATTTGCCGCCGAGCAAAACATACAGGCAGTTATCACTGGCGGGCAGGAGGCCTGGATCGTACGGCAACAACTCGCCGCCGCCGGCGTACCGGTGGTTATTAATGCTCTGGATAACTTGCCCGGGAGCTTTGACGCGCTGGGCGCCCGGTTAGACAACGCTGCACTACTTCATGAGGCCGGCGTCACCGTCTTGTTCACCAGCGGAGAAACCCACAACGCTCGAAAAGTACGGCAGGTTGCAGGAAACTCAGTCGCCTATGGCCTACCTTATGACACCGCGATTGCTGCCATGACCACGCTACCCGCACGCCTATTTGGTGGGGAAGAGAGAACGCTAGCAAGCGGCTCGAGAGCTGATCTTGTTATCTGGTCAGGCGACCCTCTAGATGTCAGTTCGGCTGCTGACACCGTTATTATCGGCGGTCAGATAGATAACATGCAGAGCCGGCAAACCTATTTGATGCAGCGCTATCTGCCAGAAGCGCCAGACAAAGCGAGAGCCTACATTACCCCAAGGTAAACGGCACGTTGGGGCTGCGGAAATGGTGTCAGGCGACGTCCTCGCCTGACTTGCCCAAGCGCTCAAGCATCCCTGAGGTAGAGTGCCCGGCCAGAAAATCGAGGGTGATAACCCTGCCGCCGCTGGCGAGCACAGACTCGTGCCCGGCAATTTGCTCAACCTGATAATCGCCGCCCTTCACCAGCACGTGGGGCCCCACCGCCTCGATGAGACGCGCGGGCGTATCCTCAGAGAATGACACGACATAATCGACGCAGCCCAGCGCTGCCAGAACAGCCATGCGATCCCTGGTTGGATTAATAGGTCTTGAGGGGCCTTTGAGCCTTCGCACTGAATCGTTGTCGTTCACGGCCACCACCAGCACATCGCCCGCCGCTGCCGCCTGCTGCAGATAGGTCACGTGTCCGGGATGCAGAATATCGAAGCATCCATTAGTCATAACGATCTGTTGCCCCAAGGACTTCAGGCGCTCGACTTCGGCTAAAAGATCAGACTCGGCGATGACGCCTCTGTTGTCTGAAGCTTGGGCGGGTCGCGCTGTGGCTGCACCCAGCTCACGCGGCGTTACGCTCGCGGTACCGAGCTTGGCGACCACAATGCCGGCAGCCTGATTGGCAAAACGCGCCGAATCAGAAAGAGGCAAGCCCGCACTCAAACATCCGGCCATAACCGCGATGACCGTGTCCCCCGCTCCCGTTACGTCGTAAACCTCACGCGCACTCGCGGGCAGATGCTGCGGGGGCGTACCCCCTTGAATCAAGGTCATACCGGCTTCACTTCGCGTCACCAGAATCGCTTCCAGATCCAGAGCGGCCCGCAACGCTTCGGCCTTTTCCACCAACGTGGCATCATTCGGACAGACACCGACAATCGCCTCGAGTTCGGTCAGGTTTGGCGTGAGGACTGTAGCCCCACGGTATCGCTCGAAATCAAGGCCTTTGGGGTCTACCAGCGTTGGCTTGCCCATCTGTTTACACAGATGAAGTAACTGCTCAACCATCGCCAAAGAGCCCTTGGCATAGTCACTGAATACGACGAGATCCGCGTCGGTGAGGTGCTGTCGGGCGTATCCAACAAACAAATCGTTGCCGTATTCGGCGAGCGGGCTCTCGAAATCCATCCGCAATAACTGCTGATTGCGACTCAGTACTCTGAGTTTGACGATCGTCTCTCCGCCGCAGGGCATTACATTCCAGCGAACGCCAGCGGCCTCAACGCAGGCCCTCAAAGCGCGACCGTGATCATCGTCCCCGCATAGCCCCACCAATGACACATTGAGCCCGAGGTGTGCCAGGTTAACCGCCACGTTGCCGGCACCCCCTGCGCGATCCTCTTCCGTGACCACGTTCACAACAGGAACCGGCGCTTCGGGACTGATTCGCCGACTGCCGCCACTCCAGAAACGGTCTAGCATGACATCACCGATCACGGTGACATTGCCATTGCTCATATCCGGCAACGCTGTCATGGCTTATCCCTCTTGTGTTCCTACCGAAATGCTATCACGCGTATTCGCCATACAAATGTGAACAAATCGTGCTGTTATCGGATTACGACTCACGTATTTAGACCGCAGGGCCGGGCTAAAAACGATTGCCCTCTGATGGTGGGGCAATTACCTCAGGGACCGACTCCATCTCAGTGGGAAGCTGAATGTCTCGATCCAAAGCAATCAACAGCGCGAGGGTAAGAAACAGAAAATTGCCGGTGAAGTAGGAATAAAATGAGACTGCGCTATTTAAAGGGAACAAAGCCAGCATCACCACCAGCGAGCAAAGCGCGATTTCAATTCTTTTGTCAAAAAGACGACGTCCCAGAAACATGAAAAACAGTAGGTAACCTATCAGGCCGGGCACACCCGTATCCACTGCCACCTCTAGCAGAAATAAGTGGGGGTGCCAGCGATCCGTCACAGCCAGCACACTCACGCTATCGAGCGATACGGCTAGAGAGCCCCAACCTCTGATACCCACGCCATTAACCAAGTGATCCAGAAATCCCGCCCAGGCCGAGGCCCAAAAATCAGGCAGGTACTCAAGCGCTCTGTAGGTATCGGTAGCGGCCTGACCGGATGCCGAAGCTCTGAATGTTTCAGTCAGCAAAGAACCTGCGCCTACTGCCAGGCAGAAGCACCCCACAAGAGACGCCAGCCATGGAACAATGTCATCGCCCTGCTCCACCCGATACAGCACCAATGCATACCCACAAAGCGCAAACAAGGCGTGCAGTATGGAGGCCTCATTGCCGCTCATCACGATAGTCGCAAACAGTGGCAGAGAAAGAATGCTGGCGGCGATACCCCCCCGACTTCGCCTGAGGGCCTCAAGAAAAAACGGCGACAAGATTGCGAGAGTGGAACCGTATCCCGTTCTGAAGCTCCCCGTGACGAGCGTGTGCCCGGAATCAAGCTCGATCAACGGATTACCAAAGACACTCAAACCCGTCAGCAACTGCACCAACCCATCGACAACCCAGATCATCAGAACAGCACCCAGGAGAGACATCATGCGATGGCTTTCCTGACGATCAAACTTTATCTGCAGCATGACCCAAACGGCAAAACCGTAAGCCAAAAAGCGCACCACGCCCGAGGCCGCCCGCTCAAGATTAATAGCGTCGAAAAGAGAAAAGATCGCAGGTACAAGAAAGCAACTCAGGACAACCCAGAAACGACGTATGCCGTCGGTACCGAAGAACGCGCTGGGATCGCGGGCACACATCGCCATACCCACGAGTGACATCAACCAGATGAACTGTCGAGTGGCAGAAGAGAGCGACAGGGTAAAAAACAGAAAAACCCAAATAATCGCGGGAGAAATATCAGAGAACTTCTGCATTATGCCATCCGCCCCGAATGACCACTCATCGGCGCCTCGCTACTACCCGACCAACAGTGTATTGATTCGCGCTGCCGATCTCCAGACGAAGCCTCCTGTTGAGCCCTCGGCATCAGTCGGCTCGACTCATCAGTCTCGCCGGCACCTCGCTCAATGCCGGCACCCACTCGGCATTCTCTATGCCCTCAAGTTCACTCGACCGCTCACCCACTTTGAACAACCTGCCCACCCCCGCGGCCTCACCAGCCAGAATATCCGACGTCTTGTCGCCCACCAACAGAGACTCGGTCAAGAGCAAGTCAAGCTCCTGCGCTGCGTGCAGGATCATCCCCGGCGCTGGCTTACGACAGTCACACGCCGTCCTTAACGGCCCTATCGCCTCGGTGGGATGATGGGGACAGTGGTAGAACCCGGTGACGGGGGTATCGAACTCGCTCTGCATATGCGTTGCAAGGTAACCATTGAGGACTAACAAATCGTCCTCGGTATAGAACCCGCGACCGATCCCCGATTGATTAGAAATAATGACCAGCTGATACCCGGCGCGATGCAGCGATTGCATTGCCCTCTCGGCACCGGGCAGAAATTCAAACGCTTCCCACGTACTCACATACCCGTGATCGACATTGATCACGCCATCACGATCAAGAAAAGCCGCTTTGCGAGGCAAGTCCATCTATCGGTCCGACTCGCTAATTCAGACCAGCCCCAGACCCGACTCAATCAGGCCGCAGAGCAAATGAATCACTACGATATGACACTCCTGTATGTGAGCCGTCTCGTCTGCGGACGCAACCACCATCGCATCACAGTGGTCCCTAAGTAAACCGCCGTCGCGACCGCTTAACCCGACCGCTTCACACCCGAGCCTGTGCGCCTCATCACATGCCGCAATAACGCTCTTGCTATTACCCGACGTTGAGATGGCCAGCAGCACATCACCCGCGTTGGCCAGCGCCGCGACCTGCCGACTGAATACCGCATCATAGCCATAATCATTGGCGATGGCCGTTAATGTTGAGGTATCGGTAGTGAGCGCAATTGCGGGAATCGCCTCGCGATCGGATATGAAACGACCAACCAGCTCCGCAGCCATATGCTGAGCGTCTGCCGCTGAACCGCCGTTGCCGCAGATCAGCAGCTTATTGCCCCGCTGCAGTGCCGCAATGCAGCGTTGCGCGAGATCCTCGATATCAGCACTACAAGACGCAAGCTGCGCGACGGCCGATTGATGCCTGCTAATGTAATCCGCTATGTGTCGCTGCAAGTGGCCTCCGGTCGCGTGACGCACCTGATCGAGTCGGTGACGTAGGACCCCCATCATACCAACGAATGAGGGCTGACTGGATTAGTCCTGCCGAGGGACCAATGGGTCAGATGACGCTTCGGCGTGGGTGGCAAATCGGCGGGCAAACGGTGCCGCGGTAACACCATGGACCACGAGGCTGATAGCCACTGTGAGCACAGTCACCGAAACCAAGGTTCCCGCCGCAGGAATCTGCTCCGCCCACACCAATGTCGCGAAGGCTAAACCCGCCAAACCTCTTGGCCCAAACCAAGCGAGAAACAGCTTTCCCTGGAGACGCTCTCGGGTGCCCTGGAGGGATAATAAAATAGGCAGCACGCGTATCACGGTCAGACTCAGGACTGCATACAGCACTTCGCTCCCACCAATAAATGGCATCGCAAGAGGCACCAGCATCAGGCCAAACAGCACCCAAGCTAACATCGCCATCACCTCACCAACACTCTCGGCGGAGACGATCAAGCTATGCACGTCTTCTCTCATCGCCATTCTGAAACACAGACCACCGACAAACGCTGCGATATAGCCGCTGCCATGCAGCGACTGCGCAATCGCGAATATCAGCACCGCCAGCGCAGGTACGCTCATCCGTTGCCATACATGCCCCAACCAACCTAATTCGCGCACTCGCAAAATCGCCTTTGCCGCGATAATGGCTATCCCCGCCCCGACCGCAAAACCTATTGCCAGCTCCTCAAGCAGGAGCTCCAACCCAAAACCCTCACCTAAAACCGCGGAACCCTGCTCGAGGGCGATGAAAAGCAATATAAAAGGCACGCAAAGCCCGTCGTTTAAGCCACTTTCCGCGCTCAGGCCTTCTCGCAAATGTTGAGGAACAGAGGGATTGGTGACCACGGCTTTGCCCAGCGCCGCGTCCGTTGCTGCCAGCATCGTGCCTAATATCGCTGCTTCGTATAGCGATAGCGAGGGGAACAGCCATAACGCGGCAAAGCTACCCAAGCAGATGTTCAGGGGCAATCCCAATAAAAGCATCCTGCCCGGGATCCGCCAAATTTTACGAAGCACATCCAAGTTTGCGCTGGCAGCATCGACAAACAAGAAAAGCGCAAGCGTTATATCGATTAGCGCCTTGCCGTTGAAGGAACCCGACGCAGGGCTAAACCAGTTAAGGCCATAGGGGCCGAGTAGCACCCCGGCGGCTACAAATACGATTGGGCCAGATAACGAGAGACGCTCGACCTTATTCGAGACCAAGCTGTAGAGGAACACCAAAGCGGCAAAACACGCCAGACCTAGATACACCGTTTGTCCTGCCCGAGCCAGAGACCTTGGTTATCATTTGGGCGACCGACTCATCAGTCAATCGCCAAAAGCGACAGTCACTCGTGGTAGGAACTCGCAAACAGGTCCCAAGCCCAAGGCCATACAGGGGCACTACAGTTAGCGGCAAACTAAAGAATTAACCCCTGAAACCTCGCAATTCCTGTTCACCCAGCTCAGCTAACAAATGCGTCACGGCGTAGTCGGGAATCTCGTCCACAGGAATTTCCCGCTGGTGCCTTACCAGCATCTCCTCAGACACCATCCCCTTGGCCCGCACGATAACCCGCTGCAGGATTTGTTCAATCTCGGGCTCTTGTCGACGCCCCGCTATCGGAGAATCGGCCGACTTGTCGGCGCTCTGATGCGCTGCTCGCAGCATGGTCTCCAGCTTCTCGCACTGCTCCCTGAACTGACTGCGACTGCACAGATCTGCAGGAATGACATTCTCAAGGTATCTCAAATCAGACATCGGCTACTCCAACTCACTTATGTGTCGTGTACGCGATGACGCGCTGAGTGGTTTCACATAAAGTCGTGCCGGTATTCATTGAATCGCACCAAGGCACGCCGAACTTCAGTAAAGACATGTTTTTGTTTGTATAACTATATGTTTCAATTGTATTTATTATATTTATGCCTCGACTATTAAAACCAGTAGCAGTCTGCGAAACTGCCCGGTGATGAAACAGTCGGTTCTGCAAAATGGCGCCAACTCACCCAACCCATCCTTTAAAACGTAGCCCACACCGACTGAAACTCGGGGTTTTTGGTCTGAATGTCAGCAGTGGTTGCGCTATGACCGACCGTCCTGACACGCTCAAAGTGGAGTGGGAGGAGTCCGTTCGGGTCGCCCAGCTAGCTGAGCAGGCAGGCATTGAGGCCGTCATTCCGGTGGCCCGCTGGAAAGGCATGGGCGGCGCTGTCAATTTCAATCATCGCAACTTCGAGACATTTACCTGGGCTGCCGGACTCGCAGCGAAAACCGAAGAAATCGGAGTATTTGCAACGTTTCATGTCCCTACCGTACATCCCGTAAGAGCCGCCAAGGAAGTCGCCACTATCGATCATATTTCCGGTGGCCGCTTTGGCCTCAATATAGTGGCGGGCTGGAATGAGCGAGAGATTGCCATGTTCGGCGTGCCGCAAAAAGAACACGACGTGCGTTACGACGTGGCGGACGACTGGATTACTCTCTGCAAGGAACTCTGGACAGTCGAAGGTGAGTTCGACTACGCCGGACCCCATTTTCAATCACCCGGTTGTTACTCGGAACCCAAGCCATTGCAGCGTCCCTGGCCGGCTCTGATGAGTGCCGGCAACAGCCCGCGAGGGCAAGCATTCGCGGCCGCCCACGCCGACTTCAATTTTGTGGTGGCCAAGGATGTCAAAGCTGCCGGCGAGGTCGCGGCCAGCGGCAGAAAATTAGCAAGAGATCTCGGCCGGGAAATGCAAATCTTTGGCCAAGCCTATATTGTTTGCAGAGACACCGAAAAAGAAGCGCAGGATTTCGTGCGGGAGTATGTGTACGACCGCGGCGATTGGGAGGGCGTGCGCAATTTGCTGGACGTACTCGTACCTAACTCACAAAGTGCGCTAGGGGACGGATGGGAGGCAATGGCCGCGAACCTTATTGCCGGCTACGGCGCGATTCCCCTGGTGGGAACCCCTGAACAAATTATCGAGGGCATGCTGGCGTTTGCCAACGCGGGTCTTGATGGCATTACGCTGAGCTGGGTCAATTACGAGGAAGGACTCCTGCAATTTCAGGAGACACTGCTACCCATGATGCAACAGGCGGGACTTCGAATATGAGATCGATGGAAGACATGTCGATTTTAGTGACCGGTGGTGGATCGGGGATTGGGGCTGACTGCGCGAGTCGCTTTTGCGAGCTAGGCGCCAAGGTCACTATCAGTGGTCGACGACTGGAAAAATTGGAGCAGGTACAGGCGCAAATCGGTGAACGCTGTTGCATAGTGCAGGGTGACGTTACCCTCGCTGAGGATCGTCAGCGGATGCTAGACACCTGCTTGACGCACGGCAGAGGCAAACTTGATGCACTGGTTAACAACGCGGCGAACATGTACCGCCAGCCAGTGGACCAGTACACCGAAGCATTTCTCAGAGATGCATTTGAGACAAATGTCATATCCGCGATGATGCTCTCCAGCGCGGCGATACCTCACCTTGAGGAGACAACAGGGGCGATCGTATTTATCGGTTCAACGCATACTAAAAGAGCCTTTCCCGGAGCTTCGCCCTATGCAACCACGAAGGCGGCTCTAGAAGGACTGACTAAAGTCATGGCGGCCGAATTGGGCCAACGGCAAATTCGCGTGGGATGCATACTGCCCGGCGCTGTATCGACCGAATTGAACCTGCGTGCAGGTCTATTCTCAGCCGAGGAAGCGAGCGCACGCTACGACGCCGTGGCCGGCCTTCACGCGCTTGGACGCATCGGCACTGGCACTGAAGTTGCCGAAGGGGTGGAGTATTTGATCAGAGCTGAATGGGTAACCGGTGTTGCCCTAGAGGTAGATGGCGGGATTGGGCTGGGGGTATCCCATTTTTGAGCGACCCGCTGTGCCCCTGAGATTGCTGGCACTGACCCTGACCGCGGTGAGCCTCTCACTTGCCGGATGCGACATCGGTAAATTGTTTCTTAACACCGAGCCATGGCAGCCCGCTCCCGCGCCAGCGACGAAACGTGACCCACTCCCGCGAGAGACTTGCGATCAATATGTCAGCGAACGGCGGGCGCTTTTCGGGGATCTGCATCTTCACACCGCACTGTCGATGGACGCCAACGCGCTCGGCACAAAGACGCTACCAAACGACGCCTATGCCTTCGCCAAAGGCAATCCCATTTCGCTCTATGGTGGAAGTCCTGACGCTCCACCGCTCATCATCAGCATTGACCGCCCTCTGGATTTCGCTGCCGTAACGGATCACGCAGAGTGGATGGCAGAAGTAGCACTGTGCACCAATCCTGAATCCCCCTCCTACGACAGCGTGGGATGCGCCATTTATCGCGGAGAGGATGAGTCGCTGTTGGCGACGATACTCGGCGCTGAGGGCTTCAGAGCGAGATTGGGCGGCTTCATCACATTGGGCGGCCGGCGCAGCGATGTTTGTGGAGATTCAGACAGCGCGTGCCGCAGAGCACTGGAAACCACATGGCAATCGATACAGGCAGCGGCTGAGGCGTGGTACGACCGCTCGGCGGATTGCTCTTTTACCACCTTTCACGCGTGGGAATACAGCCGCTCACCCCAGTCCACAAAAATTCACCGCAACGTCATTTTGCGCAACGAAATCGTCCCCGAACTACCCATTTCTTCACTTGAGACCCCCGTGGAAATGGACTTCCGGCGTGAATTACTCGAACAATGCAATGATTCGGGCTCGGGTTGCGAAGCTATCGCCATCCCCCATAACCCCAACTTGTCTAATGGTCAGTTATTCCGAGCCGAGTATGCCGGGCTCCCAGAGGCCGAGCAGCAGCATCAAGCCGCGGTCAGAGCCCGACTTGAGCCTGTGGTTGAGATGATGCAGATCAAGGGCGAGAGCGAGTGCAGATCGGGCATGTTCCAAGTCGTGGGCTCACCCGACGAACTCTGTGGGTTTGAAAAAATTCGCGACTTCGGTCAACCCGAGCTCTCAGACTGTATGGAAACAACGGGCAACGGGGCGCAGGCTGGAAAAGGCTGCACCAGTCGCAATGACTATGTGCGTTATGCCCTGATCGACGGAATCCGCGAGCGTCAGCGCCTCGGTGTAAACCCCTATCAATTTGGCTTTATTGGCAGCACAGATTCACATACTGCGGCTCCGGGTGCCGTAAGCGAATATCAACGCCCCTACAAATACGGCGCCACCCCTACTCAGGCCCTGACGGTTTCAGGCAAACCGCGTGCCGTCGCGTTTCAAAACCCTGGTGGTTTGGCGGGCGTTTGGGCTGAGGCCAACAATCGTGAGTCAATTTTTGCGGCGCTGAAGAGGCGGGAGACCTTCGCAACCAGCGGGCCGCGAATTGCGCCGCGGTTTTTTGCCGGATGGAGTTTGCCAGAGGCAATCTGCAGCGAAACCAACCTCGCCGCTGCAGGTTATGCCAGCGGCGTACCCATGGGAGGCGTATTACCGGCGGCGCCTGGTCAATCCGCTAAACCGCGATTTGTCATTTCTGCGACCGCCGACCCCGGCACCGCGGACGCCCCCGGACAGTCGCTCCAGCGACTACAGATCATTAAGGGCTGGGTTAACGCCGAGGGACAGTTCCAACAATTGGTGGTTGATGTTGCTGGCGACGCCAATAATGGCGCATACGTCGACACCACTTCGTGCCGCGCCCATGGTCAGGGCTTCAGCACCCTATGCGGCGTCTGGGAGGACAGCGAGTTTGATATCAATCAGGATGCCGTTTACTACGCGCGGGCAATCGAGAACCCGAGCTGCCGCTGGTCTACCCGAATGTGCCTTGGATTTGAGACCGGGAACCAACCTGATGCCTGTCAAAATCCACGCATACCCAAAACGATTCAGGAGCGCGCCTGGACGGCACCGATTTGGTTTGAATCAGAGCGCCCCTAAGCTCCGGCGTCAAATAATGCTTTTTGAACAAACCCTGGTCAGCATTCGAGGCGTTGTCAGAAATTTGGCGGCGCGACCCGCGGTTCCTGAGCCAGCCTAATGGGCTTTGAACGAACTCAGGCATCGTGCTTAGATAAATGACTCTAAAGTAAGGAGCAACAATAATGGTCTTGTCCAACGAATGGTTTTTTGGATTATTTAGTCTATTGATGGTTGCCAGCGTGATTTGGTTTTTGAAAAGTGCAACCGCTTACAAAAAATGGGCCAAGCATCACTACGACGACCCCAAAAGCCAACTATCAGAAAAACGCCCGTAAGCGCCCTGCCCATACCCGGGATTACGGCACCAACCGATATCTTTGCGGAACACTCAGTGGTCAGCCGATGGACGCACAAATGACTGCGGTTAGCGTCAACCAAATCTGCGACCGGCGGGCCGATCGCGACTGATACGAAGAGATTGCATGACGTGTCGTTACTGCTCTACCGAACAACCTGGCTCTTAGCGTCGCCCTTTATCCTGCTTTGGTCTCTGCAGCAGATGATCACCCGTCGTGGGGGGGTGACCTATCTGAGAGAACGGCTCGGGTTGGGTGCGACAACTGCAGGCCACGCCACACCGATCTGGTTTCACGCCGCATCGGTTGGTGAAGTACGGCTTGCTTCGCCGCTTATAGACGCCCAGCTGGAAGCCGGGGTCCTGATTACCTGCAACACGCCCGAAGCAAAACGCCTAGTCCTGTCTACCTGGGGAGATGCTGTCACCGTATGCTACTGCCCTCTCGACTACAGCCCATCGATTCGAAACTTCATTGCTCGGCAAGACCCAAAAGTGATTTTTGTTGTGGAGACCGAGATATGGCCCGAACTCTACGCCCAATGCCACCAACGCGGCATCGCTATCTATATTGTCAACGGGCGTATCAGCGATAAAACCTTCCGCTCAAGACTTGCTCGGCAATGGATCTATCCACCGGCATTGGGACAGGTCACCGCAGTCTGGGCTAGAGAAACGCAGGATGCAGAGAGATTTGTCGCCCTGGGGTGCGTACCCGAAAGGGTCTGCACTGTCGGCAGCATCAAAATGACCCGCCGGACTCACACCCTGCGTCCCAATAATCCCCTCCCCCATCGGCGCTTCACCTTGGCGATCTCAACGCACCCAGGAGAAGAGAAGATCGTGTCTGAGATCTGGCGTGAAGTTTCCGGTGGCGACTTGCTGGTCATTATTCCCAGACACCCTCCCCGAGCGCCTGACATCGTCAAAACACTGGCGTCTCGGGGGCTGGAAGTAGCCAGCGATAGACATGCAACGGCAGACAGTGCTGACGTTCTGATAGTCGATACGGTAGGCGAGGTCGATGCGTACTGCGCCCACGCAAGTTTTGTATTTGTTGGTGGATCCATGGTCGACGCGGGTGGCCATAACGTCTTTGAGCCGGCGAGCTGGGGGAAATCGATCATCGTCGGCCCCCACACCCGGAACTTCGCGGCAGAAGTCGAATATCTTGCCTCGAAAGACGCGATCAGCATTGTCGATACTGCTGAACAGTTGCTCGAGTCCTGGCGGGTGCACACCCACAACCACGCCTTTAGACAGCAACGTGAACACAACACGCAAGAGGCCCACTCCGCGCTACCAGACAAAATCGGGGACTATGTGGATCTTGTTGATCACGCCGTGCGGGCTCATATTTGATGCTGGGGGACTCGCTAACAACAGGCAGCTCCCGACTTCATCTGGTTATAGGTAGCTAGCTAGCCTCCGCCCCATCATAACCACCACGGAGTAACCCCCAAGACCGCTCAATATCAACCAGCCCGTGGGTCGAAAGTTTGTCCAAAGAGCGCCTCAGGCGTCGCAAGTTGGCACGTCGCCAATTGCCTCCAAGGCCGCTGGGCCTGATACGGCCTCGGTCAAAATCGATCAGGTAGATCGCGCTCTCGTCGAGCAGAACGTTGCCAGCATTGAGGTCGCTGTGAAAAACGTGATTATCGTGAAACTTCCTAATGATGCGCCCTATCTCACGCCATTGGTGATCCTGTGGCAGCTCGCCGCGCGAGACACATACCGCCAATGATCTTGCTTTGTCGAGCCGCTCAGTAATGAGGCCTCCTGAGTAGCTCAGCATTCCCGTTCTGTTGAGACAAGCTGCCACCGGACGCGGAACCGGCAGCCCCAATCGGTGCAGCCGACTTAACAACTCAAATTCTCGAATCATTCTTGCGCGCCGATTTCCGAGAAAGAGGTAGCGCTCCCTGATGAAACGGCCAACGAAACCACCGCGTCGAAAGGTTTTTAATACCCATCGCTTATCGCCCTGCTCGACAAACCAGACAGTGCCCCGACCCTCACTATGAGGTGTCACGTTATGACCCCATTGCTCGGGACGAAATAACCAGGCAGTCGGCGCCGAGATCAATGCTTCGTCGTAAACAATGAAATCACCGGTTTCTTCAAGAATTGTTTGGTAAGCAGGCGTCATGTAGTCTAACTAGGATACCCGCGCGGCGTGCGGATCACACGCCCACTTATTTGGTCGCATAGTGTATGCCTCAACCCCTCGGGCCCCAGTCTTCTATCTGTATTGTACGCCTGTCTGCCATCGGTGACGTTTGCCATGTCACGGCGGTGGCGCAAGCCATTCAACAGCGGCATCCCCAATCATCGATTACCTGGATCATCGGTCGTTTGGAGCACACATTACTCGGCGACCTTCCCGGTATTGAGTTCATCATATTCGATAAATCCAAGGGCTTTGGTGCCTATCGCGATGTACTCAGGCAACTCAAGGAGAGAGCACCCTTTGACGTCCTGCTTCAAATGCAGACGTCCTTCAGGTCGAATCTCCTTGGGAAGATGTTGCGAGCAAAACGAAAGATAGGCCTGCCAAACGGTTACGGCAAAGAACTACACAACCTTGTCGTCAACGAACATATACCCCACTCCGAGGCCTTTCACGTGCTGGACGTGTATAAGGGCTTTGCCCATGTTATTGATGTCCCGCCATTCGATGCAGCTTGGAGCATTCCCATAAGTGAAAACGATCGGAGACGTGCGAGCGAGCTGGTCGACCATCAGGCGAATTATCTATTGTTGGCGCCCAGCGCCAGTAACAGCGAACGCATCTGGAACCCAGAGAACTACGCAGCACTGGCTAATTATGGTCACTCGAAAGGCATGACGGTGGTGGTCACAGGGAGTCCAGCCCAACGCGATATCGACCTGGCGAGACGAATCTGCACTCTGACAGACGCTGCCATAATCAATGTAGCAGGCAAGACCTCACTCAAAGAATTGTTGGCGCTGTGTGGGCAAGCCAGAGTGGTGGTCGGGCCTGACTCCGGAACCCTTCACATGGCCACCACGCAGCGAACGCCGGCGATAGGCCTGTACGCGCACAGCAACCCCTTGCGAACTGGGCCGTACCATGGGCTTGGTTATGTCGCCAATTCTTATGCCGATATTATGGCTTCTCGTGGCCTGCAAAAGCAGATGAACCACTGGGGCTATCGGCTAAAAGGCGCCGAATTAATGCAGGAAATTAAGCTTGAGACGGTAACGTCTCTTCTCGATCAGGTCCTGTCCATGACCGAAAAGAAACAATCTGTCCCAATAAATTGAGGCCTCTGTTGGACACTTGCCGAGGAGTCAAATCTCCGCCCTTCTCGGGGGAATAAATTCATCAATGACTTCCCATATTTCAACAGGCGTGAGCCCACTTTTACTGCCTACCAGACAAAATAAAGCAGGATTATCGGGGCCAAAGGTATAGGCTGGCTGCCACGACTCAAACGGATGTGCTTCATGGCCCAACAGGACTTGCGGCGTAGTCTCGGTCCCCCCCTCGACATGGTATTCATCGAGCGCGCCAATTGCGGCTGCATGAAGATAATAGAGGGAATACTCCGTCCACTTTGACCTCAAAAATCGGGCGGGAGTCCAATTACTGGGGTGAGTCGGCCGATGCAGCCTGCACAAAACCTCAGCCCATGAGAAACGGCTTGTGGAAAGTGTACCGGTGAGCGAATCAAGTATGGATCTGGATAGAATCGCGGGGGTTATCGACATGCCTCGCTCTGGATCCCCTACACTGCTTTTCAGAGAGAGCAAACGGGCCGAAGAACTCCACCAACGAGGATGCAGGGACCGGCTCTCATACTGCATTAATGCTCTTCCTCCCGGGAGGAGATCGCTCCGAGAAGTGGGTCGAGTGCTGAATACGTCCGCGTCAAATGTCAGGCAGAACTCACTGCTCAGTTCGCGACTCGACGCGAGCTTCACGAGCTGCTGTTTCCGCCATCCGCGCAAGGCGGGAAAACGAACTAATTCCGGCAATAGCTTCTCTTCAGCCATGACCTCGATAGGCAAGTTTGGCCAGCAAGACAAGTAATCACTGACTGCGGCGACTTCATTAGCGGGCGTCACAACTAAAAACGTGGTGAGCGTGTTCAGCTCAAAAAACGTGCTTAGGGAAGCCATCAGGATATCGGTGCGTCGGAGGTCTTCTACTCCATAGCTACCATCAATCTTCAGCGGCAGAATCGCGTCTAGTTTTGGTGCCGACATCTTTGAACCGGTGCCTCTTACTTGCGCCGATAGTAGCCTTTTTTGCTGGCACTAGGTCGTATGAAAAGCCGATTTGTCAGTTGTTGGCGCGAATGAAATTATGGAAATACCCTATACTCCTCTCCATGAGACGACCCATTTCTTGCTTTGTCATTACCTGCAACGAAGCTGATCGCATAGAGCAATGCCTACAGTCCGTCGCTGGCTGGGCGGACGAATTGCTGGTTGTGGACTCGGGAAGCACAGACAGCACTCTGGAAATTGCGCGAAAATACGCGGACAGGGTTTATGAAACCGATTGGCCGGGCTTTGGACCACAGCGCAATCGAGCACTGGACTGGTGTGAACACGACTGGGTGTTGTCGTTGGACGCTGATGAAGTTGTCACTGAGGCGCTGCGGCACGAAGTTGACACCGTGCTGAGCGAGCCCAATTTACGCGCTAACTTCATCAAATTTCCTTGGGACACCTACTTGTTTGGAGCGACACTTAAGCACGGCCGCTACGCAACGCCGCAAGGGAAACTTTTTGAAAAAAAAGGCGCGCGCTTCAAGGACCGCAGTGTTCATGAGACGCTCCTGCTCCCTGAGTATCGAGTTCGGACGCTCAAGTCTCCTCTCATTCACTATAGCTGGCGTAACTATCAGCATGTCATCGAAAAACACCTGAAATATGGGGTGCTAGGCGCTGGAGAAAAAGAAAAGGCGGGGCGCAAGAGCACCATCGTGTACGCGTTTTTACGTAGCATCGTCGACTTTCTACATCAATACGTGATCCGTGGAGGCTTTCTGGACGGCCAACGCGGCCTGCTGATGGCTGTCATCCTCAGTCAGTACGCGTTTCATAAATATGCAGCCCTCTGGTCGTTCGG
This sequence comes from Halieaceae bacterium, assembly GCA_038135595.1. GTDB lineage: Bacteria > Pseudomonadota > Gammaproteobacteria > Pseudomonadales > Halieaceae > Luminiphilus. Next base: position 16,737 of record JAYPXQ010000033.1, read on the forward strand.
CCAGACCCCTCCAGGCGATAAGTCGGCCACAAAGACCGAAAAAATTTAAGCAATTGCCATGACTTTAGACATATTCCAACCGCTAAATACCTACTTCGATAAGGTCTATGTGTTGAGCCTGCCGCACACGAGCGCGCGTCACGCCAACGTCACCAAGGTATTGGATGGACTCAACTGGTCTTTTTTCTGGGGGGCAGATAAGAAGGACTACACCTCCACACAGGTCGTAGAGCAACAAATCTATGACGATGTGGCACACAAAAACACCAAGAGGACCTCGCGCTCCATGAATCTAGGGGAAGTCGCCTGTGCCTTATCGCATCGAAACATCTATCAAAATATGCTGGACGAGGGTCATCGACGGGCTCTGATTCTGGAGGATGATGTGCTGCCACAACTCGAGCAGCTACAGCATTTTGACTCGGTGATTTCCCAATTACCCGAAGATTGGGAGCTGCTAATGTTGGGCTACTACGGCCACAAGCTCCCGACTCCACGCTATCGACTTCAACAGCGGCTTTACTTGGCATTTCATTTTTTACGGATAGCCAACTGGCATAAAGTCAGTCGAAGTTGGATCGATAACATCTGCATGGAGCACTATTCGCCAGATCTGTATCACATGGGAAAAGTCTTAGGCGCACATGCCTACGCTGTCTCCGCCTCAGCGGCAGAGAAGTTTGTTTCCTATCAAACGCCGGTGCATCTGCAGGCAGACCGCATCTTCAATTATTACGCGGCGGAGAAGCCACTGCGTGCCTTTGCACCCAAAAACACCCTGTTTACTCTGTCCGAGCTGGCATCGGACTCCTACATACAATAGTGTGGAGCCGCCTAGGCTCGTCCTCAACGACCGAGAAAACCGCCCTTATCGGCGAAAAGGGCATTTAATAGGACAGAATTCGGTGGGGGGCTTCTGATTGGATAGAGGCACCACTTAAGCAGTCTCTCGCTCTTTGCTCCGACCATAAGCGGCGGCTGTCAGCGCCCAGATCCAAACAACAACATTTTTTACTTCTTGATCAAAAAAATTGCTGTCCACCAGCCCTAAAATGTGAAAATAGACTTGAGCGAAGAGACTCCCCGCTCCAACCCCTGCGGCCAAACTGCCTGAGCTCTGGCGGATTGTGAGCGAATACGCGATCCATAAAAAGTAACCCGAAAAGATCGCGTAAAAGAGCGCCACAAATATGCCTCGGCTTGCCAGCAGCTCTAAAGCGTTACTGTGCGCCCGGTCAATAACACGATATTTAAACTTGGCCTCTTCGTAATATGAGTCAAGCTGTTTTATATTTTGACCCGGCCCAATGCCCAAGTAAGGAAAATCCTGAAACATTCGCCAATTGACGTCCCACAGCTCTTGGCGAATCTCGATACTCTGTCTGTTTACACTCACATCGCTTGATAACCTGTCATTAAATGTTGACTCCGAATACAAACCGGTAGCGGTTATACATGCCAAAATCAGAAGCGTGAGCGCGCCCCAACTCTTTTTGCCGCGGGAAAAAGCGATTGCGACGGTGATCGCCCCGCCAAGCCAAGCGGAGCGCGTTAACGTAAGACAAACTCCCAGCACGCCCATTGCGACAGACACCAGTAGAGGAATCCGCTCCTTGTCTAAGATCTTCGCATCCCCTACGAGCTGACTTAAGGTAAAACCCAGCAAAAACAGAGTCGCCATACCCAGGTTTCCCGCAAAGGATTGGGGTGTGTTAAAAAACCCGGTCACTCGGAAATACACGCCCCAAGGCTCCAGCACTGACTCAGCTCGCGGCCATTCCCACCCGTATAGAAACTGACACAACGCCAAGAGCCCCATCAGTGCCACGGCACCAGACAGAACAAATGCATAGCGCTCCCATGTGTCACTCCAGAAGCGATCAAAAAAATACAAAAAAGCGAAAAGATAGAGCACCCATTTGAGTTCACGAAGCGCGGCGATCTGATCACTGGCTTGATCTAACATCACACCGATGCTCAGCAGGGTGAAAACGGTATAGACGGCAATTGGCAAAGCGGCCCCTGATCGCACTCTGCTCACTGCGGCCGACGGACTCCGACCACACTCCAAGGCAAAAAGCGCGAGACTCGCAATCATGAGCACGAAACCACTCGCCTCCATCACACCAAGCGAGCTGAGATGCGCCATGGGCAAGGCCGCTGCAGCCCAGATCGCTATGCGAGAAAGGAGCTTCTCAATCACTTCATCTCCTGCAAATGCGCAGCCAAGAATTGTTCGGTGGAGTCACCCGAAAAAAACCACCTGAGTCTCAGCGCGCCCCAATTCGGACAGTATAGCCCTAATGATTACTTCGCCCGCAGGCACCTTGTATCGCACGCCGACCCATCCGCGTTGGCCGCCACACCACGGTCATAGGCAAGGTTTAATCTGTTCGATGCAACAAAGCTCTCTCTGCTGAACGACCCAAAAAAATGCGAAAGACCCCTCTTGCTCGCATCTCATTGCCGAAGTCTAAAACATATAAAAAAATCTCATCTTTTCTCTGCAACAGCCGATAATCTAGGTTGAACGAGGCAAAAGTGTGTCAGCACGAGTTTCATCGCTTTGGCAGCATTAGGCAGATGAAACCCAAAAGGACGCAAGTGCCATAAACTACGGTGCGGATTTATTATGTCGCAAACAGATGGACACATTCTTGTGCGCAGCAACCCGGTCGCGAAAAACTGCGTTAGGGTTGAAGGGTCCAGAGAACTCCTGGTTCAGCAGGGTGCTGCGGACGATGTCGAAATACTCGATGCACTCAGCATATACCGTACCGAATTTCGGATGTACTTCGAGGATATGGTTTCAGCCCAGGAGCGGGTTTACAAAGCGCTGTCTCCTTACCTTATGTTTGTGGGCAAACCGTTCTTTTCTTGCGAGGTTTCAGACGCCAAGTGGGCAGTTATCGAAGTCAAAGAAAACGAATCAGGAGCCAACGACGACCCGGTCGATACCCCTCCCTCTAGTACCGAGCTTTAAAAACTCATAGGAACTGATCAATCTTCCTCTTTCAGCAACCCACATAAAGCGGAAACTGCACCAGCGTTACTCAACCTTCCCGCGCCCTTCCCGCTTCAACCAAAGCGATGGATTTGGGCAAGTCAGAATAATTATTTATCTCACGGCCTAAAAATCTGAAAGCTCCGGAGGCCACCTGCCCCACAGAATAAACCCCGCAAACCATGAACTTTATCTGTGGACAATGACTTCCAGCACTTTCGAGCGCACCAATTAGGGCCAGCTGCATTTATTCAGGCCGCACTCGACCCCCAGATTATTCTCAAGCTCTAAACATTTATTTCCACCCTCCGATACTTCCTATACCTGAGAAAACTAAGCTATGACATGATTGTTCGAGCTAAAAACTAACAATGATTATTCATACCAATCACAGCGCTACGACCGCCCGGGCCGCGCTGCTCGGAAGTGAACGCGATATGGATGGTGCCATAAAGCACCTTTCGACCGGATCTCGGATTTATTCGGCGTCAGACGATGCTTCCGGTTTGGCGATCAGTACCCGAATGACCTCTCAAATTAGAGAGTTGGACACCGCAATAAATGCCGCGGCAGATGCTATAGGAATGGTATCGATCATTGATGGTGCACTCATAGAGATGGGCAACATGTATCAGCGCCTGAGAGAACTCGCCTTACAAGCTTCTACAGGCACCACTAGCCGAGCGGACCTTCAGCTAATACAGAGGGAATTTGATGAGATTGTTCTGGGGATTGAGTCAATTATTACCAACACTACTTATCAGAACCTAAACGTATTTTTTAATCCGGACGGAAAGGTGCCGGGGGCAACCGGATGGAGAAACGACGGCCAAGCCGTCGTCATGGATCTCAACTTTAATCTAGGGTCGGCAGGGTCAATCACGACCACCTTCACCCCTGACGCCCCCCCTTATTCCTTCGCCGATTCTGAAGTCCTGTCCGGCTGGGGAAATTTTTTCTACATGGTGGGCGACACCAACGGTGACCTCGGATCTTTTAGGGGCGAGACTGCTGGCAGCATGTATTCGAATTATGTTCTCGATACAAACCACCCAAACCATAGAAGTAATGTCAGCATTGGCACTGCAAAATCTACCGTGGAGAATATTGATGACTTGCTCGCGAACGTCATGTCATCCCGGGCAAAACTGGGTGCGACACACAATCGGCTAACTTATGCCATTGATAGTATGACAACCCGTTCAATTTCTACCAAAGCCAGTCGCAGTCAAATACTGGATACTGATTACAGCGGGGCTACTGGGTTATTGGCCAGAGCACAAATTCTTAGAGAGGCGAGTACAGCCATGCTCGCTCAAGCCAACTCGGCACCTGAAGCTGTGTTGATGTTACTACGATAAAAACCACTTATAAGACTAGCCACCGGCGCGAACCGCCGAAACTTACCAGCAGCAAATTTTAAGCAGAGAGATTTTCACCAAAGGTCCGCTGAGCGACCCTCAGTAATAAATTACCCAGAGGACCTCCCGAGGCTACTCCAGTAATACTAGGACGGTCTGGGGCAATTGATTCGCCTGCGCCAGCATAGCTGAGGCAGCGTCCTGAATGATGCGGGTGCTGGCTAGCTCGGATGTCGCC
>JAYPXQ010000034.1:0-21322 GCA_038135595.1 Halieaceae bacterium
CGACGACTTTGACGTCCTCTCCGCCCAGCCTTCGCGCGGTGCGGCAACAATCCATCGCAGTGTTCCCACCACCCAAGACCAGCACGCGCTTGCCAATCTTATGAATGTGCTCAAAAGCCACCGAACCCAGCCACTCAATGCCCACATGTATATGGGCGCCACACGCTTCTCGGCCCGGTAAGTCGAGGTCGCTGCCTCGCGGCGCGCCGGTACCCACAAATACGGCGTCATAGCCTTTGTCCAAAACCGACTTGAGGCTGTCAACATAGGTTTGGAACTGGGTGTGAATTCCCATGTCGAGAATATAGTTGACCTCTTCATCGAGCACGGTCGGCGGCAATCTGAACGAGGGGATCTGACTCCGCATGAATCCGCCGCCCGCCGGCTGGTCATCGTAAAGGTCGAGCTGATATCCCAGAGGCGCGAGGTCTCGTGCGACAGTCAAAGAAGCGGGTCCGCCACCGATCAGAGCGATTTTTTTGCCGTTTTTGCGCGCGGGTATTTTGGGCAATCGATCAACAATAGAAGTTTTGTTATCGGCCGCGACACGCTTGAGTCGGCAGATTGCCACCGGTTCCTCTTCTACTCGGCCACGGCGACAAGCGGGCTCGCAGGGTCGATCGCAGGTACGCCCCAAGATGCCCGGGAATACGTTGGATTCCCAGTTGACCATGTAGGCATCATCGTAACGCTCTTGCGCGATCAGTCGGATGTATTCAGGGACCGGTGTGTGTGCCGGACATGCGTATTGGCAATCGACAACCTTGTGGAAGAATTCCGGGTCTCGTATGTCAGTAGGTTTCACTTCGTTCACGTCGCCCGGTCAGTGACCGCGCCCCCCAAGTGATAATTTTTATGTAGTTATTCGTTGCTCTTATTGTGTCACCAATTAGTGGTGACGGGTAGCGCTAGAGCGTAAATTTGCAACCTTTCTGCCGCTTACCGGCTCGCGTGGCTCGAGCCGGTGGACGCAGGACAACGCCCACGTCCGGCGTTGAATGCCCATTAAAAGACAGTCAGGGGTGATACCAGATTGGCGAGGAGTAGGCGCGGTCCTGAACGGTGCGCGGCGCCTCATTGAATTCCCGATCGAACGCCTTGCGGTCATATTCACTCCATCGTGGTCGCGGTATCTCGATGGCGCGCGCGTAATAAAAAGCCGCCTGCTCGCTATCGAAGTCGGGATCGGTCCACTGGGCACTCAGTTGAACGGCACCGATGGTGTTACTGAAACTGACGCTCTCTAAATCGACAGTACTGCCCACCGGCTCAGGTAACCCGCTCTCGGGGTCGACGCCGCGATCGTCCGACAGCGCGACGTAGTAGATTTGTTCATGGGTTTGCCCGTCGCTGTCGATCCAGCCTTTGATGATCTGGACCTGATCGAGGTTTGCGGCATCGGGATCCTTCATTGCCTGCACCATAAAGGTGGGTGCATCGCTGGTCGGTTCGGCGAGGTCACCTCCCATCGGTACGCCATCGCGATAGCCAATGGTCTCAAAGTAGGGACTGTGCACGCTGTCTGCTGCGAAAGACCAGCCGCCGAAAAAGCGCAGCACGATTCTTGAGCCGGTCGTCGCATAAACCTCGCGTCGCTTCATGCCCGCGAAGAGGTCCTCGCGAGTATTGGCGGGCGCCCATACCGCTGCGAGACCCGACGCGCCCAGCTCCCAGTCGGCGTTGAGACCCGCCATCCGTGATTCTCCGGTTCTGACACCGGGCTCGGAGTTTGCGAACTTGCCAAAAAAATTGTCTTCTTCGGCGGTTGCCAGCGAGGTGTGGTCATCGGTGCTACCGATCATGCCAAAAGCATAGGGGTTCGCGCCGGCACTCCGCTCGAGCGCCAGTCCTCGCTGCAGAGCAGATCTGGCGTATGAGCCCGGGTACATATCGGGGGTGGTTTTTACCGTGTTGGAAATATTGAATTCGTCCCAGCGCTCAAAGTCGGCGAAGGGGTCATCAGGCGACAGGGTGGGGTGGGTTTCACTGTCACCTTTGATCTGGGTCACTTCGGCGATCGGCTCCCAGCGCATACGAGCTTCAGCATAGTTACCGTCGATGGCGTCGCCGTCGTAGTCGACGGTATCCCACATCAGTCCGTTACTGAGGTTGCCGTTGTGCGGGATCGATAGCGCCTCGCCGCCTGTCAGGCTCTCATACTCAGTGAGGGCGGCCCAGAGGTCCTCCGGGTTGCTCGAAGACTGCGCTGAATAGGGTACCCAGCCTGTCGTGACGTCCGCGCTGTCCTTGAGAATGATGCAGCGGTGCAGGTTGTTGCCGTCGCGCATCGCGGTCCATTCATAGCCGGTGAAGGCGGTAAAGATGCCGGGTGAGTTAAATTCGTCTGCGGTGCGCGCCACATCGGTCCAAATCGCGCTCTTGAGTGCTGCCGGATAGGCATCGCGCTCAGCGTCGGGGTTGTTAATGCTGTTGACGAAAGCGGCGATGGGATTGCGCGCCATCAGCTGTGTGGGGTCGGGTTCGTTGGGATCGGGTCGAGTGTCGTAGCGTGCCAGCCACGCCTGGCCCAGATTTGAATTCATGAGTCTGGGGTCCTCAATCGTAAACATGCGATAAAGGCCCATGAACTCTGCGTGATCGGTAACAGATAGGAAGTCGAGCGGTCGCTTGAGTTGTGCGGGCAGCCCATTGGAGGCCACGACTTTTTCGCCCCGCGCAAAGCGATAGGCATCTGCACTGGTGAGTAATAGATTCCCCATAGAGTGGGCGTCTGCAGATATGTTGGAGTGCAGGTGCAGATCTCCAAAAAACACGCGCTTGGGGTAGTCGGTGTTAACTCCCGTGGAGTAGTCAGAGGCGCTGGCCGAGGCGGCGTTATGCGACAGCGCTGCGAGCGTGATCGCGACGGCGACTTGCTTGAGATGGGACATAAGACGACTCTGTTTAAATTTATTCGGCGATGATCATATCGATTCGTTAACGAATGTCACTGTCAATTTGAATCCGGGCGATTTACCGATTTTGGCTACAGATGTGTATAATCGCGCGCCTCGGCGCTGTGCGCGTCGAGCTCATGAAAGTTTTGCCCCCCTAGGCTCGGTGGCAGAGTGGTAATGCAGCGGATTGCAAATCCGTCAACGCCGGTTCGATTCCGACCCGAGCCTCCATCACTTCATCTCTCGTACAGTGAGTTGGTGCCAACCCCTTTAGCCTTGTATAGGGGCCTGCTGGCAGTTCCCGCAGGTATATATCCGACGTGAGTTGGCGGTGGTTCGCTGAATTTTAGTCCCACAGATCCTGCAGGGCTGTTGGCTGCGACCGAAGACAAAAAAACGCGCTTTGCCATAGGAGACGCCTTTTTTCTTGAGCGCGGTGTACTGCCGTTGCGGCAGCGTGACACCCTCGAGTGCGTAACTGCGTTGGCTGATCTCTAAGGTCGTTCGCGCGAGCCTCCCAATCTGGCCCTTGGTCAGGTCACGCGCTTTTTGTTCCGGATGAACGCCCGCCAGAAACAATATCTCGCTCCTAAGATAGTTACCTAATCCCGCCAGAAAAGCCTGATCCAAATAGACCGAGTTGAGCGCTCGCCCCGCAAACGTTTTGCTCTGCAGACGCTCAGCCACCTCTCGCCAGCCGAGGTTGGGGCTGAGAATATCCGGGCCAATGCGTTTTAAAAACGGATGTTGTTCAATGTTTTCTGTTTGCCATACGCTGATATCAGACGCGCTGTAGAGCAGGGCGCTGTGCTCCTCGGTATGGATCGCTAATCGGAGTTGGCGGTTGGTTTTCGGAAGCTTGTCGCGTTTTACCACGCGCCACACGCCATAGAGTTGATTGTGGGAATAAATCGTGTAGCCGCAATCAAAGTGGGTGAGCAACGCCTTGCCGCGAGTTTCCAATCCTAGGATTTTGCATCCCGTGAGGGGTTTCGCGAACTTTCTGAGCGGAGCCAGACCAAAATGAATCTTTTCGGCCGCTTTATCCTTTAACACGGCTTCAATTTTATCCGCGGCGCGGCGTATCTCTGGACCTTCGGGCATCGGCGGGTCGCTCAGTGGGGTCGGGTTGTTGAGCCACCAAAATCGCCGGCTTCCTCGCTTTTGTCAAATTCACGGCTGCGGTGTCCGCCGCGCGACATCGTAGCCGGGTCGGTCAACGGCAAAGCCTTGACGGCGTCGTTTCTGTTTGTGGTTCTGGGGTACGAGCACGACTCGCGCTGGGTTATGACATCTGGATGCCGTCTTTTTCCGTAACAATGGCTATTGCATTGACTGCCACCTTGGCCATACTCCGCGCACCCGCCCCAGCGAGTTCGATTCGTTACGCGGCCACTGCATGGCAGTGCGGTGGTCTTCACATCAGACATTCACTCACGAGAAGTTCATGACCGTATTTAAAGGCCTGGGTCTCAACGGCCGCCTGCTTCGTAATATCGAGGCCAAGGGCTACAAAGCGCCTACGCCGGTGCAGGAGAGCGCTATTCCGCTGATACTCAGCGGCAAAGATGTAATGGCGTCCGCGCAGACCGGTACGGGAAAAACAGCGGCTTTTACGCTGCCTATCCTTCACCTTTTGGGTGACAGTGGACGACCAGCGCCCAAATCAGTCCACTGTCTCATCTTGACCCCAACCAGGGAGCTGGCGGCGCAGGTGTCTGACAATATTCGGCATTACGGCGCGGGCCTCAAACTGAATAGTCAAATGGTATGCGGCGGTGTGAACATCCGCCCACAGGTGCGTCACTTGGCAAGGGGTGCAGATATTTTGGTCGCAACCCCCGGGCGTCTGCTGGATCTCTTGGGGCAAAACGCGGTGCGCCTCGATCACCTTAAGCTGTGGGTGCTCGATGAGGCAGACCGGATGCTCGACATGGGTTTTATTCCTGCCGTGAAGAGAATTCACGCCGCGATGCCCAAAAAGAAACAAACCTTGATGTTTTCGGCGACGTTCTCCCGAGATATCGAGGCGCTGGCGCAGGAGTTCCTGGTCCAACCTAAGCGGGTTCAAGTGTCGCCGGCAAACACGACCGTGAGCCGCATTGATCAGGTTGTACATCCCGTTGATAAGCAGAGAAAGGGTGACTTGCTCAAGCATCTGCTACAAAGCGATCAATCAGGGCAGGTGCTGGTTTTTTCGCGCACCAAATATGGGGCAGACAAGCTTTCACGGCAGTTGAGTAAAGCAGGTATCAGGAGCGATTCGATTCACGGAGACAAAACCCAGGGCGCGCGCACGCGGTCTTTGAGCCGGTTTAAGAAGGGCGAGCTGCAAGTGCTGGTTGCTACCGACATTGCGGCCCGCGGTATCGATATCCAACAGTTACCCAGAGTCGTCAATTTTGACCTGCCCTATGTTGCGGAAGACTATGTGCATCGTATTGGCCGCACCGGTCGTGCAGGAGAGCAGGGGTGTGCGTTATCGCTGGTCAGCGCTGACGAAGTCGTACAGCTACAAAAGATTGAAAAACTCATAAAGAAGAGCCTGCGGCGCGAGGAGATTGAGGGTTTTGAACCCGAGCACCGTTTGCCGACAAAGCCAGTGAAGACTTCGGGCAAGCGGCCGCCGAAGAAAAAGCCCTCGAAGAAAAATCCAGCGCGTCCAAAATCCAAGCGCGGGGCGCGATCAGCTGCAGGCGGAAAAAAACGCTAATCCAGAAACCAGTAGAAGACCTGACGCATAGGTCAGTCGATGGGGTGCCTCGGCATCACGGGTGAGGGTTTTCTCAAGCGCCTTCGAGCAGCGCCGCCACCTCGGGCTTGTGTTCGGCGATTTCCTCGGTTGTCAGTCCCTGCAATTCGTAGGGTAGTACGAGCCATGCGTCTGTCTCGTGAAGATAGAAATCGGGCTTTCGGCCAGAGAGGTTGCTCCGAGGTTTGTAGTAAGGCACCGCGACCCGGACTTCACCCGGCATATTGTTACGACATTGCCGCTCGAGGCGCTGAATCACCGCTTCCACGTTATAGCCTGAGCTGAATACGTCATCAACAATGAGCAGGCGATTGTCTCGATTCAAATTTTCAAACAGATATTGCAAGCCATGCACCCGAATTGCGTCCGGGTTGTCGATGTGTGAGCCGTAGCTGGGTTGCCCGCGGTATGAGGTTCGAATGGCGATATGGTCAGTTTCAATACCCAGGTATTGCAGGCACTCCTGCACGTAAATCCCTACAGAAGAACCGCCTCGCCAGATCCCGACAATAAAGTCGGGGCGAAAGCCGCTGTCAAAAATGTGAGCGGCCAACCGGAAGGACTCCTGCAGCAATTGCTCTTCTTTGATGAATTGTTTCTTCACAGTCGATTAGGTCCAGAGGATATTGGTGCGCCACAGGAGGCACTATACTCTCTTCGTTATGAGAACCCGAAGCGATGACTGACAAACACTATCTCTCTGCCGAGCAGCTGCTGATTGATTCTTTTCGTCTGGCGAAAAATGTCATCGATAGCGGATTTGAACCCACCATCATCATCGCGATATGGCGCGGAGGTGTACCTATTGGCATCGCCGTTCAGGAGTTCTTTGCTTTCAGCGGCGTTGAGACTGACCACATCGCGATTCGCACGTCTTCCTACGATGCGGGTATCGACCAGCGTTTGGATGGTGTCCGGGTCCATGGATTGAACTACCTGATTAAGCACGTGCGTGCCGAGGACCGGCTTCTAATCGTTGATGATGTCTTTGATACCGGACGCACCGTCGACGCGGTGATTAATCGGCTCGCTGAGCTGGCGAGGCTGAATACCCCAGAGGACATTCGGGTAGCGGTGCCGTACTACAAGCCGCGGCGTCGTGAGGTCGATCGAGTGCCTGATTACTATTTAGAGGAGACGGATGCGTGGTTAATGTATCCCCATTCGCTCGAGGGCCTCTCGTTGGATGAGATCAGAGCGCACCGTCCGGCACTCTACGAGATTGTGAAAGACCGTCTGCCTTCTGTGTAACAGCCTGATGAGTAATTGCCGGCTGCCGGCTACCTCTCAAATCAGCACAAACCGAGCGGTGAATATGGCCGCCATGACCCAAGCGGCGATGCTGACGTCGCTCGACTTACCCGCAGCAACCTTGAGGATGACGTAGCTCAAAAAGCCCGCAGCAATCCCGTTCGCGATAGAGAATGACAGTGGCACCATGATGATAATCAATAGCGCTGGGAGCGATTCGGTGTGGTCCTGCCATTGTAGACGCTCCAAGCCTGACATCATCAGAAGGGCAACATAGAGCAGCGCACCTGCCGTAGCGAAGGGCGGAATCATCGCGGCGAGTGGAGCAAAAAATATCAATGCAAGAAATAGTGCGCCGACGGTGCAGGCGGTTAGGCCGGTCCTGCCTCCTGCTGCGACACCTGCCGCACTCTCGACGTAGGAAGTGACGGGAGCGCACCCGACAAGTGCGCCCGCAACGCTACTGGTGCTGTCAGCGACCAATGCCTTGTCGAGGTTTTTGATATTGCCGTCTGGGTGCGCCAGCCCGGCCTGCGAGGCCACACCGACCAGCGTGCCTGCGGTATCAAAGAGGTTAACAAAGAGAATAGAAGCAATGGCGCTGACCATGGCGACATCGAGCGCTGCCATGATATCCAACTGTCCCAGCACGGGCATGACAGAGGGTGGCAGGGATGCAATGCCTTCATACTTCACCACATCCAAGAGCAAGCCGATGCCGGTGACTGCCAGAATGCCGATCAAGATAGCCCCGGGAAACTGCCGGGCGGCGAGGCTGACAATAATTAAGAAGCCGAGGCCCGCGAGGCCGGTTTCTATGATTTTAAAATCGCCGAGCGTCAGAAGTGTCGCCGGGTGGTCGACAATAATGCCGCCGTTTTTGAGCCCGATAAGGCCCACAAACAGGCCAATGCCCGCACCCATCGCGATTCTGAGATTCCAGGGAATGCTCACCAACATCCACTCCCGCAAGCGCGTTACGGTGAGTAGGACGAACAGCAGTCCGGCGATAAACACAGCACCGAGGGCGGTCTGCCAGGCATAGCCCATGTCACCCACAATGGTATACGTGAAGAAGGCGTTCAGCCCCATGCCAGGGGCGAGGCCGACGGGCCAGTTGGCGTAAAGGCCCATGAAGAAACAAGCGAGAGCAGCCGCGAGGCAGGTAGCGACAAAGCTGGCACCCTGATCCATGCCGGTATTGGCCATCATCTGGGGGTTCACAAAGGCAATGTAGGCCATTGCCATGAAGGTTGTCAGACCGGCGCTGAGCTCAATGCCCGTGCTGGTTCCCGATTTTGAAAGCCCGAACAGTCGCTCCACTGCGCTACCCTCTGCTGATGGTCATTACCCCCAGCCCGAGACGATCGCCGGGCCAGCGCGCCGATGGCTCGGCGCAGTTTGAGTGTAGACCATGGGTTTGGGGCGCTGCTAGAAGTCCAAGCCCACCCTGACCATCAGCTGCCGCGGGGGAATAAACTGATCGCCTGTTGCACCTACGCCAAATACATCGGTGAATCGCGCGTTGATGCCATCTTCATCGGTCAGGTTTTTGCCAATCAACTCAAGCCGCCAGTTGGCGCCACTCGGTAATAATCGCACCAGGAGATCTACCGTGTCATAACCGTCGACCTCGTCAGTGAGGGGGTTATTGAAGATGCGGTGTCTGAAATCGCCGCGATGGGTGTAGCTTAGTGTGCCCTCAATGTCACCCCAGGCTGCCAGCGCGTGGCTGTAGGTGAGCGCCAGATTCGCAGTAAAGCCCGGTGTTTTGGCAAGCTCGTTACCCTGCACATCGGCAATTTGTGCCGCTCTCGCTCGTTCCACCTCGGGGCTAAAAAGATTCAGGCCCTGGGCCAAGAGCGCGTTGGTCGCGGCCTCAGAGGCGACGTTGTCCAGCGCCAGATGACTCGCCGTAATTTCGGTGTCGAGCCAGGCGAGCCGCGCATCGAAGATCAATGAATCACTCAGGAAAGCGCCCAATTCCAACTCTGCGCCCATGATTTCTGATTCAGGGATGTTGCCCACGCCACCCTGAAAGACCTCGGGATCAGTGGCCTGATACTGGAGGTTGTCATAGGTGTAGAAAAAAGCGGCGCCGTTGAGCCTCACGCGGCCGTCTGCCAAATCGGTTTTTAAACCGAGCTCATAGGCGTCGATGGTTTCCTCTTCGAAAACGGGTAATACCACGATGGGCGAAACAACGGCTTCCCGGCCAAAAGTGAGATTCGAGCCCCCGGGCTTAAAGCCGCGGGTATAGGAGGCGTAAAGCATGGTGGCGTCACCCAGGTCAACTTCGAGGGCCAATCGGCCAGTCACTTTTTCGCTCTCGATCTCAAGGATTTCCGTTCCCTCGCGACCATAGAAGTTGGTTACCGCGCTGTACACCTCGTCTTCGGTATAGCGAAGACCACCGATCAGGCGGCTGCGCTCAGTGAGGGACCAGGTGCCTTGACCGTAGAGAGAAATCGACTCCCTTTCCGGCTTGGAGTCCGAGATAAAACCGACGTCACCGCCGTAGGCATAAATATCGTCGAGGGTAAAAGGGTCGAAAACACCGTCAAAACCAAAGTCGAGTCGCTCGAGGATGCTGATGTCCACCTCTGTATCAAGGTAGAAAATCCCCGCTACCCAATCGAGCCTGCCGAAGGCGGGCTCGTTCGAGATCAGATTGAATTCCTGCGTGGTGGTTTTCTGTTCGTTGGTCTCGGGATCAAAGTAGCTCTGGAGCAAAAAGTAAGGCGGTAGGGTGCGGTAGTCATGTCGGTCGTTATCTCGCTGAATCGCGATGTCATCGTTCTGGTAGCTGGTGAGCGATTTGAGCGTGACTGCGCCCAGATCCCATTCAAGGGTTAGGCTGTACAGTTGCGACTCCAATTCGTAGCTCGACAGCGAATCCTGCGCGAGTTTGCGCGCGCCGGGAGTGGGGTCATAAATGCCTTTCTGCGCCTGTCCGTTGACCTCTTCGTCAAAAACTTGTGCGGTCAGCGTTGCCGAAAAAGTATCGCTTGGCTGGTAAAGCACCTTGGCTCTGGCAGAGATACTGTCAGCGTCGTCGAGATCTTGCCCGTTCGCGACGTTGTCGCTGAAGCCATCATGTTTGTTGCTCATTACAGAAATGCGTGCGGCCAGGCTATCCGATAACGGCAGGTTGACCGCTGCCCTGGCCTTGACCTGGCTGTATTCACCCAAAGTCAGGTCCGCGGATCCATAGACCTCATCGAAGGTGGGTGCCTTGGTGATGACATTGATACCGCCGCCCGTCGAATTCTGCCCAAACAGCGTTCCCTGCGGTCCCCTGAGCACTTCAATGCGTTCCAGATCGAGGAAATCGGTTTGCAGCGCGAACGGAGAGGCGACATAAACACCGTCTAAATGGTAAGACACCGATGGGTTGGCGATCGCGTTTTGGTTAGCCTCGTTACCGATGCCGCGGATGGTAATGACGGTTTTGAACCCCTCATTCTTGGCAACGTTAACACCGGGTGCGATGGCGCTAAGGTCCACAAAGGAAGACAGCTGTCGATTCTCCACATCCTCGGCGGTGAGCGCGGTGACCGCTTGTGACAGGTTCTGCAGGCTTTCTGTTCGCTTCTCCGCGGTGACCAGCACTTCTTCAAAGACAGGCCCGTCCTGCGCGGCCAGCCCAACCGAGTGGGCCGCCAGCAGTGAGGGCAGAATGAGCGCCAGCGAGCGACTATTTTTCACTTAAAACTCCTTCGATGGTGATTGAGGTCGTTGGGGTGAAACAGCAACCTATATGCCAATCAGTAAAATTGTGCGGATCCGTCAGCCCTTGTTTGTACCTCGGCCGAAAAATGCGCCGACCGAGCCCCCCATCATGCCGTATTTTGCGCGCAAAGGGTGCGTGGTAGGCACTCATTTGGCGCAAAATCTGCGCGCTTCGTGGCGTTTATGTCTGGTGCTCGCTCAGGATGTCTGCCTGCCCAAGTCTGCGACAAAATCTTGCTTGAGCGTGCGCGCGCACATGAGAAAGCAGACGGAGGCCAGCAGAAACACGCTGGCGGTGGCGGCCATGGCCCATTTGAGCCCGGTTGAATTAGCGGCCTTGCAAAGTGCGTCTTCGCTGAGTGAGCGCGTAACGGCCGCCGATTTACACGCCTCTGGTGACAGCCACGTATTGATATCCAGCGTCAGCAGTTCTTGCTGCATAAAAAAATCGCTCATGAAGCCCACAAAATAGGGACCAATGCCGTTGCCAATGAGAGACACCAAGATGAGCAATACGGCAATGGCGGTTGCGCGAGAGCGATTGCTCACGACGCCTTGTCCAATGTTGTATTGGGCACCCAAGTAGCTGTAGTGCAATACGGCGCCAATGCCCCAGAGGACAAAAACCCAGAACAGGTCGTCAGAGAAAAAAGCGGCGACGTAAGCGGGGACCGCAAGGGCGATGCCTACGGCGGGCACCCATGCCATCGCCGTCGGGTAGCGCGATGTGAGGCGCTCCGTGATGTATCCGCCGAGAAAGGTGCCGGCCGCGGCCATCAGTGAGAGCGGTGCGCCAAACTGCAAGGCGGCATCACGCACGCTGAGACCGTGCTCGCGCTGCAAAAACGGGGCTTGAAAGCTGATCAGTCCGTAGCCTACAAAAGCCACCAGTGAGGCCGCGATGGCCATCCACCAAAATGAGCGTTTGCGCTTGAGCTCGGCAAAGGATTCATTCCACCCTGGGGCGATATCCGCGCTTTGTTCTGGGGGATCAGAGTAGCCGCGAGGGGGTTCTTTTATAGTAAGCCATACCAGTAAGGCAACGAGTACGCCCGGGAGCCCCACGACCACAAAGGCCACGCGCCAGCCCTCGATCGCGGCCCACTCCAAGTCGCTGAATAGCCATCCCAGCGCCGTGGTGTCCAGCCATACGCCGACGTCTGTTCCCTGCATCTCGGCAATTGGGCCGCCGAATACATTGGCCAAGACACTGCCTAATGTAACGCCCATCGAGTAAACCCCGAGGGCGGTCGCGCGTTTGCGAGCAATAAAATAGTCGCCAATGAGGGAGTTCGCTGGAGGTGTGCAGCCTGCCTCACCAATGGCGACACCAATGCGGAACATGAGCAAGGAGAAGAACCCCATGGCAACACCGCAGAGAGCGGTCATGATCGACCAGAGCACAATGCACAGACCGATGATGTGAACGCGATTGGCGCGATCTGCCCACAGCGCTATCGGCAGTCCCATGATCGCGTAGAAGATAGCGAAGGGCGGACCGTAAAGTAGTCCCCATTGGGCGTCGGTGAGTTGAAAGGACTCAATGATAGGTTGAGCCACCACGGCGATCAGCGTGCGGTCGATAAAGTTCAGCGTGTAGACCAGCATCAGCAACACGAGGACGTAGTGCCGATAGGAGGGGGATCCGTATCCCGTCAGATGTCCCTCAGCGGCGGAAGAATTTGGAGCTGACATAGCGCGCGTCCTGGCGAAGTTAGCGGAGTGTACCAATCAAATTTCCCGGTTGTGTTGCTGTGTCACAACTCTTCCGAGAGCATTGTGCCCTTGATGAATCGGACGAATGGAGCCGGTTGTATCAACTGCTTGTTGGGGTCGAGCTTAAGCCGCGCTTCAACGCGGTCGATCACCCAGCGGGTGATGGTCGGTAGATCCAGCTTGCGCGCTTGGTCGAGTGTGAGCCAGTGGATCTCGTTGAGTTCGCCGCTGATTTCGGAGACTCGCTCCGGATCGTTATGAATAAACCTATCGTGCACAAGGAAAAAGCGGGTATCAAAGCGCCGTGTGTGATAACCCGGAGTAATTGCGCGCGCGATAAAGTCCATGTGTTCCAACGGAGGCTCGACGCCATGCCGCAGGTAATCGCGCCAGACAGGATTTTTTGTGGTGACGCAGCGCGTTGCCGGACGACCCACGACAATGCCCGTCTCTTCAAAAGTCTCGCGAATCGCCGCCAGGGCCAGGCCCCGCAATTTGCGGTCGGTTATATTCTTCCGGGTCGCTTTACGCAGGCGCCCAAGCACTGGCGGGCTGAGATCACCGGGTACGTTTAGGCGCTGGTCGATCAGATCGAGCCGACCCCCCGGAAACACAAATTTGTTGGGCATAAAGCGGTGACTGGCCGCCCGCTTGCCCATGAGTATGGTGGGTTGAGCGCCCGCGCGGACAACAATCAGAGTCGCCGCGTCTTTCGGCCTCACAAGTCCGGCAGTTTTGTCTCGGTATTCCCCGGGTCCTGTAGGGGTCGTGCCGTATTGCTGTCTCATCGTTGGCGACGCCGGTTACGCAAACCCCGATGCTACTGAATTTGGCTTCATAGATCTCCCTGACATGCTCGAGGGTTGCGAGCAACGCGCGGGGGCGGTGCGCCCGTGCGTACTATTATTGCGTGAGGTCTTTGCGCGGCGCTGACGGCTTACTCAACCCTGAGATGCCAGCGCGGCAGCCTCTTGGTCACAGCTTTCCGCATCCGGACGCGCCACATTACCGGACAGTAGTTCTGCTCTCGCAGCAGTCATGGTCGCCTGAAAAAGTGCGTTGTTCTGTAGTCTGGCGAAGGCGGCCGCACCCACCGCCATGCCAGCCACGGTGTCGCTCATCCAATGCACATTGCAAACCATGCGGCTCTGGGCGTAGTCGCGTCCGCGGGCCAGAATCGGCTCCGCTCTCTCGGGGGCCAGCTGTGACAGGACCAAGGCCCAGCCCCAGCCAATGGCACTGTGGCCGCTGGGGTAGGAGCCATCGGTCCTCAGCAACTCCTCATCTTCAGGGGTGCAAATCGCCTCACCGTTGATCATGAACGGTCTGGGCCGTTGATATGCGTTTTTTGCGGGATAAGTGGCAAGGCCAAAATCGGTGAGTGAGCGGTGTAACAGCCGGTACAGTGCCGGCGTGGTCGCCTCGGTCACTGCGACGTCCAATGCGCAGCTGAAAATAGAAGCGGCTGCAGGGAATTGTAAGTTTGCATCCCGCGTAGCCATCTCCCAACGAGGTGATCCCTCAAGGCTTCTGAGAGCCTCGCTGGCGGCAGTATCAGCGCGCTGACGGGCGGATGCTTCCGCAGGTGGCGCTGGTACAAACAGAGCACTGTTGAGCGGGGGCTCGCCGTGCATGTAACCCTGTATCAGTCCGTGACGAACTTCCGGTACGGGCCCGAGGATATCGAGCTTTTCAGCCTGAGCGTTCACTGCGGTGAGGGACGCTACCAGCGAGAGCAAGCCGACCAGTATCTTCACGGGAATCTCCTTTTTGATTTTGTTGTCACATTATGTGTGCTGTAGCGGTAAGGATGAAAACTTAACTCAGGCTTTATCGATTGGATACAGCCTCAGGTGACATTGGCTCCACTGCCCGCGAGACCTGCCGTTATTTCTCCATGGTGGTGGATGAAGATGCCGGGTGCAGAGTTGACTGTGAGCGCCAGTAAATACTGTGCCAGAGACTCCGTGCTCACACTGTGATATTTCCGCCACGAACCCCGCATGAGTCCGTCGGTGAGGGGGGCCATGGCTTGCAGAAAGGACTCCACAGGTCGACTTTCGCTTCTATCCCCCAGCAGCAGTCCAGGCCGAATGATATCGAGACGGGTAAAGCCTAGGGTCGAGAGATCGCGCTCGACTTCGCCTTTTACGCGGGAATAAAAAACTGACGATCGCGCCGAGGCACCCACCGCTGTCACGACAATAAAGTGTTCAGCGCCCGCCAGTTGCGCGGCGGCAGCGAATTTCATCACTGCCGTGTAATCCACGGCCCTGAACGCCTCTCGCGAACCCGCCTTACGCTGGGTGGAGCCCAGTGTGCAAATCGCTACCTTCGCAGGAGGTAGGGGCGGAATAGCTTCGAGCGCCGTCACGATCTCCCATGGCAGTTTGCCCGTCGCGCGGCGTCCCACGCTCACCAGTTCTATCTTGGTGGTGTTGCTTGCTTCAATGACTGCATTACCGACCAAGCCGGTACCGCCGGCAAGTAAAACGCGCATCAGTCCGCACCATCGTCGAATTGCTCTGATCGATTTGAAGCTTCAGCTTCATCGACATCGAACTCGACGGGTCCTCCAGCCAACGATAGAAAACCCAGCGCGAAAACCGCGATCACAGTCGCAATGATCATTGCGGTCATTACGGCCGCGAAAATCTTATTCATGTATCAACCGACACTCTCTCCCGGTAATAAAAAAGTGTATCAGGTGTGGCATTGAAGTTTTCGGCGGGAGCAAACGCCTCGTGAAAAAGAATGGCTCGTGTCAAAATAATCGACCGCTCGGCGCGATGGGCGGGTAGGCGTTGATAGTTAAGGAGCGCGGCGCGGATGACGATGATTCAAGGTGTGGTGACCAGTGTTTTTTTGGGGGCGCCAGGTACTCTGGAAAAGGCAGCGCAGACTGAACTCGAGTTTGCTTTTGATGGCATCGTTGGCGATAGGCACCGGGGGGTCACCCGACGGGCGTGGGATTTAACCGATAAGCAGCCCGGAGGAACCGAGCGGCGCAACGAGCGACAGTGGTCAGCCGTGGCGGAAGAGGACCTGCAGGCGGTTGCTGCGAAATTGCAATTGACAGAGCCCCTCTCGGCGGGGGATGTTGCTGTCAATCTGAGCATTTCGGGGGTACCGGATTTTTCTCGACTGCCACGAGGAACTACCTTCACTTTTGAGGGCGGCGTGGTCTTGATGGTGGAAGAGTACAACCCGCCCTGCAGCAGGATGTCCCGTTATCTTGCGACGCAGCGGGAGGTCCACGGGGGCGGTCAGCTTGGCGATAGTGATTTTATTGAAGCGGCGAAGTTCTCCCGGGGGTTGGTGGGCGTCGTCGAAGTGCCAGGAACCGTCTCTGTTGAGGAGCGGGTTAGTGTGGCAACTGAGGTGCTACCGAAGTGGTTGCGTGGCTGAGCGAATAACCGTTGGCCGGCTGCGGCAGCCGGCGCGTTAATGAGCTGCAAACCCCAATAACTTGTTACCGGGTAATTGCCGATAGTTGTTCCCGGTTTTTCAGACGTGAGGACATCATGGAAAAGCTCTTAAAGTTTTATATCAATGGTGCATGGGTCGATCCGCTCTCCACCGACACAATGCCCGTGCTCAATCCGGCATCCGTTACCCAACTGGGCTCAGTTGCGCTTGGCACCGACGCCGATGTTGATCGCGCGGTAGCTGCTGCATCGACCGCTTTCGCGACTTACTCGCAGACTTCGAAGTCGGAGAGGCTGGCGCTGCTCGGCCGGATCCGCGATGTGAGTGAGCGTCGTTTCGAAGAGCTGGCGCAGGCCATGCGCATGGAAATGGGAGCGCCGATTTCCATGGCGCGGAACGCTCAAGCGGACGCGGCGTTGGGCCACCTCGACGGCTTTGTCGAAGCGCTCGAAAAGCTTGAGGAGCGTGAAGACTTCGACAATGGCGAAATTCTCCTGCGAGAGCCGATTGGTGTGTCCGGTTTAATAACGCCTTGGAATTGGCCGATCAATCAGGTGGTTTTAAAGGTTTTGCCGGTTATCGCAACCGGCTGCACCTGCGTGTTAAAACCCAGCGAGCACACGCCGATTTCTGCAATGATTTACGCTGAGATACTCCACGAAGCGGGCGTGCCAGCGGGTGTGTTCAACTTGGTGAATGGCGTGGGCCCGGTAGTCGGCGCGGCATTGTCCCGACATCCGGATGTTCAGATGATGTCCTTCACGGGTTCAACGCGAGCCGGCACCGCCGTGACCCACGACTCAGCGGATTCTGTTAAACGAGTGACGCTGGAGTTGGGCGGCAAATCACCGAATCTGGTATTTGCCGACTGTGCCTTGGAGGAACGGGTGACTCAGTCAGTGGCGGAGTGCATGTTTAATACCGGCCAATCCTGCGACGCTCCAACGCGACTTTTAGTAGAGCGCAGTTGCTATGAAGAGGCGGTCGCAATTGCTCGACGTGCAGCGGAAAACACCCGCGTCGGTGACCCGGAGGAAGAGGGGGATCATATCGGGCCGCTCTTTGACCAAATACAGTTTGATCGCGTGCAAGCCATGATTCAGGTCGGTATTGATGAAGGGGCAACGCTGGTCACGGGCGGGCTCGGGCGGCCAGAGGGTATGGAGACAGGATGGTATGTCAGACCGACAATCTTCTCGGACGTCAACAATACGATGCGGGTGGCTCGCGAGGAGATTTTTGGACCGGTGCTCGCGATTATTCCTTTCGATACGGAAGCAGATGCCGTCGCTATCGCAAACGACACGCCCTATGGATTGGCGGCCTACGTGCAAACCGGAGATAGAGAGCGCGCCGCAAGACTGGCTCGGCAATTGCGCGCCGGAGCAGTACACATCAATGGCGGGGCTTACGAGTACGGCTCACCCTTTGGCGGTTATAAGGCCTCTGGAAATGGGCGCGAAGGTGGCGAAATGGGCCTCGAAGATTTCTTGGAGACCAAAATGGTTCACGGTATGACCTAGCCTGGGTCAGTCGAGGGAAGACTCTACTTGCCAGTGCTCGTCCGCGATTTGTCCCTCGGCCACTCCCTGGGGTGTTGATAGCGTGATGCGCGTCCCCACAGCGGAGGCACCTGCGGGCACATAGCCCAAGCCCACGTGGCAGTGCATTCTCGGAGAGTGGCAGATGCTGGTAACGTAACCGGGTTGCTGGGCACCCGCGATGGTCATCGGATAGGTTTCGCGAGGATTGGTGATGTGGTCACCCGGCACCACCAGCCTCACAAGGCGCTGTGATACCCCGGTTGAGACAATTTGCTCTAGCGCGGCGCGGCCCAGATACTCACTGCTTTTTCCCAGTTTAAAGAAGCGATCCAGTCCGGCCTCTATGGGGTTATTGCTGAGCGTCATGTCGTTGCCATGGGACAGTAATCCAGTTTCTATGCGGTCTATCAAGTTGGGGCAGCCCGATCGCAAGTTCAGGTCGTTGGCGGCCGCGACGATGGCGTCCCAAAGTGCTTCGCCTTTCTCGGGTTCAGACAGATAAAACTCAAATCCCCCTTGGCCACTCCAGCCTGTTCTTGCAATGACCAAATCCGTACCGGCAATCTCTGCCTTGATAAAACGAAAGCGGCGGATGTCTTCCGGAGGGCTGGCAATAAGGCGGCTCAGGAGCGTGTCAGACTTAGGGCCCTGTATTGAGACAGGAAAGACGTCGGGATCAAAAACGCGAACATTAAAACCTGCGCCGGTGGCCAGACCTTTTACCCAAAGCAGCACGTCTGAGTCGGAGATAGATAGCCAGAATCGATCAGGCGCCAGACATAGAATAATGGGGTCGTTCACGATGCCTGCGTTCTCGTCGATCAGCGGTGCGTACATGCATTGCCCCGGCTCGATCTGTGAGAGATCGCGCGGTGTCAAATACTCCATCAGTCTCAGGGCGTCCGGGCCCTGTACCTCGACCTGAATTTGGCATGCGACATCCCAAATTTGCACGTGCTCGCGGAGGTGCCAGTAATCCTCTTCGAGAGAAGCGTAGGCCGTTGGCAAAACAACATGGTTATACACCGACGCCGCCGTCGCGCCGACGTGAGAGCGCGCCTCAAAGGGTGATTTGCGCAGTCGTCTAGAAAAGGAGAGTCGCGGTGTGGTCATTATGTTCACCTGCTTGTAACGTTTTAAGAGGCACCGACTCAACGCCGTTAGTACCGATTCTCTGGGTTGGCGCGAGGAAACGTCCAACTGAAACGGAATCAAATGGCGGCGTTAGCGGGCCTAACAGCAGCGCGAATATAAGAAAACGCTGGATATCATGCGCCACATTTTGCGACACTTTTTGTCGCCGTTGAGGCGATGTGGATAACGTAATCGGGGAGCAGTAATGAATCCGTCTGATCTGAGTCTGGACTTATCGGCTCAGTCACTGCGCGAGGGGTGTGACTGGTCATTTCCGGTGCCTATTGCTTACGGACCCGGACGGCTAGCTGAGTTGGGCGAGATCGCCCGTGGTATGGGCATCTGCAATCCCCTGATCGTGACGGATTGCGGATCGCGTGATTTGCGTTTCATCGCTCAGGCGACCCAGAGCCTCATGAGGGCAGGACTACCGAGTTGCGTTTTCGGCGAAATCTCAACCAACCCGGGAGAAGCGGACGTGGCGCGATCCGTTGAGGCCTATCGATCTGGCGGGCATGACGCGGTCGTCGCCATCGGTGGCGGTAGCGGCATGGATGGAGGCAAGGCAACTGCGCTGATGGCGCGTCATGATCTCGACCTGTGGCAATTTGATTTTGAGGGCGAGATTCCGCCGTTACCCAGTGGGCACGCGTTTCCAAAGCTGATCTGCGTTCCCAGCACCGCAGGAACAGGCGCTGAGACTGAGAGCACTGCGATGGTGACGCACGCAGAGCGGGGTATGAAGCTCTGCGTGTGGCACCCCGATTTAAAGCCGTCGCTTGCGTTGTTGGACCCCGAAATCACACTGGCTTTGCCCTCGTCGCTGACCGCTTGGACGGGAATCGATGCGATGGTGCATGCGATCGAAGCCTACTGCGTGCCAAATTTTCACCCAATGTGTGACGGCGCAGCGCTGCAAGCGCTGGAATTAATTGGTCAGTGGTTGCCGGTAGTGTGCGCTGACCCGGGTGATGTGCGGGCGCGCGGTGGTATGCAGGTAGGCGCCTGTCTTGCCGGGGTCGCCTTCCTCAAGGGGCTGGGTCTGGTTCACGCGATTAGTCATGCCGTGGGGGCTGAATATGATACGCACCACGGGTTAACGAATGCCGTGCTATTGCCTGCAGTGTTGCGATTTAACGCACCCGCTATTGCGCACAAGATACCGGCGATGGCGAGTGCTTTGGCAATTCAAGCAACTGATTTTCCCTCTTTTTACCGCTGGGTTTGTGATCTGCTCGATAAGCTGGAGATACCTGCTCGCTTGTCTGATCTCGGTGTGCCGGAGGACGCCGCGGCGAGGCTCGCAGCCAAAGCGTTGTCAGATACTGCGGCGAGCACCAACCCGAGGATCGTCGACCTGTCTACGGTTGAAGCGGTGTTATTCGATGCGATGACGGTGGGAAGGTAGCGAGATCGATGCAACTGAGGGTGGGCAGAACCCCGCGGCTGGCGCTAGAGTGACGAACTTAGCACTAAAACAGTGAGGAAACTGCAATGGACCCTGTTCAGTCATTCGAGGATGAAGCTCAGGCTTATGCCGAAATAAAGGCTATGGGCTATCACGCCTTGGCGCTCGATTTCCCGGCAGAGGAGAATGATTTTCACTGGCATGATTTTGATTCGGTGGTGTACGTCACGTCTGGCGAAGTAACGCTGTCGCTGGAGGAGGGCGCCTCATATACCTGTGAGCGCGGTGCCAAGATAGTCGCGCAGGCGGGCGTGGTACATCGCGAGTCGTCCCCTGGTTATAGCGCGATTATCGGCTTCCCGGTGGCTCCCGAGTCTTTGACGCAGCCCATCAACAAGTCTTTGCCTGTCACTGCCTGAATTCCCGCGCGATTATCCCATCCACCGGGGCGCGGTCGCTAATTGGGTCTCTCCGCTGCCCAACGAATGGCGTTTTCTAGGAGGCGTCGATAGTGTTCCGAGGCGTAGGTAGCGGGCCCATCTCCAGGCTGCAAGTACGCAATGCGGCTTTTGCCGTGAGATTTGGTCCAGCCAATGAGGGAGGATCCTTCGGGGTGGGGCCAGTTTTCGTTGCAGAACATCTTGCCCGTTACCGCGTGATGCGCTGAGTAAAAGTGTTCTCTATCAAAAGTGTGGTTACTGCGCAAAAGCGGCGACACATTCTCGTCAAATACCTCGTACAGGTACAGCTCGTCGTTGAGAGAAAAACCGGCGTCCAACCCTGCGGTAATCGGGTGATGGTGGTCCACGACGGTCACCGTGTGGTCGACATCATGCCGATATCCCGAATCCAGCACTGTTTCGCCGCGGCACTCTGTTGGCACATAGAAAAAGCGCCCGCCGATGACTTCTCCGTATTCGGGCCACAAGGGCCACCCCGCGATGGCGTGGTGCAGGAAAACCATTCCCTTTCCGCTTTCCAGTAGCGCCTCAAAGCCGGTTTTTAATGCGTCAGAAGGCGGTATCAGTGTCGGCGGTTGAGTGCTGAAGTCGATGCCGGGCATGTCGTAAAAAACCAGCACGTCCCACGGCGCCGCCGCCGCAGGATTCATAAAAGCCTGCGATGCGGGCTGCTCGACAAACGTGTGGCGGATGCCTTGGAAGCTCTCGAATACGCTGGCAAACGCGTCGCGCTCGAACGGATGTCCCTTGGTGGAGACCAAAACGTCAAGCGGACTGTGGTAGTCAATGATTCCCAAGCGGTTGATCTCCTCGTAGGCCGGTGTGACGCGTGTCTATCAGATCAGCGAGCGGTAGCGACTGTAAATGCTTAAAGCGCGCTTTCTGATTGTCCCAGTGCCAGGGCGCGCGTGTTTACCCGCAAATCTGCTCGATCATACGATGGTAGTGCTGCACAGCGGGCTCATTGCGTCCGATCAGGAAGCTGTCGTTGGCGCCGG
>JAYPXQ010000035.1:0-2786 GCA_038135595.1 Halieaceae bacterium
TTCACCACAAACAAAATGCCGATGCCCATCATTGCCCAGCTCATCGGGCCGGCTATCGAGACTGCGTTGGCGAAATACCAATACAACACCGAGAACCAGAGCGCGATGGGAATAGAAGGCACAACCAACAGCAAGACGAGTAATTGCCCCGTGCTGATACCCCCCACAAAACGCGACACAAACTGGCCGATCATGATGCTCCAGGCAAACCACCAGAACAGGTAAAAGGCGTGATAATCGTTGACCGGCAATACAAACTGATCGAGCTGACCAAAGTAATCACCCAACAACGCGGCCGCTTCCAGTAACCCGGCCCCACCCATATCCGAGGCCAAAAAGGCGCCGGCAATCAACGCAAAGAACAGAGCGCTTGAAATCAAACTCAGCACTTTCACAAAACGAATTTGCGTACTGGAAATGACTGCCACCAATACGGTTGTAGCAACCAGTGCAAATCGCACCGGGTCGGGAATACCCGCTATGTAATCGGGAAGATAGTGCAAAAACAAATATCCGGTGAACGCGCAAGTTCCCACGATGGTGAGGTTATTAATCACCTTGATCAGCGGAAGCTCAAAAAGTTGCAGTTTCGGCTCGACGACGCAAAAGTAGAACGTCGTGAGAAAATAAAAGCCCCATACGAGGAACCCCCAAAAACCGAACTCAAGGGCGAGGGGGTTGGCGAAGGCGTAGTCCGGCTCGGTCGCAAACAATTCAAAGTCCACCATCGGGAACATGATCAATCCCACGTCGAGTCCCGAGGTAAACAGAATAGCCATGAAAGTCACCAGAGGAATCGGTGTCGCACCGCTGATACGCAACCCCCGGTAACGAATAACGATAAACAGCGAAGTCAACAATGTGATGACAATCGCGGCGGACAAAATGGCGTTCATCGCAAGCCTCTATTCAGATTAAACGCGCAGGGCCCGGGGGTATCGGTCTGACGGGATCACCCTCTCTCTGCCGAGTGCGCCACTCGGGTGCGCTCCAAACTGCGACGTCTTCTTTCAAGGGCTCTCTACCCAAAATTAAATCAGCCGCGCGTTCGGCAACCATGATCGTGGGCGCATTAAGATTGCCGTTGGGAATAGTGGGAAATATAGAGGAATCCACTACCCGGACTCCGCGCAATCCACGCACCCGGCACTTTGGGTCGACCACGGCCTGCTCATCGTCCTCGGCACCCATACGGCAGGTACAGGAAGGATGATAGGCCGTCTCGACATTGCGGCGAACCCACTCATCTACCGCCGCATCATCCGATAGATCGATGCCGGGCTGAATCTCCTCGGCTCGGTATGTATCCAACGCCGGCTGCTGAAGAATTTCTCGCGTTAGCCGCAGGCAGCTCCGCCAGTCCGCCAAATCCTTCTCTGTTGACAGATAGTTGAACTGGATTAGGGGCGGGCGCTCTGGCTCTGGTCCGGAGATTCGCACATGGCCCCGACTGTCGGGTTTGTTGGGGCCAACATGAACCTGAAAGCCGTGCCCCTCGAAGGCGGCCCGACCGTCGTAGCGGATAGCAGCAGGCAGAAAATGATACTGAATGTCTGGCCATTCAATGCCGGCCCGAGACCGAATAAAACCGCAGGATTCAAAATGGTTGGTCGCACCAAGACCGGTCTTGGTTAACACCCACTGCGCGCCAATCCGAAACTTGGCAAGCAATCCGAGGTGTCCATTCACGGTGATGGGCTTTCGACACCGGTACTGAAAGTAAACCTCCAAATGGTCCTGCAAGTTCTCCCCCACACCCGGCAAGTCGTAACGAACAGGCACCCCGGCGGAGAACAGCGCCGACATAGGCCCCACGCCGGATCGCTGCAGTATGGCAGGAGAACCGATTGACCCCGCACAGAGAATGACCTCCCGTTGAGCGTTGACCCTAAAATTCTGCCCATCCCTGCGATACTGCACGCCTGTGACCCGCAGCCCCGAGAAGGTGAGCTTGTTAACCTCGATCTTGGTCAGGATGGTGAGATTGGGTCGCCGCCTGACGGGCTCGAGATATGCCAAATCCGTGGAGCAGCGCTCGCCGTTGCGCACCGTCATGTGCATCGGCCCAAATCCTTCCTGACGAAAGCCGTTGTAGTCCTCGGTCACACCATATCCGGCCTCTCGCCCGGCATCGATAAACGCTCGATACAGCGGGTTGCGCATGTTATTCCCGTTGCAGGTGTCGACCGGGCCCGACCCACCGCGGTAGGTATCTCCCCCACCCATCCAGCGCTCTGCGCGCTTAAAATAAGGCAGACAGTCAGCGTAACTCCATCCGGTAGCGCCGGCGGTCACCCACTCTTCGAAATCCTGAGGGTGGCCCCGGACATACACCATGCCATTGATTGCTGACGAACCACCCAAGACTCTGCCACGGGCACAATCCATTCTGCGACCGTCAAGATACGGTTCAGGTTGCCCCCAATAGCCCCAGCTAAAGCGCGGCGTATTCATGGGAATAGAGAGCGCTGTCGGCATTCGAATGAACAAACTGCGATCGTCAGCACCTGCTTCGATCAACAGCACCCGGTTGGCCGGATCGTGGCTGAGCCGATTAGCCAATACGCATCCGGCCGATCCAGCACCGACAATGATGTAGTCATACTCGTTCATGGCGCCTCGCTCATCGCGTGCCGTACCGTGAGTCTATACAGTGCCCACGAAGCGATCATACCCACGGCCGACACCGCAGCGACATAAGCGAAGAATCCTTGATAAGCCGTGGTGGTGTCGTAGTTCGTATGGAGCCACGCCGCCACTTGCGGGACGTAGGCGTCGGGGCTGTA
>JAYPXQ010000035.1:2886-6599 GCA_038135595.1 Halieaceae bacterium
CAAGTGTCATCTCAAAGCCTCCGGTTTCAGCGAAGCTTGGAAACTCGATGGTTGCCCAGAACACGTGATAAAGCGCTGACAAAATGATGCACAACAGCCAGATACTGGGCTGCCTCACAATTATCAATAAATCAGACCATCGGATAGTCTCTCGATCCGCAGATGATTCTGCCGCAATTTTCGGTTTCCAGAACATGAGCACCACGCCGAGGATGGCGGAGCACACGGTGTAAAGAACAATGACATTGATCATTCCCAGTTCACGGGTAGCGAACAGTCCAAAAATAAAAGAGCCGACCGTCAGCAAAATAGCCTCAAACAACCCGCGCGCACCCTCCAGACTCCCGAAAAGGCGCCCCTGTTCATCGCCACCGCCCAGAAGCCTGACCTGCTTGAACATAGCGGCCCATAAAATGCCGACGCCAATGACTCCCCAGGAGGCATAAATCACCAGTAACTCCTCGTAGCTGGGGATCGTCGCATACCACGCGTAGCTGGCAGCACTGGCAAAGAGCGCGATAACAAGTAGCTTACGCGCCTCGACGCGGTCGGCGAGCCAGCCCCCCGGGACGTAGCAGATGAGGCAGGCCAGCGCGTAAGTACTGCTCAGATTGCCCAATTGGGCCTCGGTGAGAGAAAAAGCCTCTAGCAGGGAGGTTTTGAACAGTTGTCTTAAGTAAGGGGCGCTATAGATGACCGAGGCGGCCAGCGCAATAATCATTACCTGTGCATAGGTCGCTACGCGTTCGCGATTCATAGTCGCTCCCTAATGGATGAAGGTTTGGCCGTCGAGATGACGGGCTACCCTATCGGGAATGGTGATCCCCAGATGACGGGCGACGGACGGAAAAATATCAACGATTTCGGGCATCTCCCCGAATCTGGGCGTCAGTCTGAGACTATTAGTCACGATCCAAATAGTGCGCTCGCGCTCGGTGTGGCCCTCGTGCTCTCTTCCGGTCTCAGCGTCTCGCCCATGATCCGTGGTTACGATCACCAGCCAGTCCTCATCATGGCTTGCTGCACGCGCCAACACCGCTGACCAAACTCGACCCGTGTGCGCATCCATCTCGGCCACCGCCTGATCAAAAGCCTCACCATCGCCCTGTTCGTGGCCGATGTCGTCGGTGTGCTGAAGATAGACCCACGAGAGATCCGGCCCCTCCTGCTCGATGATCCTCGCCGCTTCGGTCGATACGAGATGGTCGATCAATGCAATATGCGCATCGGACGGCTGTGGCGGAAACCGAGTTGCGTCCGTTTCAAAACCGTCTGCGACGTAATCGAACTGCCAATCCCCAGCTTCGGGTTGCCCCTCTCCCAATAGCACGGTGCGATTGTCTGTCCAGGTCGAGAAAATCCCGATCTTGAACGCTGGATTCACCGCCTTCGCCAGCCGAAAGATATTCCAGTAACCGTAGTTGGGGGAGAGATTGTAGTTCCCATAGACGTTGTGCTTGTTTGCCCAAGTCCCTGTGACGAGGTTCATGTATCCCGGCGCAGATACAGTCGGTGTCTCGCCGGGCTCCCCCAGCGGGCCACCGACCTGAGCCCGGCCATACGCACCGACTTTCGCGATAGCATCCAGATTAGGGGTTGAGACACGTTCGATGACATCTGCTGGAATGCCATCAAGAATCACGAAAACCGCCTTGGGCTCACCGGCCACGGTAGTCGAGGCACAACACAAGGCCACGACACTGAAACAGAGGGTCGCGACGGATGATAGCGCGCGCGCAATACCCTCGGACGCCGCTCTGTGGATGCTGGGCAACCGGACTTCCCGCATCAGGCAGCAGAGTCGGTCATGCGGTCCGCTTGTGGTGGAGTTCAGCGACAGTGTCATTTTGCGGCTTCTCGTCTTGACGCCGGCCCTCATTATGCCGACTGTCGATCACGGCGCGATAGTGTCTTTGCCGAAAAGCTTTGCTCCCACAGCAGAAATCATTAATCATCGGCGCGCACCCGACAACGCAGCATGAAGGGCCACATTTGCCCAGGGACTGAATCAATCCCAGTGAACGCCGAAGCCTCGATCCCCCTGATCGACCTCAATGAACAGGACGATCACATCATCCCGGAACTCACGCGGGCCCTGCGCGATATCGGCTTTGTGCTTGTCGCCGGACATGGCATCCCTGACACGCTGGTCAATGAGCTTCGAACGCAGATGGCGGAGTACTTTGATCGCCCATTGGCGGAGAAATTGCGGGACACCATTACTCGCGAGAATTATCGCGGCTACATTCCCCTCGGTTTTTTTTCACCCAATAACGCCTCCCCCCATACAGGCTCCACACCAGATCAGTACGAAGGCTACAAGCTGCATCTCGACGTCAATGTCGATGACGCGATTCGCGCGTCCTGTGATCTCTACGGACCCAACCGATGGCCAGACGACAGCGATTCACTTCAAGCGGCGGCAATGGCTTTCTGGCAGGCATGTGACCGGACAGGTCAGCGCCTACTGAGCCTGATCGCGGGCATTATGGCAGTGGATAAGGTCGATTTTTTGTCCTTATTCGAATACCCCCTGACCAACATGACACTGCTGCACTACCCACCCACGGCAAGCGAGGGCAATGGCTTTGGTATTCATCCGCACAAGGATACCGACGCGCTGACACTGCTATTTCCCGACCCGGTAGGTGGCCTATGGCTCCGTCCCCGCGCGGCAGAACGCTGGCTGGAAGTATCGGCGCCACCGGGGGTCATGGTCGTTAACATCGGAGACCTGCTCGAGCTTTGGTCGGGGGGATTATTTGTTTCTACGCCGCATAAAGTGGTCAACGCGTCGGGTCAAGCACGGTACAGCTTTCCGTATTTTATGGTGCCGCGCCACGATGTTGTGGTCGAACCGCTCATCCCTTGCCAACCCGGATTCCATAGAAATCCCGTTCCGGTCGGCGCCGTTTCGCGGGAGGTGTGGCGCACTAACTGGCCGGACTCCGCGCCCGATGGGAGCGGTTTTGATCTCGGGACGCTGGCCGACTAACCCTGACCAACGCCACGGGAACCTCCGCCCGCGGTGCTCCTCGGGTCAGGCGTCACAGCACCTCAAGTGTCGGGGCGGTGAGGAAGCGTTCCGGAAAGTCCGTCATCACCACCTCGACCCCCATTTCCAGCAAGCGCATCGCTTCTGTCTCTGAATTGATGGTGTAACAGCGCAGGTTGAGCCCGGCTGACAACACGAGCTCTGCAGATGCTGCGCTGAGCTGATGTCCATCAAGATGCAGCCCCTCGAGCCCGTGGTCGGTGCAAAAAGCGACGGCATCCGCCGGCAACCCTTCGACGATCAACGCCAGCGGTGTGGAGGGCAGCAACGGTCTAATAGCCAGTAACGCATCGCGGTTAAAGCTGGAGACCACCGAGCGATGCCCCGCCTGCGCTAGAATTTTTTCGGCCAGCGCCGCGGCTATCCGCTTCGCCTCGGTTTTCCCGTCTTCACACTTGATCTCCCATATGATGGTTGGCCGATCGGGCACCGCTGCCTGCCAGCGCATCAGGTCCTCAACACGGACCGGACGTTCGCTGGCGAACCGTGCTCCCTTCCAGCTACCGACATCCAGTACCGCAACCTCAGGCCAGACCATCTCTCGAATAGCGCTATGCCCGTTTGCGGTTCGCCCCAGTGCGTCATCATGAAAAACAACAAGGGCATCATCGGCCAGTTGCTGGATGTCCGTTTCAATCCAGCCCACACCCAAGCGCGC
>JAYPXQ010000035.1:6699-20760 GCA_038135595.1 Halieaceae bacterium
GCGTCACGCTCGTCCTCAAGCTCACTGACTGACCGGCCTGCAGCCTGATCATCAGACTGCGCAACGATAAGATTAATCAAATCATCGTCCAGATCCGGCACATCGGTGAGCTTGGTCCATGGCCATTGCAAACACGGACCAAATTGCTCAAGAAAATGCTTCATGCCAGCTTCGCCGCCCGCTGTCCGGTAGGTTTCAAAGAGCCCTTTCTGGGCCCAACGCAGTCCGAAGCCGTGGGTCATGATGTCGTCGATCTGCTCAGTCGTCGCCACGCCATCCTTGATGAGCCAGAGGGCCTCTCGCCAGACGGCCTCCAACAGGCGATCTCCGACGTGAGCGGGAATTTCGGCTTTTAGGGTAATCGGCTTCATGCCAATCTCACTGAGCATCTGCTCGGCGCGATGGACAGTGCCCTGAGCCACCAGCGGCGATGGGACGACTTCGACTATGGGCAAGAGGTAAACCGGATTGTAGGGATGTGCAACCAGTATTTGCTCAGGCCGCTCACTGCCGGCCTGCAGTTCCGAGGGCATGAAGCCTGACGTGGATGAACCGACAATCGCCGCATCACTGCAAGCCGCTTGAATCTGGCTGAGCACGGCATGCTTAATCTCGAGCCGCTCCGGTGTGGACTCTTGAATCCAGTCTGCGGTGGCAACAGCATCCGATAATGTAGAGCACACGGTAAGTGAACCCTCGCCCGGCAGTGCCTCTACAATCTGGGGAACCCATCGCCGGGCTTTGCCCAGCACTGCATGCAGGACTTGCTCTGCATTGGGGGCCGGGTCATAGAAACGGACATCCCACCCGTACAGTAAAAATCGCGATGCCCAGGCGGATCCAATAACACCGCCACCCACAATTGCGGCGGTAGGCATCAAGGTAACTCCCGCTTGGTCAACTGCAGCTCGGTTCGCACTTCCTCGGGCGTCATCACCTGCACACCCATCGCCTCAATAATGGTCACCGCTCTCGCCACCAACTCTGCATTGGTCGCCAATCGCCCGCGCTCCAACCACAGATTGTCCTCCAGCCCTACGCGTACATTGGCCCCGGCCAACACGGCTGCGGCAACATAGGCCATTTGATGACGACCAATGGAGAACGCCGAGTAGATCCAGTCTTGCGGGACGTTATTCACCATCGCCATGAAGGTATTGAGGTCGTCTGGAGCGCCCCAAGGAACCCCCATACAGAGCTGCACCATTACGGGTGCCGGGATGAGACCTTCGCTGACCAATTGCTTGGCCAGCCAGAGATGACCCGTGTCGAAAGCTTCGATCTCTATACGAATATCCAGCGCCGCCATACGGCTTGCCATATCCCGCAGCATGCCGGGCGTGTTGGTCATCACATAATCGGCCTCGGCAAAGTTCATGGTGCCGCAATCGAGGGTGGCGATCTCGGGCAAGCAGGCCTCCAGATGCGCGACACGCTCTGCGGCTGACACCATATCGGTCCCCTGCTCGCTCAGCGGCAGCGGTGCGCTGGTGGGACCAAAAACAATGTCACCTCCCATTCCCGCGGTGAGGTTGATGACGACATCGGTATCGGACGCCCTGATACGCTCCACCACTTCGCGGTAGAGATGGACGGCGCGATCGGGTGCGCCCGTCTCGGGGTCGCGCACGTGACAGTGCACCACCGCCGCACCCGCCTTAGCCGCGTCAATTGCTGCCGCCGCAATTTGCTCGGGGCTGCGCGGCACCTTGTCGCTACGGTCCTGGGTGCTGCCAGAGCCCGTGAGGGCGGCGGTGATAAAAACTTTTTCTCGCATGGCCAATGGCATGGTTTTCCTCTCTCAGTCCATCTTTATGCTAAGCGCTGGCGCAGCGAATCACTTTCCGGACGGTGACCTGAAACACGAGATCACCCAAGCCATCCACTCCCATGACGCGACACCCACCCGGTCGCTCTTGCCGGCTAAGCGACGTCAGTCAGCGTCGCGCAGGCGCGATTCACGGCGCGTGCTGTCGATAAAACTTCGTCGCGATCGATATAAATACCTTGCAGGTGTCTTTGCCCCGATCCTGAAAACGCCTTTCGACCGTGCAATATACGTCGATTGTCAAAGCACATGATATCCCCCGGACCCAGACGGAAGGTCAGTTCGAACCGCGGGTCATCGGCCAGTTGATAAAAGCGTCGAAGCGCCGCATAGGCTGGGCCCACGTCATCTTCAGCCATGTCGGGAAAGGCTCTGACCGGATAGAAAGCGCGGATCGTGGGCAACGCCTCGCCACCGACGTAGTCGATAATGGGGGCTGAAAATCGATGATCGATGCCAGGCCCCCGGTTAAAAAATATCCAGCGTCTTGTACTCAATACCGCGAAGTCGTCTGGGTGTTCTTCCTGCAACGCCGATACCAGCGCACCGCCGTCGGTCAGCGTCGACTCACCGCCATCGGCTTCGTTTACCAGGCAGTGCAGAAATTGAAACCCCGGGGGAATTTCACGGGTGGGCAGGTCGGTGTGCGGTCCCAATCTGAATCCCGTGTTTGCGGTCGTATTGGTTTTGGCGTCACCCGCCAAATTCACGTCGGCCTTAACATCCCATAGTGGCCCGAAGTTACTGTCGCGCACGGGCCCAATACGCGCCGCCAGACGGTTCAGAAATCCGGGTTCGCAGGGGGCCTGCTCGACAACACAGACGCCACAGGCGAGCAAATCGTTCAGCATGTCGCTCAGTGCCCGATTATCGTTCAACACGGCTCTGGCATTGCGCCTGGGTGGTTGCGGTAATGTGGCGGCAGTCCATAGCAGAGGCTCTGGTACCCAGCTCTGTGGCCTGTGCTGTCCCTCTGCGATATGGCGCAGCCAGCCCGAGTGGTAGCGACTCCGGACGCCATCGGGCGCCCACGAAACCTGTAAATCACCCGCTTCGGTCAGACCGCAGGAAGTCATTTGCATAGCATCGGAGAGCTCGGCGGGATCCATCAACCCCTCCCGAGTGGCCGGGTCGATGCCACCGTGACCCATGGTATTTTCCCGGAGCCAAAAACGATGGCATCGGAGTCGCAACGCGTCGGGCCAGAAGATCCACAGGCCCTCGGCATCCTGCTCAACACGATCAATAGGTGCGGCACGGTACTGATAAAAGTCAGGGGTCAGCGGTACCGCGGCGGTCTCATCATCCGACATAGCACTGGCTTCCCTAATCCGTGATTCCAGATGTTTTTTTGCAGCTCTAGCGGCAGATTCTGGCACTACCCGCATCGAGCCGAGCACATTCGATGGGCGAAAATGTAACCGAACTCACCATAGCGCGGAAGCAAAATGTCTTTGCTGTTTGATCGCCAAAAAGCGCTGACTCGGTGATTGCAATCCCGTCGCGACGTGGACGATGATAGGCGCTCCGTCGTTGTCGGGTTTTGTCGCGAGCGAGTCGAGCGAGTAAGCGTCCAGCCACACGGAAATCGTCAATCGGCACAGCGCGCTGATGCCAAAACACAGGAAGCCGCCATGCGCTATCGCACCCCCCTTTTCGGTCTGTTACTGGCCAATGCGCTGTGGGTCAGCGCCACCGCAGCCGCCGCTGCCAGCGACCCTATCACTCACTACAGTGAACGGGCGACAGCGCTACTCAGGGACGCCATCAGTCGCGAAACTGTGCGCGGCGCAGGGAATGTGCCTGCTTATGCAGACACACTCAGAGACGTCTTTCTGGAGGCGGGTTTTCCAGCCGATGCGCTGACAATCGTTCCCTATGACGACACCGCGTCGTTGATCGTACGTTTTAACGGCGATGGGAGCAGTGGGCGCAGGCCCATCCTTTTCTCTGCCCACATGGATGTGGTCCCGGCTGACGCCGACGATTGGTTGCGTCATCCCTTTGAATTACAGGAAGACGACCGCTTTTTTTACGGCCGCGGCGTACTCGACAACAAGTTTGATGTATCGATTTTGACGACCCTGTTTGTCTGGCTTAAGGAATCAGGATTTGTGCCCAATCGTGATCTTGTGATCGCTTTTACCGGCGACGAGGAGTCTTTGCAGGAGACGGTTCAGCAGCTGACCCGAGATTATCGCGATCTGATCGACGCCGAGTATGCCCTTGTCGTTGATGGTGGTGGCGGCGTGCTTAATGACGCTGGACAGGCGATCCAGTTTCAGGTGGGGTTCGCCGAAAAAACCTACGCCACTTTCGCCATGACCGCAAAAAATCCCGGTGGGCACAGCTCGATGCCGCGAGCCGACAATGCCATCTACGACTTAGCGCGTGCGATTCAACGTCTCGAGGCCTACCAGTTCCCGGTCGAGACCAGCGAAATTACCATGACCTACTTTGCCCGCACGGCACCGCTCCTCGACAATGAGGTAGGAGACGCCATGGCGAGGCTGGTCAGTGACCCGACAGATGAGGACGCGATTGCCACACTTAGGGCACAACCGGAGTACGTCGGCACCTTGGGTACCACCTGCATCCCGACCATGCTCTCCGGCGGCCATGCCGAGAACGCCCTCCCCCGTGCAGTCACGGCCACGGTGAACTGCCGCATCTTTCCTGGCCATACACCAAATGAAATTATGCGTGAACTGCAGCGCGTCGCTGAGAACTCTGAATTGGAATGGGATGTCGTAGGCGTGCCGGTATCGAGCCCTGCTTCTGACTTTAATACTGAAATTATGGCGGCAATCGAGGCTTCACTGGCACCGATTCACCCAAACCTGCCGATCGTGCCCGAGATGGGCTCGGGGACAACTGACGGTGCCTATTTCCGCGCTGCGGGCATACCCAGCTACAGTCTCTCGGGAATTTTCATTAACCCGAAAGACAGTTTTGCGCATGGCTTAAACGAGCGGGTCCCCCGCGCATCAATCGAGGGGTCACTGCTGTTCTGGCGAGCAATGGTGGACGAGCTGGCAACCAATAAAAACTAGCGCCGGGAACCTCAGCTACGCCACTCCGCGAGAGACGATGCCAACGACAAACGTTTCGCTATCAGCTGTCCCCGCTCGACAGGTAGTGGTTACGTAACCAGTCACAAAATGCGGCGTCGGGATGGGCGCCCGCCACAGTCTGGTCACCGTAGCGAAGCATCTGCCCGACACCACTGCGCCACTGGGGCCACTCAGGCGCTCGAACCGTGGACGGATCACCATCGCGCACAAAAGCACTCCAGTGGGCCACCATGTCGCGGGTAATGTTGTGGTCAGTATCTTCCTGAGGAAGCCAGGCGTCGTGTTGGTCAAACATGTACGGGAGCTCTGCACCGTGATAGGCGCCAATGGCATCAAACCCCGGACGCACCCGGTCAAATCGATACACCCAGGCCCGGCCACCCACGTCGTCGACTGTTGAGGCCAACCCCAAAGACGGGCACAAATATTCAATCCCAGTACCCACGCGATCAATCTGATCCACCAGCGGCAGATCGGATGGTAGCTCGGTAAATATCGCCTCGATCGTGCGTTGGCTGAGTCGACTGCCAAAATAACTTTCCGGAGTCGCGCCCTCGGGCACGTACATCAGCGCTTCGTTGAGGTTGGTGCCAATGATCATCTCGAGTGCCGGCAGTCGACCCGACGCCGACAGTTGCGGCAAGGTGTCGGGGAGGCTCTCGGGATCAACGACCGGGTCGAAATAAAAACCGCGGTAGACCTCGGGCACCGCGGCCAAAATCTCCTCGGCAGCAATTGCCTTTAACGCCGCAAAGGAACCCTCTTCGCCGACGAGTAACTGCTGCAGCGCCAACCCTCGACGCTTGGCCTCGGCAGTATCGGGGTCTTCGTCAAAGGACCACCCACCACTCTGATGAATCAGGCGCGTAGCACGACCCTGACTCAGGGGTGAAATGGCCAGATGTATGGCGTTATCGGCACC
Source organism: Halieaceae bacterium (assembly GCA_038135595.1). Lineage (GTDB taxonomy): Bacteria > Pseudomonadota > Gammaproteobacteria > Pseudomonadales > Halieaceae > Luminiphilus. The sequence goes on from JAYPXQ010000035.1 coordinate 12,524, forward strand.
CGCCGACTCCCCGGCAATCGTGATTCGCGAGGGGTCACCACCAAAAGCAGCAATGTGCTCATGCACCCACGCGAGACTCGCAGCGAGGTCATGCAGTGCCGGATTTTTAATCTCCATATCAGGATGGCTGAGCCAGCCAAATATCCCTAATCGATAAGCGACGGAGACCACGACCATACCCCGTCGTGCGAGCTGCTCACCATGATAGTTGGGCTCGTAACTCCAGCCCCCCGTGTTGCCACCACCGTGGATGTAAATCATTACCGGAAGGGGCGCCTCGGCCTCCAGATCGGTCCACACGTTGAGGTACAGGCAATCTTCGGAATACTCGGGTGCAACCATGAGATTGGGGTCGATGCCGACCCGCGCCATCATGCCGCGGTACCACTCGACACCGCTATCCGTTTGCATACAGGCGGGTGCAAACTGGGTACCGTCAATGGGCATGCCGTCGGGTTGCCAGCGCTGAGGCTTACCCCATCTCAGCTCGCCGACCGGCGGTTCGGCAAACGGCAACCCAAGGAACGCGGCGATACCGTTAGCTTCGCTAACTCCGGTAACGACGGTGTTACCCAGTTGTACCGAGGGTGAGCCCGGCTCCGTCCCGCAACCGGCAAGACCCAGCATGCCCCATACCGCCAACATGCCAGCCAGCAGCGCGCGCACAAAGCGACTTGACCCGAAGACTAAATCGTCACGACAACGCATCCGCGCACGCTCCCTTTTTCAATGACCTCGTGGGCCTTTGCCATCTGCTCAAATGACAGCGTCTCGGCAATGCGATGCTGCAGCGCGCCCTCAGTCAGAGCCGCTTGGGTATCTGCCACCGCCTGCGCCTTGGCCTCTTCTGGCATGGCATACACAATGACCATGCGCACCGTGAGGTCCATAAACATCATAGTCCTGAAGGGCAGCGCAGGCTCTGGCACCACGGTGCTGGAGTACGTCGCAATCGTGGCGCCAGTCCTCACGCAGTGCAGCAGCTCGGGCAGACTGGCGCCGAACTCCACTTCGATCACCCGATCGATCTTCTGGCCCCCGGTCAGATCCAGCACCGCCTTCCCCCATGCGGCTTCGCGATGATTGACCACTGCTCTAGCACCCGCAGCCCGACACGCCGCTGCATCCGCCTCGTTGCTGGCCGTGGCGATAATACGGGCGCCGGCCCGGTGTGCCCACTGAATCGCATAGTGTCCCACTCTTCCGGCACCGCCCGTAACGAGTATCCACTGATCGGCAACTGGGCCATCGGCGAATACACAGCGGTGCGCGGTCATTATCGGGATACCGATACACGCCCCCACCTCGAACGCGGTGTTCGCGGGCAACAACGGCGCCCGTGCACTGTCTATGGCGACACATTCGGCGGCAGTACCCAGCTGGCGCGCGTATTGCGCCTGATACACAAACACTCGCTCACCGACGCGGCTGGCAGGAACCCCGGGACCGACCTCAGTGATGATGCCCGCACCATCGCTGTGGGGGATAACCGGACCGTCATCGAGCAAATTCGGAAACGCCCCCGCTCGCTTTTTCACATCGGACGGATTGATCCCGGTTGTCTGTAGTGTGACCAGCACCTCACCGGGACCAGGCTCGGGCGTCGGCCAGTCACCGAATTCCAGCACCTCCGCCGCCGCACCAAATCGCTCAAACCAAACTGCCTTCATCAGCGCGCCCCTAGTCATCCAGCCAGTTAGCAAGGCTCTCAGTGTGCCCATCGATGCCAATGGTTTGGCCAGAGATCATGCGCCCACCCGGCCCCGCGAGAAAACAGACCATGGCGGCGATATCCTCTGCACTGGCGAAGGCTCGGAGTGAGCTCTGACGCTGGTAGACAGTACGAATCGCGTCAGGGTCAACGCCACGTTCCTCGGCATCCTTTTGAATAACGCGCTCGATACGCTCACCCCCCACGCTACCTGGGCAAAGTGCGTTAACCCGAATATTCCAGGGCCCCAACTCCATGGCCCAGGTTTGGGCCAGTCCAATCGCTGCCCATTTCGCTGCCACATACGGCGATCGATTTGGGCATCCATAACGCCCTGCACTGGAAGACATATTGAGAATGAGACCACCGCGCTGCGCTTTCATTGTGGGGATAGCAAGGCGCGTCAGGTAAAACATACTGCTGAGGTCGGTATTAAGCGTTTGCTGCCAGGCCTCAACGGCAATCTCCTCGACTGGCTGCTGCGGCCCGGCAACGCCCGCGTTATTCATCAGCAGATCAAGACGACTTGAGGATCCCATGAGGCTACCCCAAGCTGCCTCAACCTGTCCCGCGTCGGAAACATCGCACAGCGACGCAGTGCCGGCGCCAAATTCGGATTCGAATGCCGCGACGGCATCAGCATCAATGTCTAGCGTCAGTACGCGGTAACCCTCTCTCGACAAGAGGCGCGCGCAGACCAAACCGATACCGGATGCGCCGGCCGAAATAATGGCAGTGGGTTGATCAGTCATTCATTCGCCCTCGACCCGAACCTCGGGTGACCGCTATACAGGTGCTCCTACCCTTCCGCGACGCGATGAATCTGGGCGTTGCGAGGCACTCTCCCCGGCTACGGCACACTGCGCTGCGCGACTCCGGTATGCCGTTTTAGCGCGAAGGATGATCTGCGCGCAACGATTTCAATAACCCCCACCCGGAAAGCCAAAAGGTAAAGGTGAGGGGGAGGGAAACGACCAAGGTGGCGGTTTGCGCTTCTTTAATACCGCCGGCGTACATTAAACCAATCGGTAAAATGGCAATGGCGACGGCCCAAAATACGCGATGCCATCGAGGCGGATCCTCAGACACATCCATCGATTGAGTCGCCGTCGCGGCCAGTGTGTATGAGGCACTATCGTAGGTAGTGGACACAAAAATAACGGCGACCACCGCGAATACCCCAATAATCAGCCCCGCCAATGGCAGGGTATTCAAACCTGCTACCACTGCCGCGTTGCCGCCGGACGCTTTCATGACTTCCACCACATCCAACTCACCGCTCAGCTGCAAGCCGAGGCTGTGGTTACCCAACACGAGGAAGAATAGCCAGACGCCCAATGAACCCAATAGCAGCATGCCAACCACCACTTCACGGATTGTTCGACCCCTGGAAATGCGGGTCACAAACAGACCCACAAAGGGACCGTAGGCAATCCACCAAGCCCAGTAGAAGACCGTCCAGTCACCCACAAACCCTGTTTGTTCGATAGGGTCTGTCCAAAAGGTCATGGCGAGGCTGTTCTGAAACAGGAAGCCCAGCGAATTCACTGCCATTTCCAATAGAAACAAGGTGTCACTGGCCAGCAGCACCGCCAACAGAAAAATCAACGCCAGAACGATGTTGAGGTTACTCAAACGACGGATACCTTCCTGCAAACCCAACCAAACGCTCATCGCAAATACCAGCACACAAATGCTGACCACCATCAGTTCGAGGGTGAAATCAGCGGGAATTCCCGTCAGTCGACTGACAAGCGCCGCGATCAGCGGCGTTGAGAAGCCGAGAGAGCTCCCGGCACCCCCGATCAAGGCCACCATAAAGAACGTGTCCATTAATCGAGCGGACAAGGACGCTTCTCGACCGCGCAGCCAGAAGTGCGCAGATAGGCTGTATTTCAGTTGCGGAATGCGTCTGACGTAGAACGGATAGGCGATTGCCAGGGTCGGCAGGCAATAGAGCGCCCAGGCCACAAACCCCCAGTGATGCAAACCGTAGGAGGACGCCCATAAATACGCCTCGTGGGAAAACGGCTCGGCGCGGAAGGGCGGAGCCTGCACATAGTAGGCCCACTCAATGCCACTCCAATACATCAAGCCTGCACCGATCCCTGCAGCAAACAGCATCGATATCCAGCTGGGCGTGCTGAACTCGGGCTCACCCTCGCCCAACCTGATTTGGCCAAACCGGCTCAAACCCACATACAACACCACGCCAAACGCCACCGCGCCGGTAAGAATGTAAAACCACCCAAAGGTCTCGGCGATCCACGCGTATGCGGCCCGAAGAAGAGCGGCACTCTCTTCAGGAAAGGTCAGTAGCGGTATGGACATACCCAACAGCACTGAGACCGTCAGGCCAAAATTCACTTTGTCGACTTGTTGAGACAACCGCATTCCTTTTTTTATTCGGCGACCTACCACAGGCCATCCAGAGTATACACGCGGGAACCATACGACCTGACTCACAATGGCACGCCCAGCCAAACTGTCTATACTTGACCCTTTTGGCGAACTGTTTCTGCGTGCGGCCCCTCCTTTTTTTGTTACTTCTGGCTGGTTGTTGTGAACTTGGCGCACATGATGACACGCCGGTCATGGAAGAACTTGTGGTCACGGGTCGCCGCGACAACCTCGCCGGCAGCGCTCGGACAGCGTCAGAGGGTGTTGTTGGAAGTCAGGATTTGTCGATACGGCCGTTACTTCGGCCGGGCGACGTACTTGAAGCAATTCCCGGCCTGATCGTGACCCAACACAGTGGTTCGGGGAAATCGAATCAAATGTTTCTGCGCGGCTTTAATCTGGATCACGGAACAGATTTTTCTACTGCTGTCGACGGTATGCCCGTCAACCTTCGCAGTCATGGCCACGGACAGGGCTACACCGATATCAATTTTTTGATACCGGAAACCGTCGCACGCATCAACTTTGTGAAGGGCCCCTACCACGCCGAGCTCGGGGATTTTTCTTCTGCAGGTGGCGCAGAGATTGAGACCGCGAGTGTCTTCAGTAACAAGCTGGCATGGACGGCGGGCGAAAACGGGTTTCATCGCGGTCTGGTTATGGGCAGCCTTACAAACGGAAACATTAGGCTATCGGGCGCAGCGGAAGTCCAGCGCTATGACGGCCCGTGGGCTGACGTTCAAGAGGATGTTAAAAAGCTGAATGGATTGATCAAGCTCGGTGGTGGTGACCAAACCGGGCAATGGCAAACCACCTTGATGCACTATAAAAACCAGTGGTCCGCCGCGGATCAAATACCGGAGCGCGCGGTGAATGCTGGCCTGATTGCTCCCTTAGGATCCATTGATCCCACACTGGGGGGCGACACCCGACGCTCCAGCGTCTCGGGCGACTATCAGCGCTCGCACGGTGACCACGCCTCACGCTGGACGGCCTATCTCATCGATTATGAGATGAACCTCTATTCCAACTTCACCTATTTACTTGACGATCCGTTACTGGGCGATCAGTTTCAGCAGGTGGACGATCGACGAATTCTGGGCGGTAGCTACCATCATCACCGGAATGCCAGTGACGCGCTGCAGCATCGCTGGGGCGCCGCGGTGCAGCAAGACGATATCGGCACGGTCGGCTTGTATCGCACCCAGGCCCGGCAACGCACCGGCATCGTCAGGCAAGACGAGGTCGAAGAAATCAGTCTTGGTATTTACTACGAAGCCATCTGGACACTCGGGCCAGGGTGGCGAGCCGTGCTGGGGGCCCGTGCAGATCACTTCCGCTTTGATGTGGACGCGGAAGACCCGCGCAATTCGGGCACCGAACAAGAGACATTGATCAGCCCGAAAGCGAGTCTGATTTACCGCTCGAGCCCGACTACCGAGTGGTATGCGAGTGTTGGGAAGGGCTTTCACTCCAACGACGCGCGGGGTGTGATCCAGCAGGTTGATCCTGTTACCGAAGAAGCGGTGCCCTCGGTAGATCCCCTAGTGAGCTCTCACGGCGCGGAACTCGGTGTGAAGACCCAATGGCAACAGCGCTGGAATCTGGCGGCTGCGCTGTGGTATCTGGAGCTGGATTCGGAGCTGTTGTTTGTCGGAGATGCCGGCACCACCGAAGCCACCCGGCCCAGCGAGCGCTGGGGCGTTGAGCTCAACAACTTTTGGATCATCAATGAGGTATGGTCGATGGAGGCCGATATCGCCTGGACCGACGCTCGCTTCAGTGATCACGCAGTCGAGGGGCGTCATATTCCCGGGGCCCTGGAAACCGTAGCCAGCGCCACCCTTTCTGCGCAATATCCTTCAGGATGGTTTAGCGCGCTGCGACTGCGTTATTTCGATGGCGCACCGTTATTAGAGGATGGCTCCGTCACGGCACACAGTGCCGCACTCGCCCACCTTTCGCTCGGGTGGTCCGGCCAGCGGTTCGCGCTACGCGCCGATCTGCTGAACCTGCTCGACTCCGATGACCGGGATATTGAGTACTTCTACACTTCAAGGCTCGACGGTGAGCCGCTGGAGGGCGTCGAGGACCGGCACTCTCATCGCTTTGAACCCCGTCAGGTGCGCGTCACGCTCACGATGAATCTGTAAGCACGCTCACACCACTGAGTCTAGACACAAGGAGGCCAAGACACTGCGTTGACCTGAGAACGGGCGGCGTCCATGCATGACCTGATAGTTGTCGATCAACGCCACGTCGCCAGACTCCCACGACAAATCAAATACCAGTTCGTAGGCGATCTTGACCGCCGCTTGCACATCGGCGTCGTCAAAGGCTGAGCCATCGCCATAGGTCACCGAGCGGGTGCCCAAGTTGCGCTGATCTTGCCAGCCACAAAACGCAGCAATCAGCTGATTGAAGAAGACCTCGTTGCCTGAGGGCGCACGCCTAATAAGCGGCAGCGCAGGCGTTGTGGTGCGGATAGCGTCATCGGGTAACCATTGCCAGTCATACTCCAGCGCTGCCAAGCGCGCCTCCGCGGCCTCTTTCGTATCGACATTGAGCGTCTGGCGCCAACTTCTGCCTTGCCCCGAAGTGGCATCGGCCTCAGCGGGCATAGTGAGCGAATAGCGCGCGCCACGTTCCCTGCAGCGGCGCACAAAATCCGGCAATTGGTCCTCAAGCTGCTTTAGCAACGCATCCGAACGGCACAGCGGGGTCGCGCCGCCCGAAGCAGCGGCCTGCTCACAAAAGAAAAACAAGTGACTCGGGAAGTAAGGCGTTTGTGCCATCTCATGATGAAGAAAAATTTCTACATTCCGAGGCGCCTCGTTAGCAGTAAAGACCCGCGGCGTGCGGTTGTGCCGCACCGCATTCGACAGCGACTCTTTGTAGGGAAAGTTGGGTAGACCAAAACCAGCGACGAAATCATCGAAGGCCTGAGCATCCGTTACCCCACAGCCGCGAAACAGAATGGCGCCGTGGGTCGCTAGTTGCTCCATGAGAACGGCTGACTGGGCACGCGAAACCTGCTGTGACATCGGTCTTTCGGCGATCAATGCCAGCGGAAAAGCCATGTCGCCATGACGCTGCTGGCCGATAACAGGCTGAGCTTCAAACCTCATCATGTTGAGCTCACTCCGGGCCCTCCCGAATACGCATGCGCGCTCGTGCTACTACCCATAAACCTGCCCGTGCCCGCGAAGTCTTTAACGAGATCAATCATAGATGGGGAAGAAGGTGCCAAACGCTTCCTCACAGAAGTGGCCCGGGTCGTTAAAGCGGCGATTGCGATTGAGGGCAGAGATCGCGGCCATTTCTGCCTTATTCAACTCAAAATCAAACAGCTGCTGGTTCTCTCTGAGGCGCTCCACCCGGCTGGTCTTCGGAATCACCGCCGTGCCCCGCTGAATGCCCCAGCGCAACACAACCTGTGCAGGCGTCCGACCCACGCGCGCGGCGGCCTCGGTGACGGCCCCTTGCTCGAGCACCGATTCGCCGGCGTCGGCCATGTCGAGCTCCAGATAAGACAGCGCGCCCAAAGGCGAGAACGCCGTTACCGCCAGGTCGTACTGCGCCGCGGCGCGGAGCAGTCGCTCCTGGGTCAGGTAAGGATGGGATTCGATTTGCAGCATGGCCGGCTTGATCTGCGAGTATGCCATCAGATCGTGCAGCAGCCCGGTGTTGTAATTACAGACACCAATCTCCTTGACCAGCCCCGCGCGCACCAGCTCCTCCATTGCACCCCAAGTATCAGAGAGCGGCACCGGGTCCGGCACCATCACCGGGTTCTCAGCATCCAGGTCGGCAATCCACTCCGGGGGATAACGGGAATCAAAATCGACGTACCGCAGCGCTATCGGGAAGTGAATGAGATACAGATCGAGCTCATTCAAGCGGAGGTCTTGCAAAGTGTGCTCGCAGGCTGCCCGCACATGCTCGGGCCGGTGAAAGGTATTCCAGAGCTTTGAGGTAACCCAGAGCTCTTCGCGACGCACACGCCCCTCGGCTAGTGCCGCCTGCAACCCCTCGCCCACCTCAGCTTCATTGCCATAGTCGGCCGCGCTATCGAGATGGCGATAGCCCTCGGCAATGGCCGAGCGGACCATCTCCGCGGTGTCCT
>JAYPXQ010000036.1:0-14418 GCA_038135595.1 Halieaceae bacterium
TCTCGGGCGGGCGTGCCGCGTCTTCTTCCATCACCGTCGAGCCCTCCTGTACCGACCTGCGCCGATTGCGACAGTTACGGTGTCAGATCGCGCACATAACCTAATACGTTGGGGTAATGCGTCACCGGGGTTCCCGTCTCGCGGAGGCGCGCAACTGCCTCTGGTGAAACGGCGCCATACAACTCCACCGTAAACACATCGAGTAAGGGTGACACCGCCTCCAAGTAGGCCGCAAGATCCGCGTTATCGAGGTGAAAGACCAGGGCGTCGCTATTCTCGTAGACCTCGGTCCACACAAAACCCAGGGGATCATTGGGGTCAGCGTCAAACGTATGCAATAGCATGCCTGGCTCACCCACCTCGACTTTTTGGTCCACTGCTGCGGAGAGGGCGATGACATTCGCGGCCTCGCCGGGTAACGCATGCAAACGCCCAATTAATACAAAAGCCGTGGGGCCGGCGGGCAAGCTCTGGCCCTGCGCAGCATTGGCTAACAGGGCCACAGCGACGATGACTGCTCTCACAAACGGGTGTCTCAACATCCTCTGTTCTCCTCTTCTAAAGCCACGACCTTAGACCAAGCGGACACTCCGTCGCAATGAGCTCCCAGCGTTGGCCCACAGACATCACAGTACACAGCAGATGGACCGTTCAGAAATAATGACGTAACGTCAGATACAAAGGAGGACGTCATGCAAGACCACACCTTTTGGGAGAACATGGGGAACCTGGGCGTGATTTGTCTCGCCGTTATATTAGCCACCGTAGTGCATTACGCTGTACTCAGGCGGCTTAATGGTGGGGTCCGATTAATAGGGCGCTATCCGCGGTTCCGGCTGCTCTTTGGCGTGGTGATGTCGCTTATTGCCCACTCGATTGAGATCGCTATTTTTGCAGGGGCATACTGGATCTCTGCACATTCCGGGTTCGGTTTTCTGGAAGGCAATTTTGAGGGATCCGCTGCGGATTATCTCTACTTCTCCTACGCCGCCTTCACCACGGTTGGGTTTGGCGATATCGTCGCGCACGGCCCCATGCGCCTACTCGCGGGCATGGAGGCACTCACAGGATTTGTGCTGATTACCTGGACCGCGTCTTATCTCTACATCGAGATGAGTCGAACCTGGGGCACGGAAAACTAATTCCCGCCGGACCGAGGTGGCAACGGGGAAAAGCGGCACACAGGGCCCTGCTCCGTCTCTACGGTCTCAGTGAACATGGCCAGAGGCCTGACCCACAAGCCGCCCTCACCATAATCTGGGCGGTACACCACCACCAACTCCTCGGTCTCCGAGTGTCGCGCAACACCCAGCACCGTGTACTCGCCTCCCTTATAATGCCGGTATCGACCGGGTGCCACCTCGCTCATTCAGCAACGCCTCCAAACGCAGAGAGCAGGGCAGCTTGGAGTCCACTCAGAATTTCACACATGATGAGAAAATCCGCGTCGGCTCGGGCAAGCGGGTCCTCAACGACTTCGTCGTTGGCTTCACGGATCGCATCGCTGAATTTCAGACGTCGCAACGTGAGATCTTTATCAACAACGGCTGCCACACGACTTCCCCACTCGAGTGCCAGGCGAGAGACCTGATGCCCCGTGGACAGATGGGCGAGCACTTCTTCACTATCCAAGGGCACCCCCCGCACCTTGACTGAGCTACCCGCCTCGCGCTGATCCGCAAAATCTGCCTCTTCTGCCAGCGCGATCTCCTCAGGGACGGCACCGTTGAGCATCCACTGCGTCATAACGTGAGCCGGTGCTTTCTGGGTATCGGGCAGCACAGCCGGCAAGTTCCCCAGCGCCTCGCGCAAATGATTCAGCACTTCCTCACAACGACCCGCGCTGGCGTTGTCTATCCAGATCCAGCCTGCCGCATCAGCAATAACCGCCCGGATTGTCGTTGAACGCGAAAAGGCGCGCGGCAACAAATCCTGCGTAACCTCATCGGCCACCGCGAGCCGCTCGCGCCGACTCACCTTGCGTCCCTGCGCTTTGGCGATTTGCGCGCAACGTTCATTCGCTTGCTCCCTGACCACCGTGGCAGGCAATAGCTTTTCTTCGCGCTTTAGGCGAACCATCCAATAAGGCCCTGCGGCATGCACCAGCGCAGAAGCATCGTCACTTAGGGCTGGCACCCAACCCAGACTAGAGGCCTGCGCCGGCGAGCAAGGACTGAACGTGCGCGACTGCAGTCTGCGCTCCAGCTCTTGCGCATCGATACCAAGGCGATTGGGTAAACGGTAGGGGCGAAGGGCTCGAAACCACATAAATCCAGACTTCCACTGCAAGCAAACGATAAAAGGGGGCGAAGTGTATCGCAGACTTCGCGCCCGGGTGCCCGCTTAGCCTAGAATGGTTGCTAAAGAATCTCCGGAGCCCACCATGCGCTACCTACACACAATGATCCGCGCTGCCAATCTCGATGACACCCTCGACTTTTTTGTCGATAAGCTCGGGTTGGTCGAAGCCTACCGTTACGACAATGAAGCGGGTCGATTTACGTTGGTGTTTCTCAGCGCACCCGAGGACCTCGAAGCCGCCAAGGCGCGTCAGGCACCCCTCGTTGAGATCACCTACAATTGGGACCCTGAGCAGTATGACGGCGGCCGTAACTTTGGGCATCTGGCGTATCAGGTCGACGATATTTATGCGACCTGTCAGCACCTTCTCGATAAAGGGGTGACCCTGAACCGGCCACCGCGCGACGGACGGATGGCTTTTATCAAATCACCTGACGGCATTTCGATTGAGCTGCTGCAGGCGGGCGAGGCGCTACCCACTCAGGAACCCTGGGCATCGATGCCCAATACGGGTAACTGGTAGGACTACTGCCGACGCATAAATTGCAGCATCCAGCGGGCGACTCTGGCTCCTTCGTGCTGGCGGTCCTCAAGGCTTTGCAAGCCGTCAACCACCCGCGACTCGCCGATCATTTCGCGACGAAAGTGCATAATCTCCCGAGAATACGCGGGGGTGAATTCGGGATGCCCCTGAAACGTGAGAATGTGATCCCCTATCGCCATGCCCGCGAACTCACAGTGGTCGTTGCGGGCAATCTGTCGCGCACCTGGCGGCAACGCGACCACTTGATCCTGATGGGACGCAATCAAACAGACCTCTCCACCATCTGCGAGATCGAGCGCCGACCGGTCGATCTCGTAACAATTGATGCCCACGCCCCACCCCTTGGGTGACTTTGCGACCGTGCCGCCCAGCGCCTGCGCCACCAGCTGATGCCCGAAACAAATGCCAATCAGTTTGTGCCGGTTAGCGTGTAATGCACGAACAAACTCCTCCAACGCACGGATCCAGGCTTTATCGTCGTAAACGCTACTTTTGCTGCCGGTGATGAGATAGGCATCCGCGGCCTCCACCGTGAGGGGTAGCTCTCCTATCTCCACATTCCAGGTCGTAAATCTCAGATCGGTTGCCTCCTCGGATAACAACCGTTCGAACATATCTGGGTACTCGCCGTGGGTTGATGCCCATTCGGGGCGCACAGTGTCCGTCCGCAAAATACCAACATGCATGTCGCTTCTCTCTCTGTGAAATGTCGCCATCACGCCGGCCTTGGCAGTGCGGCGCGGCCACCCAAATATGAATTCGGGAATTGTGACATAGTGGACTACGTTCCGTTGTACTGTTGCGTCGTGGTGGTGCTCCACGAATCGGGGGCGCCCAAAGTAAAGGCGGCGCACGCCACCTGCCTCGACCCCGCTAACTGCGAGGACGTGTGGGAGTTGCACGCACAGTTCCGGTTCTCTGTAATAGGATGCGCCATCGGGAAATCTCGCGCGGTTCGTCCTTGGGCGCGCCGAGGCAATCGCTGCAGAGGGGTGTCATTATCCACATTCGCCATATCCAGCGGGGTTTCCCCATCGACAGCCGACAACATTGCTCAACGAGGATGGATGGGGCCCCCGGAAGCTCGGCCACCCTGTCACGCTCAACCCCTCGCAGCCGAACCACGAACTGCGATACCGATACTCGGGCAAAGCCACCCGTTGCGGTGACCGGGCGCGGCAAACTAGCCGCACTCCTGATCGGTCTTTTGCTATCAACCCCCGACGTTGCCGGCACGGTTGCCTATACCGGAAATGCCGTGTGTGCGGGCTGTCACGAGGCCCCCGCAGCGGACTGGCACAACTCTCACCACGACCTTGCGATGCAAGCGGTGTCCGCAGATAGCGTGCTGGGTGATTTCAACAATGCGACGTTCACATACAGCGGGGTCACAACAACCTTCAGCCGCCAAAATAATCAGTTTTTTGTGACCACCGACAATGCGCAGGGCGCACTGGAAACCTACCCCGTGCGCTACGTTTTTGGCGTATACCCGCTACAGCAATACCTGCTACCCATGCCGGGCGGCAGGCTACAGGCGTTAACGATCGCCTGGGACACGCGACCCTCAGCGGAAGGCGGCCAACGCTGGTTCCACCTCTACCCCGAAGAGCAGATCATCGCGGGGGATCCACTGCATTGGACCAGCGGCTACTTCAACTGGAATACCAGCTGCGCCGAGTGTCATAGCACCGATGTACAAAAGCGCTACGATGCCGACTCGGATAGCTTTAGCACGCGCTTTGAACAGATCGATGTGGGCTGCGAGGCCTGCCATGGTCCGGGTGGCGAGCACGTGAAACGGGCCACCGCGGGGGCGCTCCAACCGGATGAGACCGGCTTTGCAATGAGCCTCAGGGCGCGCGGTGAATGGGGCTGGCGCGATAAAGCGACCATCGCCGAACGGTCCGAACCACTGCTTTCGTCACAGCAGATCGATACCTGCGGGCGTTGTCATGCCCGACGGGGCACCCTCGGTGAATACCACCCGGGCAAGCCGCTGTTGGACACCCACCGGCTGGCCCTGATCGAGGAACCATTGTACTGGCCAGACGGGCAGATCCGTGACGAGGTCTACGTTTACGGCTCTTTTATCCAGAGCAAAATGCACCAAGCGGGCGTGGTTTGCACCGATTGCCACAATCCCCACAGCAATCAGCTTGTGGCCCAGGGCAACGCCGTATGCGGGCAATGCCATCTTGCGACCCACTATGACACCGCAGAGCATCATCGGCATAGCGCGGACAGCACCGGCAGTGCCTGCGTCGCTTGCCACATGCCCAGCCAAATTTATATGGGGGTCGATGCCCGGCGCGACCACAGTATGCGCATTCCGAGGCCCGATCTGTCGCTAAGTACGGGGAGCCCGAATGCCTGTAACCAATGTCATCGCGACCAGAGCGCCGACTGGGCCTACTCGGCGCTGATAGATTGGGGCGTTCGATTCCCCGATCGTCGCAATCATCCAGCGCGGTCGTTTCATGCGGCGGGCCGGGGGGATATTCGCGCAACACCCACACTGATCGCGACGGCTAATCATGAGGGCGCCACGGGCATGCTTCGTGCCTCGGCAATCGCCCATCTCGGCAGATTGGCGCCAGAGCACCTGATGCCTTCGCTCTCCTTGTGGCTCGGTAGCGAAGATCCGTTGATTCGGCTGGCAGCGATCGAGGCGACCGCGGCGCTACCCGTCTCACAACGGAAGGCATTACTCCTACCGCTCGCCCAAGACCCGGTGCTGGCAAATCGTATGGGCATCGCCCAGCAGCTGGCAGCGGTCTCAGTTGCACCCCAAACCGGCGCCGAGCAGCGCCTGAACACCTTATTTGACGAGTACATTAGCGTGCAATCCCAGCATCTGGACATGCCATCGGTGCTGACACAGTTGAGTGGGTTTCAGCTGGCGCGCGGTGATATCGAAGCAGCCAGAAAAGGGTTACTCAGCGCCCTTAAAAAGAACCCGCAAGCGAGCGCGACGCGCATCAACCTGGCCGACCTGTATCGCCTGATCGGTGATGACGGAGCGGCAAAACTCATATTGAATGAGGGTCTTACACTGAATGCCGAAGACGCGGGCCTTTGGTTTACCTTGGGGCTACTGGAAGTGCGGCTCGCCAACAGTGACGCCGCACTGACTGCCCTGAAAAAAGCAGCGATGCTGGAAACGCCCCCCGGTTATTACCACTACGTGCTGGCCATTGCGCTCAACGATCAGGGGCAACCCAAAGAAGCACTTGAAACGCTGAGCCACGTTCAACGCGAGGCCCCGGGTCAGCCGAACGTGCTTGCCGCATTGGTGCAATACAGTCAGTCAACGGGCGACATGGCCGCGGCAACGCGCTATCGCGCCGAGCTCGACGCGACGCTCCGCGCCGCTGGTTGGCAGTGACGCTTGAGGCCTATCCCTCCGACTCAGCGAGCCGAAGGCTGACGGTGACGGGCACTACCCGGCTGATCGCCAGTAATCCTGCGACTTCCTGCAGCGCCGCCACACCGGGCTCCAGACCAAATTCTGCCGCATTAATGAGTATGGGCTCTGTCGTCGTGACAGCTAAACCATCACTCAATGGCGTCACCAGCAACTTGACCGGCTTTGTTACCGTGTTGCCATGAAGGTCTATAGCGATGTCGGCCGTCACCTCGCCGCCCTGTCCGGCAGCAACCAGCGCGAGCGCATCAGCACTCAGCTGGCTGGTAATGACGGCCTCTGGATATAATCCGACCTCAAATAACATATCTTTCATCCGCTGATTGCGGATGCCGATCATCGTCTCCAGTGAATCGAGTGAAATACGAATATCAACCTGCCCTTGCGCCGAGACGGCGCCAGTGACGCGCTCGAAATGGCTGATTTCTCCGATCGTATTCTGCTTGATCGATACGAACTGAATTCGGGAGCTCTCTTCGATCTGCCAGTCCGCCCAGGCAGGCGCGGTCGACGTCAAGGCAGTTAAAGCCAGCCATGCCAATAGATTCTTCATTGTGCCTCTCCTTTAATAGTTAACGGCCTGCTCACTCCATCGAACGGTAACGGATTTGACAGATGTCGGCCGTCCGGTGTCAGCTGCTTATATACCGCTCGCGTCGAGCTCCTGAGCTAACTGGCGATATCTGCAAGATCACCTTTTCGCTCAAGCCAATGTTTGCGATCGCCAGCCCGCTTCTTCGCAAGCAACAGGTCGAAGGTGCTGTCAGTATCGGCGCCTTCATCGAGCACCAGTTGCACCAAGCGACGAGTATCCGGATCCATCGTTGTCTCTCTGAGCTGCGGGGGGTTCATCTCGCCCAGCCCTTTGAAACGTTGGACCGAAGGCTTCGCACGCTTGTTCTCGGCAGCCAGGCGATCGAGGATGCCATTTTTCTCTGATTCATCTAGCGCGTAATACACCTCTTTGCCCACATCGATGCGATACAACGGCGGCATCGCCACAAAAACGTGCCCGGCGCGCACCAAAGGCCGGAAGTGTCTGAGAAACAGCGCGCAAATCAGCGTCGCAATATGGAGGCCGTCAGAATCGGCATCGGCGAGGATACATACCTTGTGATACCGCAGCTGACTCAAATCAGCGCTCCCGGGCTCTATGCCCAGCGCCACCGATATATTATTCACCTCCTGAGAGGCAAGAATTTCGCTGGCGTCGACTTCCCAGGTATTGAGGATCTTCCCCCTCAGAGGCAGGATCGCCTGATATTCACGATCTCGCGCTTGTTTGGCCGAGCCACCCGCGGAATCACCCTCCACCAGAAATAATTCGCCGCGCCCCGGGTCCTCCGAGGTGCAATCCGCCAATTTGCCGGGCAATGCGGGTCCTGCTGAAACTTTCTTCCTCACCACTTTTTTTGCAGAGCGCAGCCGACTCTGGGCACGTTCGATGCAGATTTCCGCCAAGCGCTCGGCGTCTGAGGTGTGCTGATTGAGCCACAATGCGAATGCATCCTTGGTGACTCCCGTGACAAAACCCGCCGCCTCTCTGGAGGACAACCGCTCCTTGGTCTGGCCAGAGAACTGCGGATCCTGGAGCTTTGACGACAGCACATAACAGCAGCGATCCCACACATCTTCAGCAGTTAGCTTGACGCCACGGGGCAACAGATTACGTAACTCGCAAAATTCCCGCATGGCCTCGAGCAATCCCGACCGCAGACCATTCACGTGGGTGCCGCCCTGTGGCGTGGGAATCAAATTGACATAGGATTCCGCGACCACGTCGCCACCCTCGGGAAGCCACTGGATAGCCCAATCCACTGCGGCGGTTCCGCCCTCAAAATGGGAAGTAAATGGGGTTTCGGGAATCACCGGAAAATCAATCGTCGCATCGGCAAGATAATCCGCGATGCCGTCTTCGTAATACCACTCGGTTTTTTCTTTCTTTTTTTCGTCGGTGAGGGTCACGCGCAATCCCGGACATAAAACGGCTTTGGCGCGCAGTGCGTGACTTAATTTGGGAGTCGAAAAATTAGCGGAATCGAAGTAGCGGGGGTCCGGTTTAAAACGAATACCCGTTCCTGTATTGCGTTTGCCACAGGTGCCGGTGACTTCCAGGTCGGTCAGCTTCTCACCGCCGGAAAAAGCCATGGCGTAAACCTCGCCGCCGCGCCGGATGGTGACATCGAGTCGTTCAGACAGCGCATTAACAACCGAGACACCCACGCCGTGCAGGCCGCCACTGAACTGGTAACTTTTGTCTGAGAACTTTCCGCCCGCGTGGAGTGTCGACAGAATCACTTCCACCCCCGGCAGCTTCTGCTCTGGATGCAAATCAACGGGCATGCCGCGCCCGTCATCAACGACGCTCAGTCCACCATCGCTGTGCAGCGTAACGTCGATCTGACTGCAGTGGCCGGCGAGCGCCTCATCTACCGAGTTATCGATGACCTCCTGCGCCAAATGATTCGGGCGCGTCGTGTCGGTATACATGCCCGGTCGCTTGCGTACCGGCTCGAGACCGGTGAGAACCTCTATCGAATCGGCGTTGTATTGCGTCATAGTTCAGTACATTTCATATTGGTTGACGGCAGTCGGGCTACAACCGGCCGCTGGGTAAATCGCTATTTAACAAGCGATGGGGCTTGGTGGCTGATCACGCATATCCTGTCGACAGGCGATCAACCGGGAACGACTCATCGGCCACCCGCAGAACCTGCGTCTCGAAGCGACCGTCTTCATATAACTCCAATAAACGGCAGCCCGGTGCTAGATCATCGACCCTGAACTGCTGTGAACCCGGCGCAAATTGGACGCAAGTTGAGGGTACGGTGAAACAACGCACGCCATTATGCACCTGCGACGTCTCCTGATGCACATGGCCTGAGATCACGACCGCACGCTCTCCGAGCGGCTCCAGAATGGAGAGCGCCTCGGCGCCGTTTCTTACCACCTGTTCATCGAGCCATTGGCACCCCACCCCGGCCAAAGGATGGTGGGTTGCCACCAGTAAAGGCCTGCGGTTTGAGAGACTGCGCTCCACAGCAGATGCGAGGCACTTCAACTCGGCCTCGGCAAGGCAACCGGCGACCTCACCCGGCCGCTGGGTATTCAACATCAATATATCCCAGTGGGGGCAGCGGATATGTCGCTTAAAGTGCGTCTCAAAACCCGCGTATCGCCGCTCGGGCGCATCGTGATTCCCGGGCAACCAGAAGCTGGGAACTTGCAACGCCGCCAAACCATCCCGCAAGCGACTATAGGCAGATTCGGACTCATCTCCTGCCAGATCGCCCGTGAGGAGCAGCGCGTCAATCCCTGATTGCTGAGCAATCAATCGACACACCGCAGCGAGCGAGCGGTCAGTATCAATACCCACAAGAACGCCACCCGGGTCCCTCATCAGGTGCGTATCGGACAGCTGGATTACCCGGCAAACGGGACTCGCATTGAGGGTGGCCTCGCCACTGAGATCGGTCATGGGCGCTTAATGTCAGCGTTCGCCAACGTGGGCTCCAGTGATCTACCAAAGCCCAGGCAAAACTCCATCAACTCAGCAGCAAAGCGGTTTTGCTGAAATTTCTCGTCCTGCTGCAACATCCGTGGGTTGGGGTACCGATACCGCGCCTCGAAGCGCTGCGACGTGCTGCAATGAACGACTTCGGCCATTCGTGCGTCATGATAAAGACGCAAATCAAAGTAATTGGTTTTCGGCAGGCCGAGTGTCGTGGCCTGATATCTTAAACGCATGTCGGTGGTGTAGCGGTCACGCGCGGTGACCTCCAGGGCAACAGAAACGTTACCTGCGGCAAAAACACACTCGCTCTGCCGCTCATACTCAGGAAAGAGCCGCATCAAGCGATGGTAGTTCGCTTCGCACTGGGCATGGAGGTCAGACAGATCTATCTGGTATCCCCCACGATTGCGTCGGCGCGCGCGATTGTTTTCGACTTTATTCGCCATAGCCTCAAGTGTAGCAAGGGCCGGACGCCGCGCGAACAAGCAAAAAGTTGTGGACTTTCCCCCGCAAAAGCGCGGGTCAGAGTGGTAAACTTTCGACCCGCGTCAGATCGAGATCCATGGCACCATGCAAAATGCTCGTCCAAAACCCAGCGCCTCCTCTGTGTGGCTTATATGCGCCTTATGTAGCCTGCTTGCCGGGCCCACTTCGGCAGACACACTGGTAGATATCTATGAGCTGGCTTTGGAAAACGACGCCCTGCTGAAATCCAGAGTGGCGCAATACAATGCCGACATCGAGCTAGAAAAGCTGGCGCTAGCACCCCTTTTGCCTCAGGCGCGGGCGGGTTATTCCATCACCGACTCGGAAACTGACACGACGTCTCCGAACGTTTATCTCAATCCAGAGACCAACCAGCTGGAAACGATTGACGTGACCTCTGTGAGGAATACCGACACTGACGGCTACGACGTCAGCCTGTCCCAAACGCTGTTCAATTTGTCGGCCTGGTTTGGCTGGCGGGCCGGAAAAGAGACATCGCAACAAGCTGAGGCGACGTTGTCTGCCGCCCAGCAAGACCTCATCGTGCGGGTGGTTCAATCCTACTTTGGCGTATTGCGCGCACAGGACAATCTGCGGGCGTCTTTGGCACAGGAGCGCGCTTTCGAACGGCAATTGGAACAAACGCGACAACGCTTTGAGGTGGGCCTTATCGCGATTACCGATGTGTACGAGGCCGAGGCGGCACGAGATCTTGCGCAGGTGACGCGCATTGTTGATGAAAATAATGTAGCGGTTGCAAAGGAGAATCTGTCGGTACTCACCGGCCAAACCCCCGGCGAGCTTTATGTATTGGGCGCTGAGTTTGATCCCCGCCCCCCCGAACCCAGCGACCGTAGCGCGTGGGTGGATTTTGCGCTCGAGAACAATAATCAGCTCGCCGCTGCGCGATTCGCAGAAGAAGCCGCCCGACAAAACGCGACGGCCCTCAAGATGGGGCATGCGCCGACCGTTACAGCAACCTATCGTTACCAGGACACTGAGACCACGGGCAGCATCCGGCAGGACCCCGAGAGCTTATTTAATTTTGACCCGGACTCGGATCAAACCAACGAAACTTGGCAGATCCGCTTTGACGTTCCACTATTTGCCGGCGGCTCGATCAGCGCCAATCGCCGCAGGGCAGCGGAGCAGTTCAACGTAGCGCGGGAATCTCGGATTAATCTCACTCGCAACACGGTAACGCAGGCGCGGTCGCTTCACATGACGGTGATGTCCGACGTATCGCGGGTAAAGGCGCGCAAACAATCGATTGTCTCGAGTCAAAGTGCGCTCGACGCCACTCAGGCGGGATACGAAGTCGGTACACGAAACATCGTCGATGTGCTCAATGCGCAAAATAAACTGTTTGCCGCTCAGCGGGATTATGCGAATAGCCGCTATGACTTTGTCATCAACTCTCTGCGCCTGAAAGAAGTCGCGGGCACGCTATCTCCCGAAGACATCGCCAGACTAGAAGGATTTTTGCTGGCTCCCCCTGCAGCAACCGCATCGGGCAGCGAGTAAGTAGGCAACGGTCCGCGACCGATCCGATTAAAGGCGTTCGCGCTGCTATGCAAGGGCTCAACACCGGGAAGATTCAATCAGCAAATCAACCCTCGGCGGGCGTCCCAGATTACGTCAGGGCAATGACTGATCCTGTTGATCGAGGGATTTGCTAACGGTGCCACAGCCACCTGACACTGACGTAGCCGGCTTCCTGCCAGACGAGGAGGGCCGGCAGCTCTACGCGTGGGCGCTCGACACGGCGATGCTCGGGCCACTACTGGAGATCGGCAGTTACTGTGGGCGGTCAACGATATGGCTCGCGCAAGCTGCAAGAGAAAAACACAGCGTGGTGTTTGCTGTTGATCATCATCGGGGCTCAGAGGAGCATCAACCCGGTGAAAGCCATCACGACAGTGCGCTGGTCGATGACAGCGGCGACGTCGACACCTTGGCGATGTTCCGCCGCAATATTCGACGCGCCGGCCTCGAAAATACAGTGATCCCCGTGGTCACCCACAGCACGCACTTTGCTCGGTCGTGGTCCGGCCAGCTGGGCATGGTGTTCATCGACGGCGGTCACAGTCTCTCGGCAGCGCTGGCGGACTTTCGCGCCTGGGCGCCAAGAGTGCTACCCGGCGGCATTCTTGCCATACACGACGTATTCCCGGATCCGGCAGAGGGGGGTCAAGCACCCTTCACCATTTGGCGCTTAGCGTTGCAGTCTGGATTATTTGAACCCCTCGGGGGCACGGGCTGCCTGAGGGGCTTCAGGAGAATCGCCACCTAAGTGGGGCCGACGACAGCGACCCGCCCTATTGCTGGTGAGGGTCGTCGACAGCAGATCCTAAAAACAAATCACTGGCTGCGGTATGCCCGGTGAGTGCATCAATCGCCAACAAGACCGCCCCAGCGGTCCAGGTTGGCTTTTCCAGGGGCCACAACACTGACTCCTCAAACTGGTATCCAGTCCACCAGGCACCATCGGTATCGCGCCACTGAACCAGCCAGTTGAAGAGTTCCAGCGCCTGCTGACGACACCCTGCCGCCAGCAGCGCCAGCACCAATTCGCAGGACTCCGCAACGGTCGCCCAGGGCTGATGATTCTCGCAACGACAGCCTATCCCGGGCTCTACGAACTCGTGCCACCGCTGATCGAGTCGCTCTCGGGCCGAAGTGCCCCTCACCACACCGGCCAAAATAGGATAAAACCAGTCCATGGCGTAGCGCGATTTCGACTCCCAGGTGCGGTCGAACCGGTCCGGACGCGCGGTTAATGCATGACCCAAGCGCGCTCTGGCATCTCGCCATAACGCACTGGGCTCACCCAAGCATTCGGCAATGTGGATGCCGCACTCCAAAGATTTATAAATGGAGCTGCATCCTGTTACCAGCGCATCACCCAATGGCGCGCCAGCAGGATCTACCGCCCAATCAATTTCTCCGTCAGGCCCCTGATACCGCAGCACAAACTCCAGAGCCCTGACCACGGTAGGAAAAAGGCGCTCGAGAAACTGTTGATCGCGGGTAATGAGAAAGTGGTGCCACACACCCGTCGCCACATACGCCACATAATTGGTCTCACGGCGTTGAACGGCCGGATCAGCGCTCCCGTCGCGGTAACAGGCCCACCAACTGCCGTCTTCCAGCTGGGTCTGTGCCAACCAGGCATAGGCGCGAGCGGCAGCATCAAGCTCTCCGGCAATACTGAGCCCCATCGCAGCCTCGGTGTGGTCCCATGGATCTGTATGCCCGCGCTCAAACCAGGGGATTTCTCCCGATGGCTTCTGACTCGCGAGCAAAAAATCAACGGTCGGACGCAGCCACTCAGTGGGGAAAATCCGAAAATGCGAAAAGGGCGCGTTCATGAACCGCTTCCCCCAGCGTCTGGCTTGGAGAAATACATCACCACGCTCTTGCCCATGAAAGGGTTGAGCACAGCGTCGATTGCCCGCGTCAACCATGGACGCTGCATCAAATCCCATACCAGAAATTGGTGATACGCCCTGAGAATCCAGGGCTCGCTCTCCCGCCCCCAGAAGAGGCATTTGAGCCACCAATACGGCACGTGGAGCGCATGGGCGCTACCGCGACCGCCATATAAAAAGCCGAATCGCTCTACCTCTCGACGCAAATGCGTTGCATCAAATATTCGGATATGGCCCCCCGGGGACGTGCGATAACCTTCGCTTAATTGCCAGCACACCCATTCAGGCCACTGGCGCGGAACGCTAATGCAGAGTTGGCCTCCGGGTTTCAAAACACGCATGGCCTCCTTTAAGACCTGCAGATAATCGGGGATGTGCTCAAGAATCTCACTGGCGATCACCACATCAACCCGCTCATCGGCAATCGGCAACTGGGTGGCATCCCCCGCGCCAAAACCGATTTCTCCCTTTGGGTAATGGGCTTGCATATCCACAATACGACTGGATGCCGTCGCAAGATCCCGTGTAGAGAGGTCAAGGCCCAGCGCATAAACGCCCTCAAAGGCATACGCCGCCAGTGAATGGCGACCCTCACCACACCCGATATCGAGACACAGCTGCCCGGGGGTTAATGCCAACCTGTTCAAATCGATGGTCAGCATCGCTCAATGCAAGCTCGGTACACGCTAACCATCTGCTCGGCACAAACCGACCA
>JAYPXQ010000036.1:14518-19961 GCA_038135595.1 Halieaceae bacterium
GCATACAGCCGGTTGATGTCATCGTGGCTGGCGTCACTCACAAACCGGATACGCTCTGACAGCCCCAAACGATTGATCAGAGCTTCTGTGTCACCACCGGACCGCGGTCTGGCTATCAGCACCAAGCGGAGATCCGGCCGCGTTGCGCACAATGAATGAAAGGCGTGAAGCAAAACGGATAGACCCTTTAGCGGCGCGTCCGCCGAGGCCGTGGCAATAATCTGATGCGGATTACGCGCGACGGTGGGCAGCGGTCGGAACAATGACATATCGACGCCATTGGGCACGATACGGATGGCACTCGGCGGCACCCCAAAGTCGGTAGCAATATCGATGGCCGAAGCAGCCGATACGGTCACGACGTGGTTCAACTGTGCCGCCACCCGCGTCTGCATTGCCAAGAAAGAATGCCAGCGGCGTATCAAAAGCCGCCGCCACCAGATCGGCTCCCCCGCCAGAGCGACGCGTAAGTCTCGCGTAATGGGATGATGGACCGTCGTCACCACCGGCAAACCCGCTTGCTGCAGGTCAAGAATCCCGGGAGCCAAAGTTTGGTTATCGTGAATCACATCGAACTGCGCCGCGTTCGCCAGCAACCAATCGCGGGCTCTTTCGCCAAAGGTCCAGGGTTCTGCAAATCCACCGGACAGCTTGCTCAACCACTCTTTCCGGCCCAATCGGTTTTGCAGCTCCTCTCTCCCAACGGACCAGAGATCTCGGGAGTACAGATCGAGACTGGGCAACTTCACGAGCGCCACCCCGGCAACCAGATCGGGATAAGGCGGCCCAGAAATTACGGTCACTTGATGGCCTAACGCCTGTAGCGACTGACTCAAATAGCGGAGATAGACCCCCTGTCCGCCGGAGAAAGGGGCGGAGCGATAACCCAGAAGCGCAATACGCAAAGGTGCCGCGCCAGGCGGGTATGTCGCGTCCGGAGTGATACCGGTTGAAGGCAGGGGTGCGTTAATAACAAACTCCGGGGAAGCGCAAGTTATGGCATTAATTGTGCCATATTTTAGGCGGCGAGCGATTGGGTGACCGATACGGCACGCGATTGTACCCTCGGGTCGCCAACCCCGCCATCGAAGGATAAACTGAGGCTCCTCTCAGGCTTTGGTCCAACGCTGCCGTGCAGACTCAATACAAGGGCATCATCCTCGCCGGCGGATCAGGAACCCGCCTGCATCCGCTGACGACCACGGTGAGCAAGCAGCTGATGCCCGTGTACGACAAGCCCATGATTTATTACCCGCTGGCAACGCTGATGCAATCAGGCATCAGAGATGTGCTCATCATTACTACTCCAAGAGATCAACTTGCCTACGCTGACCTTCTCGGCGACGGGAACCAGTGGGGGATCAACATCCAGTACACCCTGCAACCGAGCCCGGATGGGCTGGCTCAGGCATTCTTGTTGGGCGAGACGTTCATTGGTCGTGACCCGGCCTGTCTCATCCTGGGCGACAATATTTTTTACGGTTCCGGTCTGAGCAACAAACTCCGCAGGGCGGCACAGCGCACCGAGGGCGCCTCCGTATTTGCCTACTACGTACAAGACCCCGAGCGCTACGGCGTAGTGGAGTTCGATAACGAGGGTCGCGCCATCGGGATCGAAGAGAAACCGACACAACCACGATCAAACTACGCGGTTACTGGGCTTTACTTCTACGACAATGAAGTCGTGAGCATCGCTAAAAACATCGTGCCATCGGCCCGGGGTGAACTCGAAATCACCGACGTCAATCGACACTACCTCGCCCAGAACCGCCTGCAAGTCGAGGTGATGAGTCAGGGCACGGCATGGCTCGATACCGGTACGCACCAGTCTTTACTGGATGCCGGCAATTTCATTCGGGTCATCGAAGAGCGCCAAGGTCTCAAAGTCGCGTGTCTGGAGGAGATTGCTTATCGGTTGGGATACATCAGTGCAGAGCAGGTTTTGGCTCTGGCCGCCCCTCTGGTCAAAAGTGGTTACGGTGCCTACCTCGAAGCCATCATCAGCAATGAGGGCCCGCTGTTCGATGAAGATTGAAGCCACTGCGATCGCGGGGGTCAGCCTTATCAGACCCACCGTTCATGGTGACGCCCGCGGATTTTTCCTCGAAACCTGGCATGCCGAGCGCTACGCGGCAGCGGGAATTGATCTGCCCTTTGTGCAGGACAATCACAGTCGCTCGACTCAGGGTATTTTACGCGGCCTCCATCTGCAGACGGAAAAACCCCAGGGCAAGTTGGTCAGGGTAAGCTCAGGAGCGGTATTTGATGTGGTAGTCGATTGCCGCGCCAACTCACCTACCTGCGGGCAATGGCACGGGGTCATGCTGACCGAGGAAGGTCAGGAGCAACTCTGGATTCCCCCGGGCTGCGCCCACGGCTTTCTGGTGATGACGCCCTCGGCGGACTTCCTCTATAAATGTACCGATGTCTATCACCCGCAGAGCGAGCTCTCGCTGGCATGGGATGACCCCACCGTTGGCGTAACATGGCCATTGGTGCCGGGCCATACACCCATACTCTCAGACAAAGACCGCAACGGACTTCCCTGGGAATCGATCCCGTTGTACACCGATTTAAGCTGAGAACCGGAAGGTCCTGTTATCTACGGACAGTGGGGTACGGCGGGAGGTTCAATCCGTTTTCAGCCCGTCTGGTTTAGAAATGTGGGAGTTTTCGCGTGATCTCGCCGCAGGGCGTCACTGAAGTAAGGGGCGCCACCATGCCTCATTGTTCAGGTACCAGTCGATGGTTTTTGCAAGCCCCGTCTCGAAAGTTTCTCGGGGTGTAAACCCCAGGTCGCGCTCAATCTTTGTCGCATCAATGGCGTAGCGCCAATCGTGACCCGCGCGGTCTTTAACAAACTCAATCAGTGACGCTGCACTCTCACCCCGCGCCTGGGGCGCCTCGGGAAAACGGATCGCGAGCGCTTCATCTGCCGCAAACCGTTCATCCATCATTTGACAGAGCAGCCTGACAATATCGAGATTGGCCCATTCGTTGTGGCCTCCGATGTTGTACACCTCGCCCACCGTGCCAGACTCAAGAATTCGGGCAATACCGCGGGCGTGATCCTCCACATACAGCCAGTCCCGGATATTGCTGCCGTCGCCGTACACGGGCAACGGACCACTATCAAGAATGCGGGTTAGACACAGGGGTATCAGCTTTTCGGGAAAGTGGTAGGGACCATAGTTATTGGAACAATTGCTGGTCGTAACGTTGAGCCCGTAGGTGTGATGGTAGGCCCGCACCAAATGATCGCTACCCGCCTTGCTGGCCGAGTAAGGTGAGTTCGGCTCATAACGGGTGGACTCGGTGAAAGCAGGATCGCTCGCCCCGAGGGACCCATAGACTTCGTCGGTGGAAACATGGTGAAAACGATGTTCCCTACCCGACCCTGATAACCACGCCCGCCGCGCGGCAGACAACAGCGTATGCGTGCCCTCAAGATTGTTTCGGATAAAGGCATCGGGCCCGGTAATAGACCGGTCAACATGACTCTCCGCGGCAAAATGGACAATGGTGTTCACCTCGTGTGCGGCTATCACGCCCTCAACCAACGCGGCGTCGCAGATATCGCCTTCGACAAATTGGATACGGCCCGCCTGTTCCAGAGGCGCAAGACTGGCCCGATTGCCGGCGTAGGTGAGCGCATCCAGCACCACCAGTGTGTCGCTGGGATGCGCCTCTGACCAGTGGTAAACAAAGTTCACTCCGATAAAGCCCGCGCCACCCGTCACCATCAAAGACTGCGTCACTGCTGCACACCTCCCTGCATCGCGAGCGACCCTAGCATGTCTCGCAGCGCTTCGCGCCAGGGCCGTTGCGCCACACCTAAAGTGGCGACGGTGCCACTGGCATCCAGTGCACTGTAGGCGGGCCGTTTCGCCTTAGTGGGAAAAGCTTCCGTTGGGATGGGCTCAACGCTGACGGGCGCCGTCAGAACTCCCAGTGAGAGAGCTTCGTCGCGAATGCCGCAGGCAAATTCGTACCAGGTAATCGCTCCGGCATCAGACCAATGAAACACGCCCCTGGCCTCCGGGTGTCGCACCAGAGACCAACAAACCTCGGCAAGCCCGCGCGACAGCGTGGGTGCGCCCGTTTGGTCATTCACCACACGCACCACCTTGTGCTCACGCATCAGACGCAGCATAGTCAGCACAAAGTTTCGTCCTGATGGTGCGTACACCCAGCTCGTGCGCACAATCACATGATTCGCACCACTGGCAGCAACCGCTCGCTCACCACACCACTTGCTATCACCGTACACCCCCAGCGGCGCGGCTGGGGCATCCGTTGCATAGGGCGACCCTGTCTTGCCATCAAATACAAAATCCGTCGATACATGCAGTAACCGAATACCGCTCGCGGCGCAGGTCTGGGCCAGATAGCGCGGCCCGTCAGCGTTAATGGCAAATGCCGTGTCCGGAAAATCCTCCGCGTCATCGACCGCGGTATAGGCTGCGGCGTTAATTACCCAGGCGGGGTCACATGCAGTTACGCATTGCCGCACCGCATCGGGATTTGAGATATCGCACTCCTCCCGCGTCGCGCCTATTATCGAGATACCCTTTGGAGCGGATGCCATTAGCGCGCGCCCCAGCTGGCCGCCAGCCCCGAGGACCAGCGCGCGAGCAGATCTCACAAATGGGCCTCCAGCCAACTCACGTAACGGGCCATGACCTCTTCAGACTCTGGCTCGTGAAAAATTTCGTGATAGAGCCCGGGCCAAAAATCGAGGGATTTGTCAGCGCTACCCAAAGACTCAAAGAAGGCAGTGGAACCCTCCGGGCCCGCCATCACATCGGCATCACCGTGGGCAATATAAACCGGCAGTGCGATTTCACCTGCGCGCGCAACGGCTACCTCCATCGCATCAAGAATCTCAAGCCCTAGCGAGGTTGTGATCTTGCCGTTATAGACGAGTGGATCGGCGATATAGTCGGCAACGACGGCGGGGTCTCTGCTGACCTGTTCGGCGTTGAGCGCCAGCATCCCCATTTTGGGCAAGACGTAGCGCAAAAGTCGGCCGATCCAAATCACGGGCGCCGCGACGGGATCCACCGCCGTAAAGGCGGGGCCCGAGAACATGGCGCCGCGATAGGACTGCTGAGACGCCAATAACGCATGGGCACCGATTAATCCTCCCATACTATGCCCCAGCAAGAATACCGGTGTAGCGGGATACCACGTCTCTATGCGCTCGCGCAGCGCCGACAGCGGCTCGAGATACTCAGAAAATTGTCGTACATGGGCCCTCACGCCGGGCGAGGCACCGTGCCCAATATGATCGGGCCCCACTACGGCGATGCCGGCGCTGTTGAAGCGCGCGGCCAGTCGCTGGTATCGGCCGGTGTGCTCGGCTAACCCATGAACCAGCAACACGCATGCTTTGGCGTTTGAAACCGGCCAATGCCGGTACTGTATACCGCTGGGAAGACTT
>JAYPXQ010000037.1:0-19866 GCA_038135595.1 Halieaceae bacterium
AGTGGGCGATTCCCGCGTTGTTAACGAGGATATCGAGTCCCCCTGCCGCGACGCTTTCAAACATCGCTGCTACCGCAGCCTCACTGCTAACGTCAGCCTGGACTGCAGCTGCGTTACCCCCCGACGCACGGATTTCAGTGGCAACCGCCTCGGCGGCACTGCTGGACGCCTCATCCGGGTAATTCAGCCAAACGGTAGCTCCATTTGCTGCGAAGGCCCTTGCAACCGCTGCACCAATACCGGAACTGGCGCCCGTGACCAGCGCGGTGCGGCCCGTGAGGTCTGCCGAAATCATTCCTTTGTTCATTTAGCACCCCGCGCCAATTTGACACTTTTTGCAAGTCTACTGGGAATACCCGAGGGATACACTTGGCCAAGCATCCTGCGGCGCTTAACGATGAAATACACATTCCATACACACCGCCATTGGCCTCTCGTAGTCCTGCTCGCACAACTACTCTCGCTGGACACCGCAACGGCACAAACCCTGCCCTTGCAGGAGGCAGCCTGCCCACCGGCAATAAACAATGGCCGGCATTGCACCGCCAACTCCATGCGTGTAACCGCTGTATCGGCGGAACCCGAACGGGCGAGCTGCGACGCGGGAGAGCGCTTTAATCTCAGGGTTGGCATCACTGTGGGAACAGGTCAAAACCGGGCGGCGAAGGAGCGTTACGACCTCGGCTATTGGGTCGCACAATCAGGCGGTACGGCAATTGGTGGCACGCAGTGTGCCTTCTCTGCGCTACTACCCGCGACCGACGGGGTCGACTTTAACCTCAGCACCGGAGACGGCCCTTACCGCGCAATTAATGCCAATCAATGCGGCGATATCGTCGACGCTGAGCTCACCTACCACGAATTCGTTGTCAACGATGTGGTCTGTCAGGACAGCAATGCTAATGGCAAGCTCGACATTCCACTCGCCGTCGGCTGGAAACAGAGTAAAAACAACAATGGTTGCTCGGTGGTCACAGATCCCAACGACGCGCTTCAAGTCTCCGCTTTTGTTTCCAGTTTGTTTCCGCAAACGAGCTCTTCCTGCTGGGACAACGGCGGTGCGCCGGTGGACATTGACGAAATCACGGTAGAGCCACCGCCTGAAATCGAGGTTTACAAAACCGCCACGCCACGATTTATCCGCGGCGACGCTGGCGTAATTACCTTCGAAGTCGAGGTATTCAATGAGTCCGACCGAACTGATGAGCTCACCATCACATCACTGACGGATGATCAATTCGGCGATCTGGCAGGCGTCGGCAACTGCGCCCTCGGCAGTCGGTTGGCTGCCGGCGCCCGGTATCGATGCGAGTTCCAAAAAACATTGCGCGGCAGTACGGGAGATATTCATCAGAATACGGTCAGTGCGACCGCCACCGACGACGCAGGCCTAGAGATCAGCGATAGTGATTCAGCGCGGGTGGTGTTTTTACCAGCAACAAATCCGCCCACGCCCGATATCCGCGTGATCAAGACTGCCTCACCGCATTCGATCGATGAGCCGGGTGGGCCCGTGGTTTATCAGGTCGAGGTGTGGAATGACGGCGAGACAGAGTTAGAGCTCGTCACACTGGACGACAGTAGGGTCGGTGGCGAGGGCTCACTGCAGAACGTCGGTAGCTGCGCCTTACCGCAATCGATTCCGATAGGCCTCTCTTACAGCTGTGAATACACCCTCTCAATCAATGGCCGCTATCCAGACACCCACACCAATACGGTGACCGCAGTCGCCACCAACCCCGCCGATGGCCAACAAGTCAGTGATACCGATACGGCGGTGGTGACCTTCAGGGAGACCCCTGCTGTTCTCACCATGAAAAAACTGCCGAGGCCGGCAGTGATCCAGGACCGCACCGCGGTGACCTATGAGTTAGTAGTTGAGAATCACTCTCCCGCGAAAACCATTACCATCACGTCACTCGTCGATAGCTACCATGGTGATATCACCGCGCTGGGTCTCGACTGCGGCGAAGTCTTGGTCGGTCCGCCATTGGCGCTCAGTTTGCCGCCCGCGGGATCAACTATCGAATGCACCTTTTCTGGCATTGTCCCCGAAGCCAACGAGCCTCTACCCACTGAAATCAGCTACTTCCCCGATACGGTCACCGCAGCCGGGACCGCTGACGATGGCTCCGCCGTCTCAGCCAGCGCAACCGCGGAAGTACAATTCGTGCCCCAGGGCTCGGCCACGCAACCCGCGCCGATCATAGAGGTGGTAAAGCGAGCGATACCCGATCGCGTTCCCACCACGGGAGGTAATGTGGTTTTCTCGGTGGAAGTCATTAATGCCTCGCTTTCCGAGTCCGTGCTTATCGATGGGCTAAACGACGACGTTCACGGCAACCTCAGCGCCCGCGGGACGTGCGCGGAAATTAGCTTGGCCGCCCCGCTCGAAATTGCAGCGGGCGATCAATATCGCTGCTCATTTACTGAGACGCTGACCGGTGCAATCGGGAGTATTGAGCGGGACACCGTTATCGCAGTGGGCACCGGAGAAGATTCGGACACCGCAGTCATCGGCTTCGATACGGCAGCCGTGCTGTTTGAAGGCGTACCCCTTGATATCACGGTGTCCAAGACCCCGTCGCAGACGTTGATCGACCCGGGGGCCGAAATCACCTTCACCGTTGAAGTCAGCAACAACAACGATTTTTCTGTAGAGATCCTGGAACTGACGGATTCTGTCTTTGGCGATCTCACCGGCGTGGGAACTTGCACGACACCGATTACCATTGCCTCCGGCACCTCGGCCGAATGTCGTTTCGATAAAGCAGTGAATCCTAACGTGCGCCCCCGGGTGCACAACAACGTCGTTACCGTTATCGCCCAAGCCGCGGGGCTGTCGAGGTCTGATAGCCGTTCTGTCAGTGCCACCGATCAGGCGTGGGTTCTTTTTACCGCTGCGTTGGCTGATATTTCCGTGCCCGTGCCAACCTTGCCCCACGGGCTACTATTGGCCGTCGGAATACTGGGTATCGCCTGGCTAAGGCGACGCCATATGCGCCGTTAGACTGATCAGCAGTGTCGCCTGCCTCGCGGGCGGCGCAAATGCGCCAGTGGACCCGCGCGCACCTACCAGGTCACGCCACCCGCTAGGGCGCCGGCAGCCAGCACCAGCCGCGTCCACTCCACCGACTCCCAAATACCACATCGGGCATGGGGGTCGGCCTCGAGCCAGGCTTGCGCCTGACCCAAATCATCGGTGCGATACGCAAGAAGACTTCCTATGATTCGCTCCCCTGCATGATCTTTCAGTGGCCCCGCCATAGCGAGGTGATCAACAATCGCTTCTATATGCGCCAGATGTCCGGCCATATGCTGCTGTCTCAGGTCATTAACATCGTCACCGTCACGGTCCGTACACTTGACCAACCATAAATTTTCCCGGGACATCGCGCTTTCTCCTCGTCGACGAGCCACCCTGACCCTGGCCCCAATGTCTCACCATCGCGAGCTTTAGCCATAGCCGCCACCGTAGCTATTTCAGCAGGTCGGCCGTTGCGGCACCGCCCCGCCTAATGTCCGTACCATTAGTGTCCAGAAGCTATTATGATCTGGTAAAACACGACAAGAGAGATCGGTAATGGGGGCGACATTAATGAATAAGCCACTGGGGCGAGCGGCAGTGATTGCAGTGACGGCGGTCTTGCTGAGCTGTCAATCAGAAGAGGCCATCGACTCGGCACAAGAAGCATCCACTTTGGGGTCGATGGACGAACAATACGCCTGGGTGGGAGACCTTGGAGACCGCGATGCCCTCCCCGGCAAGGCCCTCTACATTGAAAACTGCGCCGGCTGTCACGAGGCTCAGGTTTATAAAGCGCCCCATACTACCTGGCTAGAGCTGATGTCACCGCAAGTGCTGTACCGGTCTCTGACCGAAGGCATCATGCAAAGTCAGGCAGCGCACTTATCTGATGCCGATAAGCAGCATGTGGTCGAGTACATCACCCAAATGCGGCTCGGAGATCCGAATGCCGCTCCAGATGTGGCGTGGTGCTCAGACGCGGCCACCACCTTCACTGCGCTAGATGAATCCCGCCTCACTGGCTGGGGGCACAATACCCAGCGATATGTTCCATCAGACGTCGCCGGTTTCGGCCGAGACGGCGCAACCGATCTGACCCTCAAATGGAGCTTCGGCTTCCCCGCGTCAACGCGGGCTCGATCACAACCCAGTATCGCTATGGGCGCGGTCTTTGTGGGGAGTCAGGATGGCACTGTCTATGCCTTCGATCTTGAGACCGGATGTGTGCGCTGGACCTTTGCCGCGCGCGCGGAAGTCAGGACCGGCATTACGCTAGGTAAACGCGGCCCCGATGCCATCCCCACAGCCTACTTCGGTGACATCATCGCCAACCTTTACGCGGTTGACGCTGTCTCCGGCGAACTCGTCTGGCAGACCAGCCCCGACGAACATCACAGCGCCACGCTGACCGGCACGCCGGCTTTTTCTGGGGGAAACCTGTATGTGCCGGTGTCCTCACTTGAGGTGGTCACGGCGGCAAATCCGGAATACGCATGCTGCACTTTCAGAGGCCATGTCGTGGCCGTGGATGGTAACGATGGCAGTGTGTTGTGGGACAGCTACGCCATCCCGAACCCGCCGGCTTCTGTCGGAACCACGGCAATAGGCACCGATATGTTGGGGCCGTCGGGTGCGCCCGTCTGGACGAGTCCCACCATTGACGAGGAAAAGAACGTACTCATCTTTGGCACCGGTGAAAATTACTCTTCTCCCGCCGACAGCAACAGTGACGCCGTCATCGCCGTCAGGCTGGACACCGGAGAGCGACTCTGGTCGAGGCAAACATTTCCGGGGGATGCGTGGAATGTCGCCTGCATGATGGCAGACAACCCGAACTGCCCCGATGAAGACGGCCCCGACTATGATCAGGCATCGAGCCCACTGTTAATCGATGTGGGTAATGGTGAGACACGGGTCGTCGCCGGGCAGAAAGATGGCCGAGTATTCGCGCTCGATTGGGAGACGGGACAAACGAAAGCCTGGGAAGTGAGACTCGGGCGCGGCAGTATTCAGGGCGGCGTGCACTTCGGTATGGCCGCTGCTGGCACCACCGTGTTCGTCCCGATCAACGACATGAACGATACCCGAAACGGCGAATGGCTTGACCCCAAGACGGCACGCCCGGGAATTTCTGCGGTTGATGCAGCGACGGGTGAGATCCTGTGGAGTCACGTTCAAGACAATGTCTGCGGCGAAGGCCGTCCTTTTTGTGACCCGGGCATTTCCGCCGCCGTGACGGCGATTGATGGCGCCGTGGTGGCCGGACATCTGGACGGCGTTATCCGAATTTACGACGCCGAAAACGGAGACATCATCTGGTCTTATGACACCACTGAACCAGTCACTGGTACCAATGGTGTGGTCGCCAAGGGCGGGGGTATGAGTGGCTCCGGTCCAGCAATCGGCGATGGACACATGGTCATCAATTCAGGTTACGGCCTCTACAACCACGAAGCCGGCAACGCGCTGCTAGTCTTCGCTCCCGCGAGTAAGGGTGAGGTCAGCGCGCTGACACACTAGCGTTCGTAATCCAGCGCGAGCACGTCGCAATGCTCGCGCAAATCCACACCGACGGCCTGGTGATCGGGGTGAGCGAGATAAGGCGGCAGATCCTCGGCACTTTCCAGCGTGACCAATACGCCATGGGTTGCGCCATTGGCCCGGTCAGTAATGTTGCGTCCCGCGGAGATGGCGATGACGCCCGGAATGTGTGTCAGGGCTCGAATGGACGCCACAATCGCCTCCATCTGGGCCTCACTCGTCCCGGCCTTTGGCCTAAGCCATACCATATGTTCCAGCGCCATCGTCCCGCCTCACCTCAGACTAGATTGAATCCCTGACTCGACAGGGGGAACCGGCGCACCCGGCGACCGGTCGCGTTAAATAGCGCGTTGGCAACTGCCGGCGCAATGGGCGTGGTTGCCTGCTCACCTACACCTGTAGGCGGCTCTTCGCTGGGCAGGATATGCACCTCGACTTTTGGCATCTGCGGCAGCCGCATCACAGGATAGTTATGAAAATTACTCTGTTGCACTTCGCCATTAACGATATCGATATTACCGAAGGCTGCGCCGCCTAGGCCAAAGGCAAGTCCGCCCTCTACCTGACCCTCGATGCCCAGCGGATTCACGGCAAAACCACAGTCGAGCACGCACACAACACGGTCTACGGTAAAGTCACCGTTATCGGCCACGGTGACCTCCACCGCCTGAGCAATGGGTGAGACCGAGTAAATGCGCGCGGCAACGCCCCGGCCGCGACCGGGGGCCAACGGCTGGTCCCACTGACTTTTCTCTCTCAGAACCTTTAAGACTCGGTTCATCCGCGCGTGGTCTTTACTGAGGCGCAATCTGAGCCCCAAGGGATCAATACCGCCCTTCTGAGCCAACTCATCTAAAAAGCACTCGTAGGCAATACCGGTGTGGGTGTGCCCCACTGACCGCCACTCCTGCGGCACGATGCCGACTCTTGGCGCATTGTGACTCTCCACGCGATGGTTGGGAATTTGATAAGACGTTCCGTAAGGGAAGACGCCGAAGGGCTCCTGCAGGCAACCATCCAATGAATAGATATCCATGCCTCGCACCATATAGACAGGGTCATGCTTGGTACCTTGCATCAGCGATTGCCCTACCGCTACCTGATGCCAAGCCTTCGGCATGCCCTCCTCATCGACACAGCCACGCATCTTGTGCACAAACAGCGGACGGTAGTGTCCACTGCGAATATCCTCCTCACGAGACCAAATAATCTGCACTGGAACACTCTCACCCATTGCCGCTTCTACCGCCTCGACGGTGAAGTCCGCCGCTTTGCTCGAGCGACGGCCAAAACTGCCACCCATCAAGGGTCGATTGATCGTGACATTCTGCTGGGGTATGCCCAGAAACCGAGAGATGACCTCCTGATCATTGGACTGATATTGGGTGCCACTCCAAACGGTACAGGTGTCACCCTCGACCTGAGCTACGCAGTTCAGCGGTTCCATCGTGGCGTGTGCCAGTAGCGGCAATTCATAAGTCGCTTCTACTACCTCATCAGACTGCGCCAAAACGCCAAGTGCATCACCGATATCCTCCGCAAGCATGCCCGGCTGTTCGGCCAGTTCTCGGTAGTCGCTGTAAAACTGCTCCGTTGAGACCACGTGGTTCGCGCCAGAGTCCCAGTTGATCTTGAGCTTGGCGCGCGCCTTCTGTGCCCGCCAGTAGGTGTCCGCCAACACCACTACACCGGCGCGTATTTGCTTGACCTTCACCACACCCGGCATCGCCAGCGCTTCGGTTGCATCAAAATCAATGACCTTGCCGCCGTATACCGGGGGCCGTGCGATAGCGCCCACCAGCATCCCAGGCAACTTCAGATCGATGCCAAATGCAGCGCTTCCATCGACCTTACCCGGCCCTTCGTAGCGGTGTGTGGGCTTGCCGAGAATCTTGAACTCGCTGGGATCCTTGAGCCGCACCGACTCGGGGGGCTGAATATCAAACGCTGCAATTGCATCCAGCAACGCGCCGTAAGTGCTATTTCGCTCCGAGCCATCGTGATACACCACGCCGTTGCGTGTTGTGAGCTCAGCGACGTCAACCTGCCACGATGCAGCAGCAGCCTCCAACAACATCGCGCGCGCTTTGGCACCCGCTGTGCGCATAGGTAACCAGGAACTACCGGTTGTTACCGAGCCCGCCGTTAAATACTCCCGAAACAGGGGTGAATAGTAATCTGGCGTGGTAGGCGCGGCCTCAAGCTCAATGGCCTGGTAATCCACATCTAATTCTTCGGCGAGCATCATGCTCATCACCGTGTACGCACCATTACCAAACTCGGAGTGATTTGCGAGCATGGTGATCACGTTGTCAGGCCCTATTCGCACAAAACTGTTCATCATGGCGCTCGCTGACTGGGCACGCACCTTCTCCGAAAAAGCCATGGGGCACTGAGCTGCAAAAAAGAGCGCCCCACCCGCCTGCACAAATTGGCGACGATTGAGCTGCATTTGTGAAGTCGACTCACTCATGACGCGGACTCCTGCAAATAAGTGGCGGCGAGGTGAACGGCGGCGCGAATCCGGGGATAAGTACCGCATCGACAAACATTGCCGGCCATGGCGGCATCGATCTCTGCGTCACTGGGTTCGGCATTCTCAGTGAGTAATGCCGTGGCAGCCATAATCTGCCCAGATTGGCAGTACCCGCACTGTGCGACATCGCTCTCCAGCCAGGCCCGCTGGACCGCAGACAGTTGACCCTCTCGGGCTTGCCCCTCAATGGTCTCAACCGATTGCCCCACAACGGCAGATACCGGGGTAACACAGGACCGAATCGCCCGCCCATTCAAGTGCACGGTACAGGCGCCACACTGGGCGATACCGCACCCAAACTTGGTTCCCGTTAGGTTCAGCTCATCGCGCAACACCCACAAAAGAGGTGTATCGGCCTCAGCACCAATATCGAAATTTTTTCCGTTGACGGTCAGTTTCATGATCTTTGCCTCTGAACATCGGCTTTCCCTGCAATATGACATCGCTATGCGCATTGTGAAAGCCGCAAGTCGCTAATCCTTCGCCAAATCGAGACGCCGGGCGTGGCCCCCTCACTGAGACATCACCGCCTAAAGTGTGTACACTTTCGTGCGTAATGTATACATATATGCCCCTTTGCAGGGTCAGTAGATTTCACCTCCCGCTACGAACATGGAGTCGATAATGGAAATTCATCGAGTCAGCCGCTACTACGAGGTCGAACATGCCCTGCGTCTCACCGATCTCAAACAATCGCTCTACGACGACGGCAAAATACTCATGGACAAAGTGCTGGTCACCCTCCACGGTGACGAGCATCGCCAAAGACGTTCCGTAGAAAGCCAGTTATTCAGGCGCAACTTTTTCAGAGTTTACGAGAACGACGTTTTCCCGGGACTACTGCGCGACACCCTCGATCAGTTCCTCTCAGGTGAGTCTGCCGACCTCAAAGAGCTGGGCTACCGCATTATGGTGCACCTGTCGCTATCCTTTGCCGGCATCGATCGCATTGATGGCACGGTCGAAGAAGCCGATGCGCAACACCGACTGCTCATCCAGCTGGGGCAAGCGGCCACCATTGGTCAATACAAGGGTGACCGCGAGCCCATTTTTCAGGAAATACGCGACGCCATCGACGAATTCCGCGAGCGGTTTTTCCTACCATCACGGACCCGACGCTTGGCGCTCATCAACGACTATCGCGAGGGCAAGATCAGCGATGAGGCGCTACCCCGAGATATTCTCACCATTCTTCTCATGCACAACGACGACCTCGGCATGCCTGATGAACTCATGGTGAGGGAGGTCGCGTTTTTCTATCTGGCAGCGTCGCATACTTCGGTACACACGCTGGTTCATGCCACACATGAACTCTTCAGCTGGTGTCAGCGGCAAGCATCTTCGCCCGCCGACGTTGTGAAAGACGCCCATCAACTGCAGCGATTTGTGCTTGAGAGCATGCGGCTACACCCCTCCAGCCCGGAAGCATGGCGCCGGGCCGAGGCCTCCGTCAGTTTGGCTGACGGCACCGTTGTGCCCGCTGGCGATAAGGTCGTCATCGATCTGCAAAACGCCAATCGCGACCCGGAGGTGTTTGGCGAAGACGCCAGTGAATTCAACCCGCTACGGCAGGTGGAGGGCCGCACCAGTCGCGCGGGCATGTCCTTTGGCGGCGGTATGCACGTTTGCCTAGGAATGAACCTCGTTGCAGGCACATTGCTACGTGATGGCGAAGCGCCCAAGCCTGATAACCACCAGTTCGGCACCGTTACCCTCATCATCAAGGAACTGATTGAGCGCGGGATGCGGCCCAACCCTGAACAGGCACCGCAAAAAATTGAGGCGTCGGAGCGCGACGTCTGGGCCAGCTATCCGGTGCTGTTTTAACGATATGCTGGCACCCGCCCTGGTCACCGGATATCACAACGCGCACGCCGCGCTCTGTGATCGCCGCCTAGTGCAATCGATGTACAGCGAATGCAGCGTCCTCATGGAGCGCGTATTACTCACCCTCCACGGCGAGGCGCATACCTGCCGCCGCGCCATTGAATGGAAGCTGTTTCGCCGCGATTTCGCTCGCTATTACGAGCGCGAAGTCTATCCCACCACATTGGCACAAACCCTAGCGCCCTACCTCGAGCGAGGGCGGATGGACCTTCCCGCATTAGGCTTCAGGGTCAACATTAACCTGAGTGCGGACATCGCGGGCATTGATCGGCCCGAAGGGTCAGCGGAGGAGACCGATGCATTGGTGGGCTTCACGAGGAAATTCAGTGAGGGCGCCACGCTTTTTCATTCCACGCGTGACAAGGCCGAGGTTCGGGGAGAGGTCGCCGAGGCGCTGGCCGCCTTCAACGCGCAGTTCCTTAAGCCCTCCATGCAGCGACGCGAGGATCTCCTCGCGCAAATCAGCTCGGGCGAGCGTCAGGAAGACGACGCACCTCGAGACATTCTCACGGTGCTGCTGGCGAATCGCAACGAGCAGGATCTGGACGATGACATGATCTTGCGAGAGGTCGCCTTTTTTATGCAAGCGGGCTCCCACAGCTCAGCCAACGCACTGACCCATACCTTCCATGAGGTAGACCAGTGGTGCCGCGCGCACCCGGAGGACAGGCAGCGCTTGCTGACCGATGACGATTTCATACAACGATGCGTTCACGAAAGTCTGCGCCTGCACCCGGCGAGTCCGGTGGCATGGCGGCAAGCCGCGGAAGACTTCGAGCTACCTGACGGTACAGCCGTAAAGACGGGGGACAGCGTCACCATCGATCTCATGTCGGCTAATCTCGAGACCACACTGTTCGGTGATGACGCCGACCGCTTCAACCCACACCGCAACATTACCGGGCGCATCCCGCCCTTTGGCTTGACCTTTGGCATTGGTATTCACACCTGTTTCGGGCGCGACATTGCTGGCGGCCTTGGCCAATCGAGTGACGGAGAGCAACCCGCGCACCTCGGCACGCTTACCAATCTTCTGAAGAGCCTACTGACGCATCACGCTCGCCGTGATCCTGAATCTGAGCCCCAGGCTGATGGCGGCACCGAGCGTCCGAATTGGGGCACCTACCCGTTGTTGATCGGCACCATGGAAGCGCAGGAGCACATGTCATGAGCCAGCCAGAGTCCACACAAGCTGACACGATTCGGCTGGCCATCGAGAGCGATATTTATAATGGCGTGCTGGCGCCGGGCTCGTCGTTGGAAGAAGGTCGACTTGCCAACCGGTTTGGCGTGTCACGTACGCCAGTTCGAGAGGCGATCACTCAGTTGGTGCAGGCAGGCTTGGTCTCAAAAACAGCACATCGTCGAGCGGTGGTCGCCAATCTGGACGCCGGCACGTTACTGGAACTCTTTGAAGCGCTCGCCGAACTCGAGGGGTCCGCAGCCTTTCTCAGTAGTAGCCGCATGCTTGCCGAAGAGCGCGAAGAATTGCTGAGCATTCACACAGCCGCCGCAGAAAACCTGAGCACCAACGGTGACCCCAATGTCTACGCGAAACTGGGGAGTGCGTTCCATCAGTGCATCGTTCGGGGCTGCCACAACAAGGTGCTGATCGACACAACCGAATGGCTCGCCCTGCGCGTATTGCCTTACCGACGCTTCCAGGTGGTGGCCCCCGGGCGGTTACAGCGAAACCAAACAGACCACGACGCTATCATTTCGGCTATCTTTGCCGGGGATGCCGATAGTGCCCGTGATCTCATTAAGCGCCATACCCTCGAACAGGGAGACGCCCTAATGCGCTTTATCGCGCTCAATAAAACATCCCACGCCGACTTTCATCCGAGCACGCTCGCTGAGGAGCAGCGCCTATGAGCCAGACACAAACACTGATTTCAGGGGGCACCCTGATCGACGGCACAGGCGCCGACCCCTTTGCAGGGGACGTTCTGATTAAGGGAAATCGGATTGTCGCCGTCGGCCCAGATGCCCGAGCGAGCTGCGACCCTGAAATCGCGCTCAGTGAAATAGACGCTACCGGCTGCCGAGTCATGCCCGGCATGATCGACAGCCACTGCCATATCAGTTTTGATCAGCCCAACAGCAACGACGAGCTATTTTTCCACAGGCGCTACGGCTTGGCGGCACTTGTCGCGGGAGTTAACGCGCAAAAGGTGTTGCGCGCGGGCTTTACCAGCTTTTTCGACGCCGACTGCGTCTTTGATGTGGGTGTGGATCTGCGTGATGCCATTGAAGGTGGCGTCATCGAGGGTCCACGAATGACCACAGGGGGCAATGTACTGATCAATTGCATTGGCGGCACCGCCGCCCGCTTACTTCCCGATGAAGGCACCCGCGGATACGCGCGGATCGTTCATACCCCCGACGAAATCGTGCGGGAGATCCACAAGCAAATAAAAATGGGCGTCGACTGGATTAAAGTACACGTTAGCGGTCTGCCGATTCGCCCGGGAAAGGAAACGGGAGAAATATCCACTTGGACTCTCGATGAACTGAAACTGGTGTGTGACACCGCTCACCAATTCGGCATCCCGGTAGTCGGACACTGCCGCAATGCAACCAGCACCCGTGATGCTGCGCTCGCCGGGTTCGACATGATCCTGCACGCGACCTACATGGACGACGAAGCCTTAAAAGCCGTTGTCGATCGAAAAGTACCCTTGGTGCCAACTTTCACGTTTCAAGCCAACCTCGCCGATTTTGGCGCCGCCATCGGCTCGGACGAGAGCTTGCGCGAGGTATTCCGCGCTGAAATCACCGAGAGTGTCGCAACACTCAGGGCGGCGTTTGACGCGGGCGTGCCCTTCCTAACCGGCAGTGAAAGCGGTTTTAGCCTCACGCCCTACGGCGACTGGCACTATCGCGAGCTTCAGGTGTTTGTTGAGGATCTGGGCATGACGCCGATGCAAGCCATTAACAGCGCAACCGAACAGGGTGCGCGGGCACTAAAGCGCGAAGGTGAGCTGGGCTGCATCAAGCCCGACTACCTCGCCGATATTCTGGTCTTTGATGGCGAGCCGGAAAAGACCATTACCCAGCTGGGCGATCCGGAGCGGTTTCGCCACATCATTAAGGACGGTCGTGTCGTGGACACTTCGACACCGCTCCCGAGTGATTGGCAGTTACCTGGCTGGCGGGTCGGCGAGTACTCCGAACGCATCCTTACCAAGGCGCTCGTCAGATCCATGGGGCTTTCCTCGCAGTGACTACCTGTGTCACCGAAGCGGTCTGGGGTCAGGCCCATTCCTCCCCCACGCGGCGGGAGACAACAAGACCCCATCGCTCATAAGAACAACCAAATAAGAACTGATAACAACCAAGGACTAACATCGTGAGAACAGCAGTCATCACCGGAGGTGCCGCCGGGCTCGGCCTAGACGTTGCCCGCCGCCTGAGCGAGGCAGGTTACCGCATCGGCCTGTTCGATCTGGGCGCTGAACGCGTGGCCAGTGCCGCCGCGCAAATCCCCAACGCCGTTGGCATCGAGGCAGACGTCACCTCACCCGAGCAGGTTGCTTCGGCATTTAGCACCTTTGGCGAGACGCCCGACTTACTGGTCAACAACGCTGGCATCGTGCGCTTTGGCGCCATGGAAGAGCAGTCTTTCCAAGATTACATCGATGTCGTCAACGTCAACCTGCTGGGTAGCTGCTTCTGCGCCAAAACCATTGCGCCCGCTATGATCGAGCGGGGCTCGGGACATATCATCAACTTTACTTCGATCAATGGGATCCATCCGGCCCCCGGAGTCGGGCTCTACGGGCCGACCAAAGCCGCCATGGCCAATATGACCCAGGCAATGGCTATCGAGTGGGGCCCAAAGGGGATTCGCGTCAACGCGATCGCCCCCGGGATGATCGACGCGGGCATGTCTAAACCCATTTTTGAAAATCCCAAGGTCCGCGCCGTGCGCGGCGGCGGTGTGCCTTTGCGCTGCCTCGGGGAAGCGGCTGATATTGCTGAAGCGGTGCTCTTTCTCGATTCGGAAGGTGCAAAATACATCTCGGGGCACGAACTGGTCGTCGACGGCGGCGTGTCAACCAGCGTCATGGCGCATCTCCCCCGCGAATGAATCGGGAGTACACACAGCTCATCCTAACCGGGGGGATCTTTCACGACTTTGACGCCTCGGGCAAGGCGCTCGCAGCCGTGCTTGCGCCTCTGGGTATCACCTCGCGTATTGAACCGGATATGGAGGCCGGCTTGGCCAGCCTTACCGATAGCCCCGTCGACCTGGTCACAGTGAATGCCTTACGCTGGGAAATGATTGGTGAAAAGTATGACCCCTATCGTGAGGTAGAAGCTTACTCGCCCTCCTCCACCGCCAGAGCGGCACTCAAGACTTATCTTGCAGAGGGTGGCGCCTTACTTGGGCTTCACACTGCCAGCATTTGCTTTTCAGATTGGCCTGAGTGGACAACATTACTGGGGGGGCACTGGATTTGGGGGACCAGCTGGCACCCGCAACCGGAAGCCGTGACGGTGACGCCCTCTCCGGACAACCCGCTCCTAAGTCCGCGGTC
The DNA here is from genome assembly GCA_038135595.1 of Halieaceae bacterium. Taxonomy (GTDB): domain Bacteria; phylum Pseudomonadota; class Gammaproteobacteria; order Pseudomonadales; family Halieaceae; genus Luminiphilus. The sequence goes on from JAYPXQ010000037.1 coordinate 14,537, forward strand.
CTTCAACGTGTTTGACGAGCTCTATACCGATCTGTCGCTATCGCCCGAGACTGAGGTGCTGGCGAGCGCAACGAGTGCGGCTATGCCCAAGCCTCAACCCGTGATGTGGCGCCACCAACACACTGGAGGGCGGGTGGTATACGACGCACTCGGACACGACCGTGAATCCCTCCTTCAGCCCGATCACGCTAATGCGCTCCGAGAGATGGTTCGTTGGGCACTAACCAGTGAGGTCACCCTATGAAATCGCTTGAGGGCATGTCCCTGCTCATCACCGGCGGGGGCTCGGGCATCGGCCTCGGCACAGCACGCTACTGTGTCGAGCGGGGTGCCCGGGTCACGATCTGTGGTCGCCGAGCCGATAAAATTGAAGCCGCCGCGCGCGAGCTGGGATCCGCCTGCCGCGGCGTCGCCGCCGATATTACTGTGGCGGCGGATCGGCAAAAGCTCATCGATGCAGCGCTGGCGCACGGCGGCAAACTTGACGCACTGATCAACAACGCCGGCAATATGTATCGCGGCATGATTACCGAGCTCGAGGAATCGGCCTTGCAGGACATTTTCAATAGCAACGTCATCTCGGCCATGCTACTCACCGGGCTTTGTACCTCGCATTTGGCCAACACCGAGGGCGCCGTCATCTTTGTCGGATCTATCCATACTCGACGGGCATTTCCGGGCGCTTCGGCCTATGCCGCTACCAAGGCAGCCGTACAAGGACTCACGCGCGTGTTGGCGGCAGAACTCGGCGCGCAAAAGATCCGCGTAAACTGCCTTCTGCCCGGCGCTGTATTCACAGAAATTAATCAGCGCGCCGGCTTGATGGATGATGCAACGGCGTTACAAAGACTCGAGGGGATGTCAGACTTGCACGCCCTGGGCCGCATTGGGACCACCGCGGAAATTGCCGAGGCCATGGCCTATCTGGTGTGTGCCGAGTGGGTCACCGGCGCCATGATCGACATCGACGGTGGACTGGGCCTGGGCATCACTGGCGACCCCGTGATTAACAAGAGAGGAGAGAACAACTCATGAGTGACGGCATCAGCGTAAAGGTCACCACGCGCGAGGGTGAAGAGCGAATCGTGGCACAAGGTGCAGGGCATCAGACCCTGATGCAGATGCTCTACGACGAGGACATTGGCGTTGAGGCTATCTGCGGTGGGTGCACCTCCTGCGCGACCTGCCATGTATTGGTAGACCCCGCGTGGATGGAGAAGCTCCCGGATCGAGATCAGGCTGAACTGATGCTCTTGCAGTACGCAGAACACTACGACCCAGAGCGATCTAGGCTCAGCTGCCAGCTTGAGATCGGCCCCCATCTTGACGGCATGCCTCTGGTGGTCGCACCCGAAGAATGATTCGAACGACGCACCTCCCTTAATTCAGAACGCGAAAGGATCCTCATGAGCGACAAGCACGCGCTGGTAGCCGCAAGATCCATCGACATTCACGCGCACGCAGTGCTGGCGGGTTCGATGGGGACCGCTGGGGAACATGGCCCCGAAATCGGTTACACCACGTCGGGTCAACCGTGGTTTCGCGTGGGCAATTACCGACTTGATGGCGTGCGCTATGAAGGCAGCCCCTTTATGGAAGCCGAGATTAGAATCCGCAATATGGATACCGCCGGCATTGATTTCCAAGTCGTCTCTCCTAACCCGCTAACCTATTTCCATCACATTGCACCCGGCGACGCGATCTCTTTCTGCCGAGAGCACAACAATGCACTGGCGGCGATGGTCGACGCTTTCCCAACCCGACTGGCCGGCTTTGCCGCGCTCCCCATGCAAGATGTTCCTGCCGCCTGCGACGAGCTGGAGCGCGCGATGACCGAACTCGGTCTGTTGGGCGCCTACATCGGTACCGATATTGGTAAGCCGCTAAATGACCCCAGCTTGGATGCATTTTATGAAAAGGTGGCAGCGCTCAACGTACCCCTCATGATGCATCCGGCCCCCGCGGGAATCGATGGCCCAGCGGGGGACCCCAATCTGAAACAGTTCGACCTCGATTTGCTTACCGGTTTTGCCGCGCAGGAGTCGATTGCGGTGGCGACGCTCATTTTCGGCGGCGTGCTGCACCGTCATCCCAAACTCGATATTTGCCTCAGTCATGCGGGCGGCACCATGACGTCATTGGTGGGACGCTTTAATCGCGCCTGCACTAAACGCCCCTGGGTACCCGAGCATCTGCGCTACGAGGGCGCGTTCGAGGAGTCGCTGAGAAAGTTGTGGTTCGATACTCACGTTCATGACCCTAGAGTGCTGAATTGGGTGATCGAGATCATGGGGACCGAAAGGCTACTGCTTGGCACCAATTTTTCGGGCTGGGACGAGCATGCAATGACCCATGATATTGATGTCTCGCTGGCTGATACCATGGCGGACAATGCCAAGCGGCTGCTCCGGGTGAGCACATAGTATGACATCTTCCGAGCGAGAATTAGCCCAGCGCTGGCCGCTCATCATGGCGACCTGCATCGGCATCATCAGCAGCTCGTTTGTGCTGCCCTATTACTCGATCGGCGCGCTCGTCGCCCCTGTCACGGAAGAGTTCGGCTGGAGTCGGGCGCAATTTCAAGCGGCAATCCTGTTCAGCTCGGGCCTCGGCGCACTGACTTCACCGGTCATCGGCTGGTTAAACGACAAATACGGCCCCCGGCGCGTCGCCCTACCCTCAATGCTCGGTTTGTCTCTGGGATTATTCACTGCCTCCCAGTTACAAGGGGAGCTGTGGATGCTCTTCCTGGCCTACGGGATGATGGCGTTATTGGGCGCTGGCACGATCCCGGTCACGTGGACGCGCGCCATCGCTACCAGTTTCTTCAAGCGCCGGGGACTGGCGCTCGGGCTCGCCCTCACGGGCACAGGCATCTGCGCCTCGATTGCCCCGCACTACACCGTTTGGCTCACTGATAACTACGGATGGCGTGGCGCCTATATGGGCTTAGCGTTGGTACCGATCTTACTGGCGTGGCCGACACTGTACCTTCTGTTCAGACCACTGGAGGCGCACACTCAGGCCGAAGATTCTGTTGATAACGAAGCGACCAGCGCTATTCAAACGGGTCTGACGCTGGGCGAGGCTGTCAGAGGCTATCGCTTCTGGGTGTTATTACTCTCGATCCTATTTGCTTACCAAGGATTTTCGGGTATCGGCCCCAATTTGCTGCCTTCACTGACCGATGACGGCCTCAGTCGCGAGCAAGCCGCCTCAGTGCAAGGCGTCTTTGGTATTTCAATCATTATCGGCCGCGTAGTCGTCGGTTATCTGGTGGACCGTTTTTGGGCGCCAGGCGTCGCCGCTTTCTGCCTCGCCATACCCGCAGTGGGTGCGACGCTGCTCCACGGCCAACAAAGCCTCGAAGTCGCAGCACTCGCCGCCTTCCTGATCGGATTTGCCGCAGGCGCCGAACTGGACCTGATGGCGTTCCTCGCGGCGCGATATTTCGGGTTGGCGCATTACGCGAAAATCTACTCGATTCTGTATGCAACGCTGGCCGTCTGCTCCGGCACAGCGCCCATGATCTTCGCCTCGGTGTACGACGCGACCGGCAGCTACGATATTGGCTACTCTATTGCGTCGGGACTCTTCCTAGTGTCTGTCGTCCTGATACTGCTACTGGGACGCTATCCCAAAGCATTCGAAAACGCGCACTAGGCTGACCGCGCGTCGACCGGCTACGCGGCAAAACGCAGCGGACGCCGGCGAGCACCGGTGTGTCATCAAGGTGAGATTGAAGAGCGCGCCATATCAGCGCCAACGCGAACCCGGCGCATTGAGGTGCTACAGGGGCCGTGGCGTCCTTGGCGAGGATGCCAACTCATTCATAGCGGGCGAGTGCTTACACCGCCCCGCGGTCAGGCCGCGGATTGCCCAATCGGCGCCCACGCCAACAAACTACTGTCATTGGAAAAGGTATTGGGCACCAACTGAATGCCGCCCGCCTCAGCCAGCGCAACGTAATCCATCCAACTGACCACAGCGACAATGGGGGTGCCGGGGCCGGTATCGAAGGTCAACGGGCCGTAAACGTTGGCGGTATAGATCAAGTCATCCTCAGAAACCCGCTGCGTTGCGTCGTGGCGCGCACCAGAGGGCTCATAGAACCAGGTACCAGGCCCATATCCCTCAGGCGGACCGGCACGGACGCCAAGCGCGCCTTCAAGGACGAGAAAATCCGACCCTCCTATGTGATTGTGGGGCGCAGCCACGCCGTTGTGGCGAACCATTAATGAGATGTAGCCGGTCTCCTGACTCACACGTAGCACTTTAAGGCCGATATCAGGCAAGTCCGGGTTCACCACCCAGGGCACCGCGCGACAGTCGATAAAGTAGGGATGCTGAAAAGTATCCGGTACGGCAGTCAGCAAGCTCGCCACCAAATGCCCCGAATTCTTCCCGGCAATGGCCAACGGCGCCCCCTCTCCTACGTAGGGTTCCCGCTCGATCATGCACTCAGCCAAGGTGTTTGGCACCATGTTGATACCCGCCCTCAGTGCCATTTGGCGAATATCCGCGCTAGTGACCAAGCGCTGCACCTGACTCTCTGGCGTCAGCAAGGCGAGTGCCCCGTAGCAATTAATTAATAACTCCGACGCTTCGACAGCTGAGAGTTGTTCCATACAGGTATTGGCCGAGAGGTACCCCCAAATCCCGGGCTCCAGGCAACTCGTCCCGGCGTCATCGCTATAGTCCAACGCACCCGAGAGCACGAGCAGATCCATTCCCGATAGGGATAACAGACGCCTGAGATCCGCCCCCTGTTCGAGTCGCACGATCAGGCTAAACATGCCGCTTTCCATGCTGGCGCGCAGTGGCTTCAGCGAAAACCCTGCGACACCATCGAGGGGCAGCCAAGGCAACTGGTTGGTATCGACGCCTCCCTCTGCACCATCGGGATCAAACTCGGGGTTAAAGGCCAGAGATCCTTCGCTCACGGTATGCACTCCTTTGTTGTTTACTCACTAACCTAGCGCATTCGTTCCAGTGTAAGAAGAGGCCTCTCGCCAACTATGGCGTATTTTCATTAACAGCAAGATAGGTTTGCACCGTCAGCAAAGCCTACGCTTGTCTTCCAAACAATGCGCGCTTAGTTTGGTTTATCAATACTTCCGAAGGGTAAGGAATATGACAAACCAGGCCACTGAAACCGAGGGTTTTGTCCTCAACCAAACCATGCTGCGGGTTCGTGACCCCGCGATATCACTCGATTTTTATCTGCAGGTACTGGGCATGACGCTTTATCAGCGAGTGGATTTTGCTGAAATGGCGTTCTCACTGTATTTTCTGGGGTATCCCGCCAACCACCGAGGACATCCTCTTCC
>JAYPXQ010000038.1:0-682 GCA_038135595.1 Halieaceae bacterium
GCAAGAGCCACGCCGATTTACCAGTCGGCATCCTTTTGCTTTCCCGATTCGGATTACGCAGCGTCTCTGTTCAATATTGAGCGGGCGGGACACGTGTATTCTCGGCTCAGCAATCCCACTAACGCCGTGCTCGAGGAGCGCATTGCAGCGCTTGAAGGCGGCGTAGGCGCCATCGCTACGGCCAGCGGGCAGGCCGCACTGCATCTGGCCATCATTACGTTGATGGGGACTGGGTCACACATTGTAGCTTCGGCTGCACTCTACGGCGGCAGCCACAACTTATTGGCCTATACCCTGCCCCGTTTTGGCATCGATACTACCTTTGTAGACCCCCGTGATCCACAGGCGTTCGCCAATGCCATTCAGGACAATACGCGCCTGGTATTCGGCGAGACGCTGGGCAACCCCAGCCTCGATGTACTGAACATCCCCGCGATTGCTGAGGTGGCGCACGCCGCAGGCCTACCCCTGATGGTGGACTCCACCACGACCACGCCCTACCTGATCAAGCCGTTTGAGCTGGGGGCTGACATCATTCAGCACTCCGCCACCAAATTCCTGAGCGGGCACGGCATTGTCATTGGCGGCTTGCTCGTCGACAGCGGCCAGTTTGACTGGGAAGCCTCAGGGAAATTCCCAACTTTGTCAGAGCCTTACGAAGGATTTCATAACCTGATTTTCA
>JAYPXQ010000038.1:692-17595 GCA_038135595.1 Halieaceae bacterium
GCTATGATTCAGCGGGCCCGCAAAGAGGGGCTTCGTGACTTTGGCGCCTGTATGGCCCCGACCTCGGCCTTTCACATCTTGCAGGGCATCGAAACGCTCAGCGTGCGCATGAGCCGCCACGTCGAGAATACCCGCGTCATCACTTCGTTTTTGCTCGAACAGGAGCAGGTCACGCGGGTCGGCTACCCCGAGCTCGAGGGTCATCCCGACCAAGCACTCGCCACAGCGCTGCTGCCCAAGGGTTGCGGCGCCGTATTTAGCTTTGATCTCGCAGGCGGACGTGAAGCAGGCATCGCCTTTGTTGATGCGCTCAGCGTGTTCTCTCACCTTGCCAACATTGGTGACGCCAAATCATTGGTCATTCACCCGGCGAGCACCACCCACCACCGCATGGATGCCGAGGCCCTTGCCGCGGGCGGCATTGGCGAGGGCACGATTCGCCTGTCTATTGGCCTCGAAGATCCCAAAGACCTGATAGCGGACCTGAAGCAGGGCCTGCGTGCGGCGGGCAAGGCAGCGGGAGGTAGTCGCTGATGCGCATTGAGGTTAACGGCGAGACGGCTTACTGCTACACCAACTCTCGGGATATCGAGACCGATAAGCCTACTGTGGTTTTTATCCACGGCTCTGGCATGGACCATACGGTGTGGACACTGGCGAGTCGCCATTTTGCACGACACGGCAACAATGTCGTTTCAGTCGACCTGCCCGGTCATGGGCGATCTACGGGAAGCCCATTATCCACAGTAGAAGAAATGGCCAATTGGGTGATCGCGGTACTGGACGCACTGGACATTGCAGGCGCCGCAATCGTGGGGCACAGCTTGGGCAGTCTCATTGCGCTGGAATGCGCCGCCTCGCACAGCGAGCGCGTCAGGGCAATTGCACTGGTTGGCACAACCTCTCCTATGCCGGTGTCTGATGCCATCCTCAATGCGGCCGAAGCAGATGATCACGCCGCCTTCGATATGCTTACCCAATGGGGCTTCAGCAAGCGTCACCAATTTGGCGGTAATCGCAACTCGGGAATCTGGATGATTGGCAACACACTGAGACTCTATGAGCGATCAAAGCCCGGTGTGCTGTTCCACGATATGCGTGCGTGTAATGAGTACACCGCTGGGGTAGCACAAGCCGCCAAGGTGCGCTGCCCCACGCTACTGATTCTGGGTGCAGAAGACCGACTGACGCCTGTTCGCGGTACCCGCGCGTTACAAGAGGCGATACACGCGCCTGACGTAAAAGTACTCCCGGGGGCTGGTCATACCATCATGGTCGAGGCTCCCAACGCCATGCTTGATGCACTTCACAGCGTGCTGTAATGCGAATCGTAACGGCATAGGGTCGAGCAAGAAATCGCTCAGTAATGAGATATGCAGAGGGTGTTTCAGCTACGAATCATCGCTTCAATTTGTACGATGCGCTCTTTACCAAAAAACATATCATCACCCAAAAAGAATGTGGGCACGCCAAAGGCACCTCTCGCTGCAGCCTGTTCAGTATTGTGTAGCAAGGCATCTTTAACCGACTGCGTTTGAATCGCTTGAAGCAACGCTTCTGCATCTAGCCCCGCTGCAGACCAGACCGCCTGCGCCACCGATGGGTCCCCCATATTCTTCTCCTGTTCCCACATTGCCTCGAGATTCGCATCAACGTAGCGCTGTTCAACGCCCATTTGTCGCGCAGCGATAAAGCCGCGCATGAGCGAAATCGTGTTTATGGGAAAATACGGGTTAAAGCGAAATCGATCCAGGCGATGGGCCGCGATAAAGCGCTGGGTTTCTAACATGTCATAGTCAAGTTTCCCCTTCACATCGGCGAAAGCCTGCATGGGCGCCTGGTTGTTCGTCAGCTTAAAAAGGCCACCGAGCAAGACGGGCGTAAGCGACAGTGCAGCGTCATGCCGTTCGGCTGCGTCTTTGAGCACGTGATAGGAGAGGTAAGCATTTGGGCTGGCGAAATCAAATAAAAACTCAATCGGGGTTTGCACCGCTGTCCTCCTGATCAAAAACGCGTATCGGCGATGGTAGTTCGATGAAGGAGTCGATCATAGCCGTCGTAACCGCCCGTGGCCGCGTGGAGCAACGAGCGGTTGTCCCACATCACCAACATATCAGCCTGCCAACGATGAGAGTAAATAAATGCCGACTGGCTCTGATGCACATAGAGCTCTCCCAGTAGCGCGTCGCTCTCCTCTTTCGCCAGACCGACGAACCCTTTGATGTAAGCCGCAGAAGAGAACAGCGCCTTCTTCCCGGTCTCCGGATGCTCGCGCACCAACGGATGCTGATAGGTAGCCAATGCTTTTTCACTGGGCAGGATTTTCATGCTCCGACCCTTCTCCTGGTCTGCCTCACCGTAAGCGCCATCAGGCGCGTAACCGAGTGCCGCAGAGTGAATCGCCGTTAATCCCTCCACTCTAGACCTAAGACTCTCTGGCAATTGCTCATAGGCCAACACCTGATCGGCAAATAGCGTGTTCCCGCCAACGGGTGGAATTGTAATGCCGTAAAGCGCAGTGCCTGCAGGAGGAATCGGCATGAAGCTCCAGTCGGTGTGAAAAACCTCAGCGAAAATCGTGGTTTTCTCGTCAGCATTGCGTTGAATCGCGGCGACTTGGGGATGTTCATCGATATGGCCAAAAAACGGATCTTCGCCGATATCGCCGAACTGCTTGCTAAAGCTGACCAGCTGATCTGGAGTCAATTTCTGGTCGGGGAAAGCGATTACCTTGTGCTCGAGCCAGTGCGCTCGAATCTCAGCAACCATTTCTTCAGGTAACGGGCGATCCAGCCTGACACCGGTAATCGTCGCGCCACAACAAGCACCCGAGGGCTTTATTGACACCATCAGCATCGTCTCCTGAACTTACCGCCAGGCCCGCCTATTGCGGGTTCCGCCGAGCAAATCAACGCTTGCAATCACTGAACCCCTCAGATGTTGATCTCATGATTCCACCATGGTGTGTCAGAGTATGAACGCAAATCCAACTCATGCGTCCAAACCGAACGGTGTTGCTGTGCGAGGTGGAAGTAGGTTTCTGCAATCTTCTCTGGCAGTAAGAGGCCGTCTTTTTCTCCACCTCTTGTTCGCCGCAAAGCTTCGAAACGCTCGGGGCCAAGCATTTTGCCGAGGGTATCAGGTGCATCAACGGCACCGTCTATAACAATGTGCACTACGTGCAACCCCTGAGCCGCATACTCGGCATTCAGTGTTTGGCACAGCATTCTCCGTCCCGCCATGGCTGCCGCGTGGGAGTGTTGTCCACTATTGCCGCGGACGGCCGCAGTAGCGGACGTTACCAACATGGTGCCATGACCACGTGCCACCATCAGAGGCACCACTACCCTTGCCACGCGAAATAAACCCAAGCAGGCCATTTTCCAACCCAATTCAAAGGTCTTGAGCGGCGTCTCCTGCAACGAGCGGTTTCCGATCTGGGCACCAAGGTTATAGACAACCGTGTCTACGGGCGCCATAGCCTCGACCTCCAGAAGTAGGTCTTCCAGGGCATCGTCTTCAACAGCATTTAATAAATGCCCACTGGCGGAGCCCCCGTTGGCGCGAAGCGTCCCCACCATCTCACTGAGACCATCGGCATTACTCCGGCGACACAGTGCAACGTGGTAGCCCTCGGCCGCAAATTTCTTGCCGACTGCACCACCAATTCCTGCACCGGCGCCAATGACGACACAGCTCTTTTTCAATGTTTTATCTTCCGATCCATCAATCGAGTACAGCGCCCGCCTGCACCAGCGCGTCAATGTCTGATTCGCTATAGCCAATCGCAGTCAAAACCTCACGCCCGTGCTCGCCCAAGCGCGGTGCGGGACGTTGAACACGCGCCGGGGTTTTGTCAAAGCGCGCTGGATGTCGTGCCTGCCGTACCTCGCCGAAAGCGTCGAACTGAAGGCGTTCGATGGAGCCGTTAGCTACCACTTGTTCGTGCGCCAACAACTCAGAACGATCAATGATGGGAGCGCACGGGACTCCCTCCGCATCAAAGCGCGCGAGAATATCTTCACTGGCCCATTTCTTGATCTCTTGCGCGGTCACTTCTTTCCGCTGGCTATTGTTCGTAAATCGATCCTGCGCGGTTTTGAAATCGGGATGCTCAATGAGATCCTCTCGGTTCAGCGCGCGGCACATGCCTTCCCATTCCTTGTCTGAAATCGCTCCCGCAGTAATAAAGCGATCCTGAGTTTCGTAGATCAGGTCCATCGCCCCCTGATATTTGCGCACGTCAAATTCTTTGTCGGCATAGGTTAAGCCTGCCATTGCCTCAGGCCAGAACAGACTCAACATGGCATCGAGCATCGAGAGTCGAATGTGCTGACCTTCACCTGACTTCTCGCGCGCATACAGGGCCGTACTGATCGCTTGCGCGGCCGTTATCGCGGTGACTTTGTCGGCGATGATAATGCGGAACATTTGGGGGCGACCGGTAGTGCGATCTGCCTGAATGTCGGTTGCGCAAGAGAGCGCCTGAATAACGGGGTCGTAAACTCGCTTGTGCGCGTAGGGGCCCTCCTCGCCGAAACCACTGATGGAGACATAGATAAGTTTTTTATTCAGTGCTCTGAGCGCGGGCTCACCAAACCCCATGCGCTCCATGGCGCCGGGCCTGAAGTTCTGAATTAGCACGTCGGCGTCTGACGCAAGGTCGAACAATACATTTTTGCCCGCTTCGCTCTTGAGATCGACCGCAATTGAGCGCTTGCCCCGATTGCAGGAGAAAAACGCGGCAGTCACTTTATTTACCGTAGGCCCTATGTGCCGCATTTGTTCGCCTGTAGTGGGCTCAACCTTAATAACGTCGGCACCCTGATCAGCCAACATCATCGCAGCCACCGGTCCCGAAACCATACTGGTCAGATCCAATACTTTGATGCCCGCCAAAGCACTCATCTCTTTGAACTCCTTACATGACCCAATGCAGTCATGGATATAGACATGTCTCTGATAGTGTCAGCGAACTGCTCGTCAGGCGGTAGACAAAGCTACTGTGGCGACGCGAAGGCTCGAAACCATCTGACGCTACGAATCCATTCATATCGCGATTACTGTTGCGGTGGAAACTGCGTTAACAGCTCATGCAAAACCGTAATCGTTAATTGTTGCTTGTCGGCCGCCGTCATCTTATTTTTCAATCGCCCCTCGGCGACCCCGCGCCAAACAATTTTTTCGGTGGCAACATCAATGACATCAAATATCGCCGTACCATCTTCATAGGTTTTGACCGACTGCCCCGACGAATACCCTACACTCACCGATTTTCCATAGGTGCCCGCACCTACTGAACCATGCATCCCCTTTTCTTGACCGGAAATCTTTTGGGTTTGCTTTTTAGCGACATGATAATTCACCCAGAAATCAGCCTTGCCCGCGGTCGCTTCGCGAAAACCACGCTGCATTAACTCCTGAGACGCTGTGTTGCGTACCCGTTGATCACTGCTGTTATAACGACGGTATTGGCTCTCTCTGGTGACGTGATCATCGTCATACCACCGATAGGTTCGGTAAGCCGAGAATGGGAAGCTGTGGTCATAGTCGATCTCATAGGAAGGTCCGCTACTGGCGCACCCGTTTAAAAATCCCACACACAGACACGCAAAACTCATTGCGAAGAGATTGCGCATTGCGCCAGAAAAACGCTGGCCCATACTCTTAACCTTCATTCAATTATCCTCCCGGTCCTCACCATAGAGACGATACATTGCGACGCTAAATCAATTTTTAAGCGGCCTGAACGAGACGCTGCTGTCTGCCACCAACCACGCAAACACGGCAAATGCGGCTACATTTTGATCCAATGCGCGAGCGTCAAGCTTGTCGACCGTATCGTCAGCCGTATGATGCAAATCGAAATAATCACGGCCATCCTGATGCAGGCGCAACGTGGGCACGCCGTCTGCGATCAGGGGTGATAAATCCGGACCTCCTCCGGGCTGGTCGTCACTCCCGGGGGCTACACCGAGGGGCGCCAACACACGGGCGATCAGGTCAAACAGCGCGTCCCCCTCCTCGGTTTGGCTGTCAGCGGTCAGCCGCCACACCGCGCCGCCCCCAAAATCACTCTCTGAGCCTATAACGTGCAAATCTAAAGCGGCTTGATGCCGCTGCCGATACGCCCGCGCCCCCAGCAGGCCAACCTCCTCCGCACCCCACAGCACAAGCCGAATGGTCCGGCGCGGTCGCATGCCCGATTGGGCGATAAGCTCCAGAGCAGCCACAGTAATGCCCACGCCGGCGCCATCATCGATAGCCCCCGTACCAAGATCCCAGCTGTCGAGGTGAGCCCCTATCAGCACGATCTCCTCCGGCGACTCCCAGCCTGTAATTTCGGCAATGACGTTGCCAGACTCAGACGCCGGTAACGAAGCGCTGTCTACCCAAATATGCAGCTGTATATCCTGCTCAATCAACCCGATCCGCTCAATCTGATCGGCGTCTGGGTTGGACAGTGCCAAGGCGGGAATACGAGGAGCATCCTCCCGATATCGCAATGAACCGGTATGCGGGAACCGATGGCTGTCAGTGCCAACGGATCTAATCAGGTAGCCGATGGCGCCTTTATCCGCGGCGATGCTAGGGCCTGCCGTCCGCGCTTCGTTGAAATATCCATAGGAAGAGCCGTCCTGCGTTCGCTGCATCGCATGCCCGACATAAGCGATCTGTCCGGTCAGACTGCCAACAGGCGCGCGCTTCAAGTCATCTAAGGTTGCGAAGATCGCGACTTTTCCTACCAGACCCCCTTCAGGTGTAGGCACAGAGCCGCCGAGGGCTGTCGCGGCCAGAGGCTGCGGATATGGCGATATCACCTCGGCACCCTCGTCGTATCGTTCCCAAGCCTCCATCTCAAAAGGCTCGACCCGCACCTGCGAAAAGCCTTTTCTCTTGAGCAGGTCGAGCGCCCACTCCCGGGCACGAGCCTCGGATTCACTGCCCGCAAGCCGAGGCCCGACTTCCGTGGTCAACGCGGTTACGATGGCCAGCGCGGTGGTGCCCTGCATGGCTCTATCACGCAAATCTACCGCTCGGGTAAGGGCCTCTTCCGTCGATGCCTGAGTGGCATATGCGGTCACCCACAGGAGTGTCATTGCAAAACCAGCGGCAACACGCCATGGCCGATGCATCGCCGCCGTCTGCCTAAATGCTCTTTGCTGTGAATGACTCATAAAGTTGCCCCGGGACGATTCGCGACGCGTTTTTTGCGCTCCGCCAGCCACGCATTCGCGGCTTTGGTTTGCGCCTTCGTCGCCGCCATTACGCCCACCTCAACCTGCGTTCTGCCCGCTTGACCCAGCACAGCGATTTGCTCATAAAACCAGTATTGCGTTGCAAACGCGCCCACCGTTCGCACCAATTTAATGCCATTCAGAAATTTGAGCGCACCGGGCAGCAAGGACAGCGTATCCTCAAATCGCGGCAATTCGACCACGCCATCGAGGAGCTGATTGGGTGCGTCGGTAACCACGCACATTGGGCGACCAATCCCCACCATGTCAGCGCAACCGCTATTAAGAACTTCATTCATCGCGTCTAGACGCCGTAGTCCGCCCGTTACCATAAGAGGAATGGTCACCTCTCGCCTCATCGCTTCTGCAAAATCCACGAAGTAGGCCTCTCGCGCTCTAGTAGATTGCGCGATTGCCTGGTGCTCAATGGGTTCTATACCCTCGAGATTAAGCAAGCGCGGCTGTTCATATGTACCACCAGAAATCTCTATCAGGTCGACACTGGCTTCTTGCAGCCATTTCGCGACCCGAAGACTTTCAGAGAAATCAAATCCTCCCCGCTGAAAATCAGCGCTGTTGAGCTTGACCGAAATCGGAATCTTGGGTCCAACCGCAGCGCGGACGCGCGCAACACATGACAGCAGTAAACGGGCACGATTTTCGAGCGTACCTCCCCACTGGTCTTCTCTTTGATTGCTCCGCGGACTCAGGAACTGCGACAGCAAATAACCGTGTGCCGCGTGAAGCTGTATACCTGTAAACCCGGCGTTAATAAGCACCTTGGCGGCATGAGCAAACGCTGCAACGACCGATTCTATTTCCTCCGCCGTCATAGGCGATGGCTCGCCAAATTGCCCGCCCGGTAGACCCAACTTTACGGCGGAAGGTGCTTTAGGACGGGGATTCACGTTCTTCTGGCACTGCCGGCCCGCGTGGCTGATTTGAGCCCAAAAATGATTCCCATTGGTGGTACCAGCGGCCGCCCATCGCTCGAGAGCCTCGCGCATCGGCAACGCCAGCTCAGAATCAATAATAACGTTACCGGGACGCTCCAGATGATCACCATCGATTTGCACATTACCCGAGAGCAGAAGCCCCGCGCCGCCTTGACTCCAAATACGGTAGAGCTGCTCAAGCGCGGTAGTGGGCTGCCCGAGAGGATCAGCTAATCCCTCCGTCATGGCCGCCTTGCAGAGACGGTTTTGAATGGTGGCGCCACAAGGCAATGTCAGGGGCTGAGAAATCATAATCAATATTACTTTATTATGTAATTATAAATAATTGACTTTATTATATATTTTTAAGTTCACCGAGCCGATTTACCGACGCCAGTATGCCCTCCCAACCGCCCTCGATAAGGGGTGCAAGCGCATCTGCGATCCCGGTATCGGTCCGCCACTGCAAATATCGGTTGTAAGAAGTCTCCAGGTCCCAGTATTCCACCAATAAATACGTGTTGGCCGCCTCGTTAAAGACCACATCAATCCGTTCACAACCCTGAAAGGCTCGAGTCTCTGACAACGCCGCGCGAAACAGTCCCTCCATGGCCTCCGCTTGTCCGGGCTTACAGGGGAACTTGGCCACCACTACAAAGCTCATTTTGTTATACCGACGTAACACGATTTGTGAGGCAGAGCCTACGGTAACTCCTTTGCCATTGAAACCGAAAGCGCGACAAATCCTGATTCGTCCTTTATGTCGAGGCGTTTTAATTGCGCCATTGGCCTTACCTCTGCCTCTGTGCGGTAATACCATCATAGGAACTGAATGACCTACAGGAAGTCACATCTCGAACATGGCGCATTTAGGAGCTTTAAATTGAGCAGACTCACCGTGTTAAGTGTTATCGCCGTTGTGGCGACATACTTTCTGGCACAGCCTCTGGCGGCGCAGACCATCTCGGTCGAGGGCCAGAGCACCGTAGAGATCACTCCCGAATTTGCCACGCTCAGTGGTGCCGTCACCCAGATCTCCAAGGCAACCCCCGCTAACGCTCAGCAGCGCGTTGACACTGTTATCAATGGGTTGCTCGCCACGATTGAGGCGCTGCCCGCAGATCCTGAGAGTATCGAAGCGGGACAGCTCAGGGTCCAGCCCCGCTATCGCTGGAATTCGACCTCCGAAACACAAGAACTCGTGGGTTATGAGGCCACGCGCGAGTTCTCTTTTCGATTGGTGGACCTCGATAGCGTCGGCGAGGCTTTGCAGGCACTCTCCCAGGCCGGCGCCACCCGATTGAATGGGCCGGTCTACGGGAGCTCAAAGGTCGACACCGCACAAGCAGAGGCGCTGAGTCAGGCATATGTCAGCGCGCTCGCCGATGCGCGAACGCTTGCATCGGCGAGCGGACTCAGCTTGGGGGTGCCGGAGACCATCAGCACCGGCAACACGGGCGGGCCTATGTTTCCCCTCATGGGTCGAGTAGCCACGGAGGCGATGTCTGCGGATCCATCCCCGCGCTACGAACCGGGCTTGCTGCAGGTAACCGCCTCGGTCAGCGTGACCTTTAGTACCCGCCCATAAACCGCGTTTGCTGAGCTCAAAGAACCCGGGCCTGACTGTCTTTGCTAGCATCAACCCGGACAACGGCCCGTGGATGAGCTCCGTGAGCGACCTTCACCCGAAGCCGGAAAGAGAAACCGGACGAGGAAAACCGTTAATTGTCGCCCTTGGATTAGCCTCCAACAGACCCTATTATTAACGTAAACCCACCACACAGAGAGTTTGTGATATGAGTGACAAGCCCGTATTTTCCAGCGCCGTCAGCATGGATCCTACCGCCGGCATTGTCAGCACCAACAAAATGCTGAGCAATACCTACTGGCTACTAGGCCTGACTCTGGCGTTTAGCGCACTCACAGCAACACTGTCCGTATTGATGAACCTGCCCCAATGGATGGCATTGGTTCTGATGCTAGTTGGCTTTGGCTTGCTGTTCGTTGTCCACAAGATGGCCGATTCAGCCAAGGGCCTACCTGCTATTTTCGCCTTCACGGGCGTATGGGGCGCATCCATCGGCCCGATGCTCTCCTTCTATCTCGCTTTGGAGAACGGGCCCACCATGGTGTTGCAAGCCCTCGCCGGCACGGCGCTGATCTTCTTCTCGCTCTCGGCCTATGCACTCAACACCAAGAAAGACTTCTCCTACCTCGGTGGCTTTCTGATGACGGGGCTGATCGTGGCTGTGGTTGCTATGATTGCCAACATCTTTCTGGCTATTCCCGCCCTGTCGATCACCATTTCTGCGGTGGTCATTATGATAATGGCCGGTCTGATATTGTTTGATACCAGCCGCATTATTCAGGGTGGCGAGACTAACTACATTCGGGCGACGGTGGGGCTGTATCTCAATATTTTCAACCTGTTTGTCCATTTGCTGCACCTGATTGCCGTGTTCACCGGCGGCGATGACTGAGCAAACATTGCGATTAGTAAAAGCCCCGGCGTCGCCGGGGCTTTTTGTATCTGCACCATGATATTTACGCTGATTATCCGAACTCCGGCTACCGCGTTAGACCGATGGCAGCGCGCCCAACGGTTTATCAGCACCGCCGTGGACGAGGGTCACACCGTCCGGCAGGTATTTTTTCATAGTGCTGGCGTCTCTTCGGCCGTGCACCGCGACGCGAGGCCCGGCTGGAATAAGCTTGCCGAGCGCACGGGCGCAGAGTTTCTCCTGTGCAGTCAGGCGGTAGAGGAACACGGGATTGTTATTGAGCCGCCTTTTGTCGTTGGGGGCCTCGGTGCGCTGGTAGAGGCTGCCGTCAAAGCCGACAAGGTACTCTCTTTTGTCTAATCGCAAACACTGGTTGCTCACCATTTCAGGGGGATCGGACGGCGACCCACAAACCATGCGTGCGGGTGTTGATTTGGCTCTGGCCGCGGGCGCCTTCGGTCAGCAAGTAACCCTGGTTTTTTCAGGAGCAGCCTTACAGCTTCTCGGCAATACGGCTCCCTCTGAGGAGGCGCTCTATCGCATACTTGGATCACTGCCATACTACGACATTGAGCAGGTATACGCGCTGAATGGTGCAAAGGAGCATGCAATCTACCGAGACGACATCAGTATCACACCGCTAACACCCCGCCAATGGTCCGACGCGGCGTCGAAGGCCGACATCGCGATCAATTATTAATGAACATTCATCTACTCTTCCGCCGCGAACGAATCGCCGACCTAGTATCGGTGTTGACGCCCGACGATACCGTCATTTTGATGGAAGAGGCTTTAGCGGACCACTTCTGCACGACAATCAGCCAACTGCGCTGTAACGCTAAAGTCTTGAGCGATAACGCGACGCCATCGGAGCGAACTCTCGATACAGTGGATTGGGTGACCTTAATGCAAGCACATCGTCACTGTATTAGCTGGGACTGACCCAGAATGACTCCCGTTGATTTAGACGATCTGTGCGATCACAACGGCTTTTTAATTCGCCGCGAGGACTGGAATAAGGATGTGGCGGAATCACTGGCAAAGGCTGAGGGTATTGCGCTGTCTCAGCCGCACTGGGAGATCATTACGCTGCTGCAAAGGTTTTACACCCGTTACGGTGATTCGCCCGCTAATCGAGCCTTGGTGGCCTTTGCAAAAGAGCAACTTGGCCCCGAAAAAGGCAGTAGTCTCTACCTCATGAAATTGTTTCCTGGTTCTCCGGCGCGCGTGGGAAGTCGCATTGCCGGGCTCCCGAAGCCCAAGAACTGTCTCTGAGCACCTCAGTGCTTGCCGAACAATACCAACCCGATCGCTGTGAGGCGCTATTTGATGCCAAAGCCCAAGCCGCACTTGAGCAGCTGTCGCCGTTTTCACCCCCAGCCCCCGCACTCTTTGGGTCGCCACCGAATGGTTACCGGCTGCGAGCAGAATTCAGAATGTGGCACGACGGCGATGACCTCAGGTATGTGATGTTTCCGCCCGGTCAACGGGACGCACCTTACGTGATTGATTACTTCCCGATCGCGGGGCCGAAAATAAGCGAGAGCATGGAGCCACTGCGACTGTGGCTTAAGGACATCCCCGCGCTCAGGCGGAAACTATTTCAGGTTGAATTTTTGTCTACCTTGAGCGGTGAATTGCTCATTACGCTGGTGTATCACCGACCGCTAGATGAGGCCTGGGTCGCGGAAGCGGAGGGCTTGGCGGCGCAGCTGGACTGTAAGGTGATCGGCAGGAGTCGGAAACAGAAAATCACCCTCCAGGAAGATTGGGTAGAAGAGACATTGAATATCGGCGGCGACCAGTTCCGCTATCGGCAACCGGAGCAATGCTTCACTCAACCCAACGGCCACATCAATCAGAAAATGGCGGAGTGGTTGATGCTACATTGCGAGCGCACCCATACGGACCTACTGGAACTGTATTGCGGCATTGGCAACTTCACTTTTCCGCTAGCAAAGCGATTTAACCGAGTTTTGGCAACAGAGTTGAGCAAAAAAGCCACTGAAGCCGCCCACTGGAATACCGCGATCAATGGCACCAAGAATGTCGAGTTTGCGCGGCTATCGGCCGAGGAGATGACTTCGGCGTTCTCGAACACGCGGCATTTCCGACGACTCGAACATCTCTCGCAGCCGCTGAGCGATTATCAGTTTTCTACTCTCTTGGTGGATCCGCCCAGAGCCGGCTTGGATCCTGCGACGCTTAAATTAGCAGGCGGCTTTGAGCGCATCCTCTACATCAGTTGCAACCCCAAAACGCTCAATGAGAATCTGTCGTATCTTGTATCCACACACCAGATAGAGCAGCTCGCGTTCTTTGATCAGTTTCCCTACACAGAGCACTTGGAATCTGGCGTTATTCTAAAGAGACGAGCCATATGAAACCCATGAAACCCGAGCAAATTTCTGAGCACCTTCAACAACATCCCCAGTGGAGACTTGATGACCCCTGGCTGGCACGCGACATTCAGTTCCCTGATTTTCAAAGCGCCTGGCAGTTTATGAACTTTGTGGCGGAATGCGCTGAGAAGCAGGACCATCATCCTAACTGGTATAACGTTTACGGCACGGTTCAGATCCGTCTCTCATCACACGATGCCGGGGGAGTGACCGAACGAGATTTTGCACTGGCCAAACTCATCGACGAGTACCTAGCTCAAGCAGTATTCACAGAATTGCCAGCCACCCCGATCTTTAATTCGTAATCACAGGAGAAGAACCGATGCAGCTCTCTTTCTATGACGCCAGCGTGTTGTGCTATCAACAGGTGCTCGAAAGCACCGCGAACATCCTCAAAAAAGGTGAGGCACATGCCGCTTCGAATAATCAATCGCTCGACGACATTGTTCAGTACCGCATGCACGAGACCATGCTGCCATTTAGCTTTCAAGTGATTTCAGTGTGGCACCACTCATATGGTGCGATTAAGGGCATGCGCGATGGTGTGTTTGCCCCACCGCCGAAAAAGCCCGACATCGATTACGCCGGGTTGTGCGCCTTGATCGACGAGGCCAGAGATTTCATGAAGGAAGAGACTATTGACTCGATGGAGGCGCTCTCGGGTCAAAAGATGCATTTTAAAATGGGTGACATGGAGATCCCGTTTATCACCGATAAATTTTTGGCGACCTTCTCCAAACCCAATTTTTATTTCCACGCCACCACCACCTACGCAATTTTAAGGGCGATGGGCACACCCCTAGGGAAAATGGACTATTTAGGCAATATGGCAGTAGGCCACTAACGGGCGCATCGTGGGCCTGGGGGAATCGTTTGCCTTGCAACCTCCCCCGGCATTCAAGCCGTTAAAAATCGCTGGATCGCGCTACTTACGCCAGGCTCATTCAACATAGGTGCGTGTCCAACATCTGGCACGTTGAGCACCGTGAGCTGCTGATGGCGTTCTCGCATTCGCGCCACACAGTCTGTTGTGAGCAGGTCAGTGAGATCACCGCGCACCAGCAGTGTCGGCACCGACCCAAGGGCATCAAACATCGACCACAGAGTCTCCGACTCCGCATCCGAATCCGCCCCCTCTTGCTTTAGCGGCTCCATGATTCTCGGGTCGTAATCAATGACAATCTTTCCGTCGCGCTCAACGTAGCTTTGTTTCGCCAAGTGGTGCCACTCGGCCTCCTCCCATAGGGGGAAAATTTCTGCGTTCTGCGCCTTGATATAAGCAGTAGCTGCCGCCCAATCATCAAACGGGCCCGCCAACCCTACATAGGATTTAATGCGCTCGAGGCCGGCGCTGGCAATTTCAGGCCCGATATCGTTGATCACAGACCGCTCGATAAGATCCGGATAAAGCGCATTGAGGGCAAAGATCATTAACCCCCCCATCGACGTGCCGATGGTATTGACCCTTTCAATCTCAAGGCTTTGCAGCAAGCAATGCATATCATCAACGTAGTGAATAATGTTGTAACGCGTGCTGTCGTCGTCATACTCCGATAGACCTCTGCCTCGCTGCTCCGGTACCAAAACACGAAAGTGCGCTGCCAAATCGATCGCCAGATCATGAAAGTCGCGGCTGTTTCGAGTGAGCCCATGTAAACACAGTACGACAGGCGCCTGAGCTGATGGGCCCGGATAATCTCGTGCGTAAAGCGTTAAGCCGTCGCCGCTTTTAAAGAAGTAGTCATGAAACCCGCTCATACCGCTTGCTGATACCGTTGAGACAATGCGCCATAAACGGCTTCCGGATAATCAGCAGCGGCTTCATCGAGCGAATCCAACACCTCGACAAGATGCTCATTATCTTCACGACCTCCCCAAAGCTTGATGTAGGTGCCCTCCTGATAGCCGTGATCCTGTCGAAAAAAATTGAGCACATTCTTACCCACGTATTGACGATACAGCTCCTCGGGTGTCAATCCGCACGCCCGCATGAGAGCGGCAAAATGGACAACCGAAAACGACTTGGTTTCCAGGGCATGGTGTGCCAAGGCCTCGGTCGCTTCGTGAATACCCACAGCAGATGGCGCCTCGAGCGTGAGTTGAGCGCTGATGTGATCGGCCAGTGCGTCGAGACTGCTCTCGGTTTTAAATAGGGCGGACATACCGAAGTGCCAAATATCGACAACCTCCAGCCGAACCTGATCCATATCGGGCTCCTGCTTTTTCCACCACTTGTAACCTACGTGATCCATCAACTCGCCACATTCGATCCACACCGCCCTGTACCAGGCAAAGTCTTGGTCAATCCAGCGCTCGTGAACCCGTGCGTTCATGCGAGACTGCATCTCCAACATATTCTTTACCGCCGTTCTTTCCACCCTCAGCACATCCTTTAATTGATAAAAAAGTGACTGCTCCCGCCTCGTACAACGCTATCCTACGACACACCCGTTGCCGTTACAGAAAAAAGTTGCGGATCTAGGCTCGTGATACCGCTCGCTCATTCGTAAAGCGCGAGATCCTTCTCAAAGAGCATTTCTGGATGGGCAAATGCCTTAAATTCGAGACAGTTCCCGCAAGGATCCTCTAAAAAGAACGTGCGCTGTTCTCCGACACGGCCCTCGAAGCGCGTTGTGGGGGAAATTCTGAATTCCTCACCCGCAGAGCGCACTCGCTCCGCCAAGGCATCAAATGCGGCGACATCCAAAACAACACCAAAGTGCGGCACTGGAATATGCTCGCTGTCGACTCGGTTTACCGCAGCGCCAAGTACTCGCTCTGAATCCACGTGGTGGAGCACTACTTGATGGCCAAAAAAATTAAGATCGACCCAATCGGCAGATTCGCGGCCACGAGTGCAGCCCAGCACTGACTCGTAAAATGCCGCCGCCGCGATCAGATTATTAACAGGAATGGCTAAGTGAAACGGCGATATCTCGACGGGTTGGCTCACAGTGGGTTTACCACATCGCTACTGGATTAATCACCATTTGCACCGCGCCTTTCAATCTGGCCTGACCCAGCACAAACATAAACTCCTTCACGCCCTCTTCAGCTAACCGACCCGTGTTCATTGTCTCGAGAATATAAATGCCATTTTCTTTGAGAAGAATCGCGTGGTCATAGAAGACTTTGTCCCCCGGACGCGGGGGCACGGCGCCCAGCCCCCAGGTATCTGCGCCAACGGCCAGAGGTTTTAGCGCTGCCAGAAACCGCGCGGCCTCATTGGTGATTCCCGGTATCGTGCTCACCCACAGATCAGGCTCGGTGGCCAGCTTTGCGTCCGTCCAGCCCGTGTGAAACAGCACCACATCGCCCTCTCCCACCGTTACGTCCTGAGCGGCCATGGCGGCTCGAATGTCGTCACTGGTGAAGGGTTGAGCGGCCGACAAATGGTCAACACCGAAGTGCTTGGCCATGTCGATCAACACCCCACGCGCCACCATCGGTGGAACCTGACTGATATCGAGCTTGGTCAAGCCGGTAATTTCGGAAAAGTCCTCGCCACGGTTGCAGTTGTAAAAGGTGCCGTTTTCACCGAGGTGCCCAAGGCCGTCCAGTTGAGGACCAGTGCCAAGCCACATCTGCACCAGATCGTCGTTAGCGCTAATCTCCCATCCGTACTGGTGAGAGCCCTCAGCTCGATAGTGCAAGCCGGGCTGAACCACCTGAAGGGCGGTGTACCGCGGGGGATAAGCAGGCATACCCGGTGCAATTACTATACCGAGGGGATGACTCGCTCCCTGCCTTACGAGAGAGGCAGCGGCAATAGTCCGCTCTGGCGTGATGCGATTGGCGGCACCAATCTGGTCAGTCGTGCCCCATTG
>JAYPXQ010000038.1:17695-19851 GCA_038135595.1 Halieaceae bacterium
GCTGAGCACGGGCCCTTATTCGGCGTTATTGAACACTAACCGTCCTGCATAGCTGCGGTTACGCTCACAGCTGGCGAGCGCGTTGTTTTCCTCTCGCACTTCAGGGTGCGCATTCAGAAATTCCCCCCACGCATCTGCCGTCTTGCCTCGGTGTTCAAAGGTGTACCAATGATTCATCTGCACATAGTCATATGGCCAGTCAGGCTCAAAACCGAGGTAAGGCGTAAACACATGCATGCCCCAGCCCTCCAAGCCCGCCGCCTTCATCAACTCTCCGTGGCGCGCCTGAGCGTCTATCACTTGTTGGAGCGTCACGCCCTCGTTAAGCGTGCAGTCCGCCCATTGATAAGGCTGCCAGCCATCGCGCGCATCAGCGGGGATACGGCTATGGGCTGTCGCGGCATTGAACATGGCAATGGCGCCGCTGCAGGTTCCCGCGGGCTCCTGCGGGTCTTCCTGCTCGGCCATCCATGCCCAATAATCGTTGGTATAACTGCCCCACTCGTTATACATAGACTGCCCGTCTGGCCAGTTGCCCCAAAGGACATAGTCATAGGGGTTATTAACCCCAGCGTGCATTGGTGTCAGCACAGCCTGGTTGTACTTTGTGCCGGCGGTTTTCGAAAACTCCCCATAACGCTCTGACTGTGCAATCACGTCCTGCAGGGTTTTTCCCTCGTTCAAGTTGCAGTACATAAACTCCGAGCGCACTTGATATTCCTGCGCAGATGTGGGCATCGCGCCCACTATCAACAGTCCGCTTATGAGCGCTAAAAAAGATCTTAAATAAATCATAGTTGACTCCCCCTGTTATCAAGCCACTAATTGAGTGCCGCCATTGAATGGTTGTCGTGTGTGGGCTCAGGATGTGTTTCGCTACTGGAGCCCGTCAGTAACTGCGCCACTGCTGTCCAGCCCAGCAATGACTAACCCAATAGTTCATTACACCAATTTGGGAGTCCAGCTTGCTTCGAGAGTCTTTGGTAATAACGATATTTCCAAACGACTCACACCAGTCGCTTACTTGGGGTAGCGAATCTCTAGTGGCGGGCAGGAAGGAGGCTGCGCAGGCACAGGCCTGGGCTCGAGGTTCCCTACCAACTCAAGAAAAACCCCATCGGGGTCGATAGCATGAACGATTCCACCCGTGTCTGAATCGGTGCCCGAGCAACAGGGCGCCACTTCAGATAAAAAGGGCACGTCTTGCGCCTTGAGTATGGCGACAGCACGCTCGACATCAGGCACCGTCAGCGCCAACCTATTAATGCCCTTGTGGTTGATCGGGGGAGGATATGCGGGCTCCGGATCAAAGGGCTGCAACCACTGTAAAAGCCGCAATCGGTGCCGGTCGCCTCGGTTGATCGTCACATCCGCGCCACGGTAACGCACGGTCTCCGTAAAGCCCCAAGCAGCCGCTTCCTCAGGACTCAGAGTTTGCTCATTAATAGGCCTAACGTTGGTGTAACCAAAGCGGCGATAAAAAGCCACGGAAGCGTCAACATCACTCACGTTAATCCCGATATAGGGCATACCGATGATGTTCGTGGCGTCTCCACGCCCGCTCTTGGGGATCGGGCTCTCCTCCAGTTTGAGGTAGACCCCGTCTGGGTCCCGCATAAAAACGAAGCGATTTCCGGGCGCCCCATAGGGGGCACTCAAAAACTCTGCGCCTTGAGCTTTAAGTAATTCATAGTCTGCGATGAGGTCAGTGGTCATCAACGTCGCATAGGCCATCCCCAAATGGTTTGGCCTGGCATAGGGCGGTTCGGGGTTAAAGGGCGACTGCCACTGCAGCAGATCTATCCCTGTGGTGTTGTCCGCACCGGGAAACAGCAGCACCTCCCCTTTTGCCAACTCATACTGGCATTCATCAAACATACCCAGGGCCCGTGCCATCGCATGGGTATTGGTGAGAGGAAATCCTCCGATTCCCTGCGTGAAACCCAACTGGCGATAAAATTCCCGGGTGCCGTCAAAATTCTCTGTGTGAATGGCGAAATGGAATCTGGCCCACAGCCCGATATCGGTTTCAGATTCAAAAGCAATGTCTGGTGTCTGCACAGTCGCTTGCAGCTCATAGTCCTCGGCGAGGTCTACCGGACACCACATCACACAAACCAGCATAACTCTTAATATCACGTCGACCTCCTTAAGCT
>JAYPXQ010000039.1:0-19731 GCA_038135595.1 Halieaceae bacterium
TCTTTTGCACGGACGATTGATGATATTACCGGCATGTCCCCCAATCTGATCATTAACCCGATTCTGGGTAACGGCACCGTGGGGGTCTCGATTCGTGGCATGCAGCATGCCGAAGTAGAGAAGAGTTTTGATCCGGCGGTAGCGATTTATCAGGACGGTATATACCTCTCTTCCACCACTGGCGCCCTCAGAAATATGTGGGATGCGGAGCGAATAGAGGTGCTGCGCGGACCGCAGGGGACGCTGTTCGGCCGCAACACCATTGGTGGCCTGGTTCATGTTATCCGTTCCAAGCCCACGGGTGAGTGGGGTGGGAAGGTGGTGGGCACGTTCGCAGAGGACAGTCAGACAGACCTGAAAGGCTTGCTTAATCTGCCAGAGATGGGTGGCGTTTCTGTCAAACTTTCTGCCGCTAGTATCAGGGGTGGTGAGTATTTCTACAACGCCACTCGCGATGAGGATCAGGGCGAAAATGATCTCTTAATGATGACTGCGGATGTGCTTTTTGCGCCAAACGATAATTTCGACTTTCGGCTTATCTATGACTACATCGATGACGACACTCCTACGCGGCCTCTCTCCGCAATAATTGCGCCGGGTGAGGGTCTCTATGGGCTCGCGTGTCTCAACCCGGCCACCGGCGCTCCCACGGGAGAGTGCATTGGTGGCGTCAGTCGATCGGATGACGACTATTACACTGTTTACACCGCTCTTGACCAGTATTCTGAACTGAGAACAGATGCGGTCACCATTCATGCGAATTGGCAGTTTGCGGACAACCACAAATTGGCATTTGTGTTTGGTGATCGCGACACGGATGAGCTGGCACTTAATGAGTTTGACGGCACTTCAACCGATGTATTCTGGACAGACCGCCCAACACTTGAAAACCAGACAAGCTACGAGTTCAGATTAGAGTCTGATTGGAGCGACAGCCTGCGCTCTACTTTTGGCGTGTTTCTGTGGGAGAGTGACTACACAATGCAGCAAAACTCTGGATTGCTGAACAATATCAACCCAGTGCCGGCGGTTACCAATTACACGGCATCACCGCTGTATAGCCAAGAGGTAGAATCTACTGCGGTGTTTGGGCAGGTTGATTGGGACGTGACCGATCGCCTTATGTTAAGTGTGGGTGGTCGTTGGCTGGATGAAGAAAAGGAAGCCTGTTTGGCAGTGTCGGGGTACCCCGTCAATCCACTGCAAACATTGTTGGGCTTGCCTGCTGGGTCTGTTGCATATACTGATATTTCTGGGCGTGACAAGACCATCGATCCGTACCCGTATCTCCTAGGTGGCACCATTCAGGGTGCGGCTTGGGGGGTCAACTGTCCCGATTGGGCAGCGTCCGTCCTTGACAATAAAGGTGTGTTTGACGGTTCGGCTTCGTGGGATGAGTTCACCCCCCGGATCGCGGCGCAGTACTCCTTCGATTCAGGTATGGCATATGTGACTTACTCAGAGGGTTTTCGCTCAGGGGGCTTCAATGGTCGCGGAACTTCGCCGTATGATACGGGTCCTTATGATCCCGAGACGGTGGAGAGTTGGGAGGCAGGTGCCAAGTTCACGTTTTTTGACAACCGTTTTCAGCTGAACTTGGCCGCGTTTACCATCGAGTACAACGACAAGCAGGAGGACATCGTAAAGCCCGGTTCTGGGGGGCAGCTGACCTTGACTGTTGTCGAGAACGCGTCAACCGCCACCATGGAAGGCCTCGAAATGGACTTCACTTGGGTTATTACTGAGGGGTTGTCGTTGCGGGGTAACGTTGGCTTGTTGGACGCCTCATTTGATGAATACGTTGTCCCAAGCGCGACAGGCATGGTTGATAAGAGCGGTATGGCGCTCCGGCGCGCGCCAGATATGACCGCAGGCCTTGGGTTGCTATTCGAGCGTCAGATGGCTGAAGGCCACTTCATAGTGGCAACGCTGAACTATACCTGGAAGGACGACTACTATATTTCTGCCAGTTCGAATGGCGGCGATAAGACTGTTCCTGTTGCTCAAGGCGGCGCTGGATTTTCATACAACCCATCGCTTGTGGATGCGTTTGGCATTCTTGATGCATCAATCAACTGGGAAACCGAGAATTGGACCTTCTCACTCTTTGGCAAAAATCTGACGGATGAGACTTATCTGATGTCATTCCTTGATCCGACCGCTGAGATAAGGGCGACTGGCCCCAATGATCCTACCCCTGTGTATGTACCAAGCGGCTGGTCGTTTGGCACCGCAAATCGTCCACGTTACTTCGGTGCTGAGATTCAGCTGAAGTTTTAAGCAGTATTGAGAATAAAAAGGGCGCCAAAGGCGCCCTTTTTATTTTGCGGCTATGAAAACCGCGCGGTAGATATTTTTGGAGTACCGCGATTCAGTTGAGCCCCGATGGCGCAGGCCAAGTCACATCGGGAGTGGCCTGATCAATGTCTGCCGCAATTTTCCATTGGCCGTCATGCTTCTTGTAAACCAGCAGTGACCTGCCCGCGTCCAGATAGGTATTTCCCGTTTCGTTATCGATGGCCTTCAGCCAATACTTGCTGATGATGCACGCGATGCCTCCGTGAGCTACTCTGGGCTCGCACTTTAGCTAAAAATTTGGTGCTGTGAGCATCAACGACGCTTCACTGACAGGCGTAGTAAACGACGTGGAGAAGAACAGTTTCCGTTTTTCCGGAATGGGCGGATCACGCATGGGCCCTGCGGGCTTGACGCGATTTCTCCGAAAACGCGCGCTGTTAATTCAGACGGCAGAGCCTGTAGCCATACAACTTTTTTCTGATAAAGATGAGGAGATGTCGGCATGACAATGGTGTGGGTTGATTTAAAACCTGGTGCGGGTGGTTGCCAGCCTATCTTGGATTTTCTCAGCGAAATTTTGCCAGACACCAGAGCTTTCGACGGCTGTCAGGGTCTGAAGGTTTACCAAGAGGGCGACGGGGAAGCGCTGGTATTTATCGAGTACTGGGACAGTGCGGCGCACTACCAGCGTTACCTTGATTGGCGAACGGAATCGGGGGTGCTGAATAAATTGGTGGATCTGCTGGCCGAGCCGCCGGTTATTCGCATTGCCGAGGATACGGGCGTCTGATCAAGCCTGATCCGCAAACTGTGGCGGCGCTTAAGAGACGAATCCGTACAGTACCCCCGCGATTTTTCTCAGCTGAATCTCTTCTGCGCCTTCGGTAATTCGGTAACGCCGGTGATGCCGGTAGATATGCTCAAACGGTTTATGGCGCGAGTAGCCAAGTCCCCCGTGAAACTGCATGGCTGTATCTGCGGCATTGCAGACCAGCCGATTAGCGCGGTAGTTACACATCGACACCTTATCAGTCAGCTTTTTCGCGACATCGACTTTGTCCATTTGATCCATCTGTGCCGCCGTTTTATAGATCAGCAACCGCAGCATTTCTGCTTCGGTCTGCAGCTCAACCAGCGGGAACTGAATGCCTTGATTCGCCGACAGCGGTTTACCAAATGGCGCTCGTTCTCTTGTGTACTTAAAAGTTTCGTCAAGGCAGTACTGCGCTGCTCCCAAAGAAGACGCAGCCTGCCGAATGCGGCTTTCGTGAACAAAGTGCATGGCGATTTTGAGGCCCTGATCGATATCACCCAAAACATGATCATCCGGAACAAAAACATCGGACAGCGTGCAGCGGGGGTGATCCGTTGGCATGTTGAGGGTCCATAGATATTCGCCAATCTCAAATCCGGGTGCATTCGTGGGGACAACAAAGCAACCAATGCCCACGGCGCTGCCATCCGCCCCGGAGTGTCGCGCGAACACCAGTACATGGCTCGCTTTATGAAGGCCAGTCGTCCACATCTTTTCCCCGGTAATGCGCCAGCCACTGACGCCTTCGAGGGTGACTTTTTCTGCGCGGGTTTCCATCCAGGTAGCGTCGGACCCATGGGCGGCTTCGGTAAGTCCGAAACACCAGCCCATCTCGCCCTGCAGTAGGGGTTCCATCCACTGCGATTGTTGTGCTGATGTACCGAAGTCCCGCAGCATCAGCGGGGTCATCAGGTTGCCCACTATCGAGCTTTCGTTTTGCAAATCGTTATGTAACCCAAGGCCCTTTTGAGCTAGATATTCTCGAATCCGTGCCATTGCGAGGTTGGTGCCGTTTTGGCCGCCGAAAGCTTCTGGTAATGCGTAACGGAAATGGCCGGCGGCGTCGGCGCGTCGGCGCATCTCCGTGAGTAGCGCTTCCCACTCTTCCCGCGGTAAGCCACCGCGATCCCAGTCCGTGCGCGCGTGCTCACGGCGGTGATCGAAAAAGCGCTGGTTATCGTCCTGCGCCTCGAGGGGTCTGATTTCGCGTTCGATAAAGTCATCCAGAACGAGCAGGTAGTCTTCTATCTCGCGCGGGATATCAAAGAGAAAGTTCTGGGTCATGGCAGATGTTCTCCGGAAAATAGATGCAGCCTAGATCACAAACAAAGAGATGCGGTGCACTCGAGCCCTTGATCCAAGGCTGATGAGAGTTTCGGATACGGGTCTGTTAAACGCCCCACCGTTCCTCCGCAATCGCCCTCGAGGCGTATCGCGGATTGTTAATGGCGCTGACCAGTAGTTGCCGCGCCTTCAAATAATCAAAAAATGTATCGTCGGGTGTGATGCGACCATCGGCCAGCGCGCGCGCGAGCTCCTGCACAGGCTCTTTCGACTCGTACTCCGGTAGCCAGCGATGAAGGGCATCTTCATCCAAGGCTTGAAGCGTCGGACCAATGGTGCGCTCCCGTTGGATAATACCGAGCACATTTGCGGCGACTCGCGCATTAAAGCGGTGGCGCCCCTCGAGATTCGGTGCGGCGTTATCCATGAGAAATGCCTTGACCGCTGTGAGCAGGGCGTCAGTGGAAAGTTCCGCTGCAGTGGCACTGTTGCGGGTCTGCGTCACGGTCTTTCCCAGTCGTCGATGAGTAGTAGCATGTCCAGCTCAGCTTCGGATCTTCGGCGCGCCACGGCAGCGCGTTCAACGTCGCCCTCACCACTGTGCCACAGCGCGCCCATGGTTTGACAGACCAGCCCCCAGCTCAGCGCGGCAAACACCTCCCAGTAACGAATGCTCGCCAGATCAGGACACCAACCTGCGACGGATTCATAGCCCTTGATTAAATCAGCGTAGTGCCCAAAACCGCCGACGGGCTTGTCCAGCTGTCCAAAGCGCCAGACATATGCGCAAAGATAACCGAGGTCCTCCGCTGGGGGGCCCTGATGCGTCAGTTCCCAGTCCAACACGCCGGCGAGGCCGTGCTTATCAATGAGCAGATTACCCGTGCGGAAGTCGCCATGAAGCAATACGTGCGGAGTGTCCTCCGGTGCGTGCTCAATCAACCAGTTAAGGCCAAACTGTAGCGCGGGGGACACATCTCCAAATGCATGCAAGCGGTGCTGCGCCGCGTCGAAACGGCGCTGGAGCGTCGTTGGCCCTATGGATGCGGGCAGGTTCGAGCAGTCAATCGTATGAATTCTGGCGAGTGCTTCACCGCATTGGTATGCCAACTTGTTTCTTGCGCCCTCAAATTGAGCATCCGCGAGCCACCGTTGGGGAATACTCTCGCCGTCGATAAAACCCATAAGGAATGCCTCGCCGATGGGGTGGCGTTCATCGAATACGGCGTGTATCTCGGGTACGGGTACGTCGGTGCTGCTGGCAAGTCGGATAACTTGAGCCTCATCGACCAGCGACAGTCCCAGAATGTTGCCCTCAAGATCAGCCACGGAATCAGCAGAGAATGGGCGACGGCGTAAAATGAGCGGAGTTTCACCCCAGACAAGACGCCACGTTTCATTGTTTGCGCCGCCCGAGAGCCGCTCGAGGGAAGTGACTGCAGCGCCGCTGACTTTGTCTGTCAGTAGCGCGGGTAGCGCCTCATCGAGCGCGGCAATCAGTTCTTCCGGTCGCATGGATTAGCCTGTTGTTATGAGCATGGCGGTGACCTCGCCTAGCCCTTTTCGATCTGAAAGGTTAGACCCGCCCGCGCCTGTAGCCTCTCCACCAGCGCCTCGCCCATGGCGGCGGCAGGGGTCCAGATGCCGCCGCTGGCGAGCGCTGGGTTTTCCAATAAACACATCGCTGCCTCGGCGAGCATTTTGGATGTAGAGCCATAGCCCGGATCGCGATCTCCCTGAACACTGCTGATCATCATTTCTCCATCGCGGCTGATGCCCACGAAAATCGCGTCATAGTTGCCGTTTTCACGTTCTTCTTTAGTAGGACCGTCGCCCGGTTGAAGATCGCTATTGGCGACCGAATTATCTTTTGCCACAAAGTCTGCCGTCGCCTTGCCCTGTTCGCCATCTCCCGTCAGCAGCATCTCGTCGTAGCGAAAATCTGTGCCGTAGCGATGGCCCATCAGGAAGTTGGAACGATGAATGTTTTTGGTATTGATGGGCGCCATGACAAAGGGCGCGCTCCAACTGCTGAGTTCCTCGTCATATTGGGGTGCCCCTCCCGCCGGCTGCTCCGGCCCGGCGAAACCTTCGGTGAGCGCGAAGGGGTTCGTCAGTATTTGAATAATCTCAGGGTTGCTGGCGACCGCCGCCATGGTGGTGCGCATCGATGCGATGGTTCCGCCTGACCAGCCACCGTTCATTGCGCGGACACGCCCTTTCACGGTGGCGATGGGGTGACCTGTCTTGCTGATCGCGTGTTGTTGCAGGGTGAATACGCCCAAATCAAAGGGGATGGAATCAAAGCCACAGCTGTGCACGATACGCGCACCCGAAGCTTTCGCTGCGGCGGAATAGCGGGCGATGGTCCCGTGCATCCAGCTCGGCTCGCCCGTCAGATCGACGTAGTCTGTACCCTGCTCGGCGCATTGTTTGACCAATTCGTCCCCGTAAAGCTGGTAGGGCCCCACCGTTGTGATAACGACACGGCATGAAGCAACCATTTGTCGCACGGAATCGGCATCAGCGACATCGACCTCGAGTAGCGCGACCGCTTCGCCAATTCCCATTTCGGTCCGAACCGTCGCGAGTTTTTCCAGGGAGCGGCCAGCCATTGCCCACGACAAGTCATCGTGTGGGTATTCTTGTGCCAGATACTCAGCCACCAGTCGGCCTGTGTAGCCGGATGCGCCAAAAACAACAATGTCATACGATTTTTCCGAAGACATAAACTATGGACCTCTCTCTTCATCAGCACGGGGGACGGCAAGGTTACCTCGACGAGACCGATTTTTGGGTAAATATTGGTCGATCAGGCCAGGATCTTCTCTGTTCGACGTGTTCTGCTCTGTTGGTTGAAGTGAGCGGGGCGGCGTGCTGACGCCAAGCGGTTGCAGGAGTGTGCAAACGGTATGATGCGGGAATGGACGCAGAGGCCACGACACGGATAGCTATCGAGCGTTTGCTCAAGGCAATTGAGTCTCGCGATTTACGGCGGGTACGACGCGCGCTGCATCCCTCAGCGCGCTGGCAGAACGTACCGCACCCGGCGGCAGAGGGCCGAGACGCGGTGATGGCGTTATTGGGCGGCATCTTGTGCTGGTCCGAACGTGTGCGGTGGGATGTGCACCACGTCTCGATCGAGGGAACGAACGGTAGCGTTGAACGTCTTGATCGGTTTTGGCTTCAGGGCGAAGAGTATGCGGTTGCCTGTCATGGCGTGTTTTCTGTGGACATGGCTACTCGCACCGTGATTTCGGTGCGAGATTATGTGGATCTGGGTGAGTGGCGGCAGCGGGTAAATCCGGTGCTCGGCGTAATGGCAAGCCGTCCTGCTGCTGCGGTGGTATCTGCCCACCTGACGGCGTTCGGCACAGCGTCGTCACTGGCTATGGCGTCTCATTACGCAGTGGATGCGACCATTGAGTGCCCTTCGGGCATGATCACGGGTTGGGATGCGATTGCAGACTATTGCGAGGTATTAGCCGCAGGCCCGGGGTGTCACATGATATGGGGGGACGTTTCGTCGCGGGGCATATCGTCGCGGGGCATAGAGGAGGTAGCGGTTGAGTGGCGACTGCCGGCAGGCGAGGGGACTCCACAATCGGGCTGCGACACTTATGAAGTGCGAGGCGGAAGAATCACTAAGCGGGTTACGACGCAAGATCTCTAGCGCGCCAAATTTGGGTTCAGAGACTAACCGACCCCGCTCGTAGCAGTGAAATGCCGCAGACCGAGCAGATGCATCTCGGTTTGCAATGACATTTGTATGCCGGCTCTTTGGATGTAGAGGTCGATGCGCTAACAGAGAATACCAAAGATCCCCTCGGGGGCGGGTTTCGCGCTCTGTGGATCAGGTATCGTCCGTCTGAGCAGCGGCCCATTCGGTAATCGTCTCTTTCAGAATGTCCAGAGGCATTGCGCCGTTCATCAGCACCGCCTCGTGGAACTCACGCAGAACGAACCGCTCGCCCAAAGTAGACTCTATCTCCTCGCGAAGTGCCAGTAAGGCCAGCTGACCGGTTTTGTAGGCGGTGGCTTGACCGGGCCATACCACGTACCGCTCGATCTCTCGTGTGACCTCTTCATCTGTCATGCCGGTTTTGGCAATCATGTACTCGATGGCCTGTTCCCGGCTCCATCGTTTCGCATGCATTCCGGTATCGACCACCAATCTCACCGCGCGGAACATCTCCGCTTGCAATCTGCCCAAATCACCCAGCGGGTCGTCATCGTAGAGACCCATGTCTGTTTTTGCGATGCGTTCTGAGTAAAGCGCCCAGCCCTCAGAGAAGGCGTTGAAAGGCGAGAGCCTCCTGAGAAACGGCACCCCCTCAATCAACTGCGAGGTAGAAATCTGAAAATGATGCCCGGGTGAGCCTTCGTGAATCATCAGCGTCGGCAGCGTCCAGCGAGGATTATCTGCGGTGTTTCTCTGGTTGATATAAAAGCGTCCGGGTCGCGAACCGTCCAGAGCCGGCCCGTTGTAATAACCCCCCGGCGATGAGTCTTCTGAGTACTCGGGGACGCGGACGATGTCCAGAGGTTGAGGCGGAATGGTAATGAAGTAGTCGGACGCGATTTGCATTACCTCTTGGTCAAAGGCCTTGAGGTATTCAATCATTTCCGCACGGCCTTCATCGGTATTGGCAAAGTGATACTGCGGGTCATCCATGAGCACGCGCATGCGGCTCGCGAGGTCGCCGTCGATGACCCCTTGATTATCCAAAATATCCAGCATCTCTCCTTCGATGCGATCAACCTCTGCGAGGCCGATATCGTGAATGTCGTCAGCGGAGTATTGGGTGGTGGTATTGGAGCGCAGATTGGCCGCGTAGATGGCCTCTCCCCCCGGAAGACGCCAAATGCCCGCTTCGTGACTGGCTTCGGGTAGCATGGATTCGAACAGCGCGATCATCGATTCGTAACCCGGGATCACCTCTGACTCGACGCGAAAAGTGGCATCGCGGATGAATGCAAGGGCTTGCGCGTCATTTACATCATCCAGAGCCTCGAGCTTGGGACCGAGGGTTGTCACCAGCGGGTTCTCGCTAGCGCCACCCTCAATAAATTTGCGCATCCCCACCAGTGCTTTTTCGATCACGAAGTCGGGCGGGATAACGCCGTTTTCTCGATCGTCAACGACACGGGCGTGTGTTTCCCGCAGGACCCTGCCAAATTCGGTGAGCCGCGACAGGTAGCGCTCAACGCTTTTCTCATTTTTGATGACATGGGTGTCGGTCAAAAACTGGGGTAGATTGACGGTGACCCCCGAGATTTGGTTCACGCGGTAGCCGCTGTAGCGAAGCTCCGCCTGCCTCAGCAGATCATCGAAAAACCAGGCGGCAATTTTCCATGTCAGCAATTCCTGTCCTTCAAGCCCGTGAGGGCCATAGTCATCTAATCGCTCCCGAGCCTCGCGTAGCTCCTCGATCTTTTCTTCTTCTTCTTCCTTGGTGTAGTCAGCGAGCTTGCCGCTATGAAAGTCCAGAGGTGTGTTATCAATAATGCCCAAGTAGGTGAGTAATTCGGGTGAGTCTATGGCGAGCTTGAAGGTGACCTTATTGATGTAGTTGTTCACTCCCACAGGGGTGAACCAGAACCACAGGGAAGCGGACACCAACGCAATTGCGATGAGCCCCGCAAAGCCCAGTAAACCTCGCTTTAGCCATGTCATAACGGTCAGCGCCTGTATCGTCGTTGTTGCCGACAGTTTACGCTACTTGCTGACCGCGCTGTTTTTCGGGTGATAGTGCTGGCAGAACCCCTAGCTGTGACTGTTTGAGAGCCACGGACCTATGCCGTCGACCGTCTCGATGTTGAGCTGTCCGGCCAATCCGGCCGTGCGATGAACGCTGATCTCAGCGTATTCCGGGAGCTGAATCATTTCCATCATCGCTGCTCGGGAGGGGTACATGGCAATAGCCACCTCATCCCAAAGCGACTCGACCTCTCCCAGCATCAGACGCGAAATCTGACCTGAGAAACCGATCTGTCCGCCCACTTGTTGGATGAGTGTGGCGACCGCGTTGACATAGAGCGCATAGGCCTCGCGGCCCGAAAGCGCAGTCTCCCGACCATCCTCATAGGTGGCGTGCTCATGGAACTTCAGGAGATTAATCATGTAGATCGGCGCTTTGGCGGCTGGCTCAAAAAATTCCTTTATCTGAGCCTCGGTGGGTGACACCGCGTTGTGAACTTCCATCATGACCTCCCAGCAGGATTTCACTATTAGCGTAAATCAGGCGGTCTTTGACTGCCCTTATTTATTATGGCATAAAAACTGCCAATATTTTCCAGCGCATCACAACCAAAGAGCGACAAAAGCCAATGCAAGTACTCCGCACGCCCGATCACTGTTTCAACGCGCTCCCCGATTATCCCTTTGAGCCGCATTACACCGAGATTGTCGCAGCTGAAGGTCAGACATTACGGATTCACCATATCGACGAGGGTGATCGTCACGCGCCCGTTGTTGTGCTACTTCACGGTCAGCCTAGCTGGAGCTATCTCTATCGCAAGATGGTGCCGTTAATGGTCCAGCAGGGCTTGCGCGTGATTGCCCCCGATCTGCCGGGTTACGGCAAATCTGACAAGCCTGCCGCCCGAGAGGACTACAGTTATCAGCGGCAAGTCGATTGGATGGGTGCCTGGTTGGTAGCCAATGACCTGAGTGACGTCACTTTTTTCGGTCAGGACTGGGGTGGATTGATCGGGCTCAGGATGGTTGTCGATCACTCTGAGCGGTTCGCGCGCGTGGTGATTGGTAACACCGGCTTGCCCATCAATCCGCTACCTAATCCGGATCTCGTCGCTAAAGTCTCGCAGTTCAGGTCTGATGGACAGCGCTTGAGCTTGCCCACGATGTCGCGGGTACTGTCGCGCCTACCGAGTGTGGGATCAGAGGATCCAGATGCGTTCCCGATGGGGTTCGCCCACTGGCAGAAATTCTGTTGGGAAACGGTGGATCTACCGGCCGGATTTCTGATGGAAATGATGATCGCACCGGCGCCCACGTGGCGAATCGCACCTCGCTTATTGGTGCATCACTACTTCGGTACCTCACTCCGCCCTCTGACCCCCTTGGGGCGCGCCTATGAGGCACCATTTCCTGCGCCGGAGTTCAAGATGGGGCCTCGCGCCATGCCGAGCCAGGTTCCCACATTGCCCACCGATCCGTCATTGGAAGCTCAGGCCAGGGCCTGGGCGTTTTTTGAAGGCTTCGATAAGCCGTTTCTCTGCCTTTTTACCGCGGACGATCCGGTAACGCGCGGGCTCGAGAAAAGCTTCGTCGGTCGCGTCCCCGGCACCCGGGGTCTCAATCACCGGATCTTCGAGCGGGGCGGTCACTTTTTACAGGAGCGGTGTCATCATGAGTTGAGTGATGCCATCGTCGATCTCATAAAGCAGCAGTAACCGGTTTTGTTGCGCTTGCGCTGAGTTGCACTAGAGCAGCACTACGCCTTTCAGCGGGTCGTCACCGGTGATGAGCTCATGAAATGCCTCTGCCAGCCGTTGACTCTCGCGGATACAGATTTCCCAATAGGCGACACGTTGCTCGGGGGGCATCGAGCGGAAGTCTCCGCGGTCGGGAATTTTTCCATAGGGCAAGCTTGCGAGGAAGTCGTCGCTGGGGCAGATCAAAACCAGATTGCTAAGTTCGGGTGAGCCTGTGCGAGCCCTCAGCTTTTTATCAAACCACCCCGGAGTCAACCGCGCGCAAAAGTGCGGATACAGCACCAAGCCGTCGTCCGGAGCGGGGTCGAGGGTAAAGTGATAATCGATAATGCCCCCATCCCAGAAAGGCCCCTCGCCCGCACCTACGATGCTGGGTTCACATTGCATGAGCAGTGGGATAGCGCCGCTTGCCTTGAGTGCGGGAATCAGATTGTCCTCGGCGAGTTGAACCAACCGGGTATCAAAGCCCGTGGTAAAAGGGGCTTCAGTTAGCGCAGGATGACAAAAGATCACGCGTTGAAAAAAATGCTCCAGCCCGTTTCGGGACCAGGCGTTGGCAAGGGTTGCCGCTGCCATCCCGGCGACCAGAGAGGCCCCGCTTTGACCCCGCGCTAGACCTTTTGCGCGCGCCGTGACAATGGCGTTGCGCAATTTGGGGTGATGGATGAGGTGCTCCACGCCTCCGGGTCCCAGCGTTTCTCTCAGCATTTGTCCTGCAACCTGGCTGACCTCCTGTGGCGACGGTTTGGGGCTGCTGTATTCCTGTCGCAGGTAAGTGTGTTGCA
This sequence comes from Halieaceae bacterium, assembly GCA_038135595.1. Taxonomy (GTDB): domain Bacteria; phylum Pseudomonadota; class Gammaproteobacteria; order Pseudomonadales; family Halieaceae; genus Luminiphilus. The sequence continues at coordinate 12,640 of JAYPXQ010000039.1, forward strand.
GTCGTTTAATCGCGCCCACAGGGTCTGGCTGAGAAAGGCAGGCGTGTCGCCAAGTGCCAATAGAGGAACCCAGCATGGTTAGAGGGTGGGAGGTATAAGCCAGTAGATCGGTGGCGAGTACCTGATCGAGCTCAGAGAGAATCAACCACTTAGGTCCGCCCGATGCGCCCAGTAATGTGGTGAAAGGGGCGTGCTGCCAGCCATGTTTGACGATAGCTGCTTTGGCGGCACTTCCCATAAAGACTGAAAGTGGTTGCGATGTCACGGGTCTGCTTCACCGATACGTTGGGGCGATTTGGAGTGTAGCGAAAATCGCCCGCCCGACATGTCCGGACAAAACGGGCACGGTATTTGCATTGAGGTAAAAGAACACGGCCTGAACCGGGGGCACTTGCGCGCTAACCCGCGCTATTGCTGGGCGAAATGGCCAACATAACAAGATAGTGGGGGATGTGGGTGTTGAGACACACAACGGTACAGCGGTTTAGAACGGGGCAACAGCGACGTGCCCATGCCTGACGATCAAACAATAACAGCCAGCCTTCTTGAGGTGCTCGGCGCGTTTATGGATCAGGAGCGGCTACCAGCGACCTTTGGGCAGAGTTTTGTTGGCTGGTACGCAGGCATAACGCGCCACCTCGCCAATAGAGCCGCAGCGGCCGAAAAGCCACTAGTGGTGGGCGTTAGCGGTTGTCAGGGCTCGGGGAAAAGTACCCTCGCCAAAGCCATGGCGCGTATCGCAGCCGCGGTCTTTGGCACGCCAGCAACGGCGCTTTCGCTTGATGATTTTTATCTCACACGAACGGAGCGTCAGCGACTCGCTCACACCCTTCACCCGTTGTTTGCCACACGCGGGGTGCCCGGCACCCACAACCTTGCGCTACTCCAGTCAACGCTCGAGGCGCTGGCAGCGGATGAGGGGTCCGTGGCGTTACCGGGATTCGACAAAGCCCGAGATGAACGCACCAAACCGGTGCAGTGGCGCCAAGTTTGTGCGCCGATGCAACTGATCTTTTTGGAAGGTTGGTGCATTGGGATTCCGCCTCAGGAGGCGACCGCATTGGTCGACCCTCTCAATGAAACCGAGGCAGCGCGCGATTCGGACGGGCACTGGCGTCAGGAGGTCAACAGGCAATTGCAGAACGATTATGCAGCGTTGTTTGCTCAGCTCGATGCGCTGTTGTTCCTTAAGGCTCCCAATTTCGGTGCCGTCTTCGACTGGCGCTGGGAGCAGGAGCAACGTATGGCGGATGCCGTCAGGGAGGGTGCTCACTCGACCACGGGAAGTGCCATGTCCCGCGAAGAAGTGGGTGCTTTCGTACTGCACTACCAGCGATTGACGGAGCATGCTTTGGCGACTTTGCCCCAGCGCGCCGATGCCACCTGGGAGTTGGCACATGATCGCAACGTGGTGCGCATGGATCTGATGGCGGTGTCCCCATGAACGCTGCCGTCATTTACACCGATCTCGATGGAACTCTGCTTGATCACTACACCTATTCTGCCGAGGCTGCACGCGCCACCTTGGCAACACTCAGGGGACTGGGTGTCCCCGTGATTCCCTGCACGAGTAAAACCGCGGCAGAGACCCGGGTGATCGCTGCGCAATTGGAGTTGGACGGCCCGATGATTGTGGAGAACGGCGCCGCAATCTGGGTGCCCGACCATTGGGGTTTAACGCGCACTGAGGCCGCTATCAGCGATGGTGAGATGTGGTGTCATGGGTTTGGTATTCCCCGAGCCGTGATTCGCCGGCAGTTGGCAATACTCAGTATCGAATGGGGCAACCGTTACCAATCGCTCTGCGATTTATCAGACAAACAGGTCATGTCGGTTACCGGTCTCGATGCCGCCAGTGCCCGTCTTGCCAAAGAGAGACACTTTTGCGAGACCCTCGTTTGGCTGGGGACGCCGGCTGATCGCATTGCGTTTGCTGACCAGGTAAAGGCGATGGATCTGCGATGTGTGCAGGGAGGACGTTTCGTTCATGTGCTCTCCTCCGGCGGAAAGGCAGAAGCGGTGAGTTGGTTGCATCGAAAAATTTGCGCGGAGCGGCCCGGTTTCGAGGCGGCGCTCAGTATTTCGGCAGGTGATGCAGAGAACGACGTTGAAATGTTGCAGGTGACCGATCTGGCGTTGCTTGTGAGATCCCCCGTGGGTGACCCCCCCACACTCAAGCGAGCAGGCGGCCTTGTGATCAGCGATGAGTTCGGCCCCGCTGGCTGGTCGGAGGGTATCGAGATTTTGTTGGACCGAGTAGAAGAGGAGAAAGCGAGTGGCCGATTTTTATCAAAACGGCACGATCACAACGCTGCATAATCTGGGCGAGCGATCCACCGAGGACCTTGAGAAAGACCTGATGTCTTTCAGCGAGCGCAGGGCGCTCGGGCTGATACTTCCCTCACTGTACTCCGAACTACAAACACCTGCGCTGCCGGCAATCATCAGCGAGCTACAGTCAGTTCCCTACCTCTCGCAGATTGTCATTGGTCTCGATCGTGCGTCCCAATCTGAGTATGAGCACGCCTTAGCGTTTTTTTCATCCCTCCCCCAGCACCATCGAGTGCTGTGGAACGACGGGCCACGCCTGAAGGCCATTGACGAGCGTCTACAGGCGGCGGGTCTGGCGCCTAAGGAGTTGGGCAAAGGTCGCAACGTTTGGTACTGCATGGGTTACGTGCTCGCGACCGGCCGTGCCGAAGCAATAGCGTTACACGACTGTGACATCCTGACCTACGATCGCAGTCTTTTGGCGCGGCTTTTATATCCGGTGGCGCATCCTATTTTCGGTTACGAATTTTGCAAGGGCTACTATCCCCGGGTATCGGATAACAAGATTAACGGGCGGGTATGCCGATTGCTGGTAACGCCCATGATTCGCGCATTGAAGCGCATTGTGGGCGACTCGCCTTATCTCGATTACCTCGATAGCTATCGCTACATTCTGGCAGGAGAGTTCGCTTTCCGAAAACGCTTACTGGGGGATCTCCGCATTCCAACGGACTGGGGTTTGGAAATTGGCGTGGTGTCCGAGGTGTACCGAAGTAACAGCAACAAACAGATTTGTCAGGTAGACATCGCAGATAACTATGATCACAAACATCAGGATCTCTCGCTGTGTGATCAGACGGCAGGATTATCGCGCATGTCACTCGATATAGCCCGCTCGCTTTATCGCAAGCTGGCTATTCAGGGCACTGTATTCAGTCCAGAGATGTTTCGCACGCTCAAGGCCACCTACTACCGCATGGCACTGGATCTGATAGAGACCTACCGTAACGACGCCATCATGAATGGGCTTACCTTTGATATTCACCGGGAAGAGGAGGCCATCGAGGTGTTCGCCGAAAACATACTCGCGGCGGGCAACCAGTTTCTTGAACGCTCATCCGAGGCGCCCTTTATTCCTACCTGGAATCGGGTGTTCAGCGCCATTCCCACCATCTTTGACGAACTGGTCGAGGCAGTCGAGGCTGATCACGCAGAGTTCGCACCTGGCTATCCTATACCCAAGTCAGCCAGTGCATGAGCCACTCGATTGAGCAACGATTGCTGCGGCATCTGGAGGCAATCTACGGCCACGGCGACTGTCAGTTAGACCTCAAAGAATGGACTGGCCTACTGTGCGATGCAGCGCGGCTACGCACTGATCAGCAGGCGCCAGAACCGCATCGCAATCTCTGGAACGAGACTGATATCGGCGTCATTGCCTATGGTGACTCGATCATTGATGAGAGCGAGTCTCCGCTTAAGACGCTCCACGGATTTTTGACGCGAGAATTAGGCGCTGCGGTTTCATGGGTGCATGTGCTCCCCTTTCATCCGTGGACGTCGGACGATGGTTTTTCAGTGCTTGATTACTCCAGCGTCAATGAAGCGCTTGGGAGTTGGTCGGACATTACACAACTGGGTATCGACTACCGGCTGATGGCTGATTTGGTACTTAACCATTGCTCCAGTCGGTCCGCCTGGTTTGAAAATTTCCGGCAGGGGCTTGACCCGGGCAGCGATTATTTTTTTGTCCCCGATGAAGAGTTTGATACGTCTCAGGTTGTGAGGCCACGCACCTCCCCACTTCTGACCCCTGTGGTAACAGCACGTGGCGAGCAATCTGTCTGGTGCACCTTTAGCCCTGATCAGGTGGATTTTAACTTTGCGAACCCTGCGGTCGTGGTGGAGTTTGTGGGCATCATCAGAGCGTTGCTCGACGCGGGCGTGAGGATATTCCGCATGGATGCGGTGGCGTTTCTGTGGAAGCAAAGCGGCACGACGTGTATCAATCTGCCACAGACCCATGAGTTGATCCGTTTATTTCGTCTGCTTATCGAATCTGCACAGCCCGATGCGATTGTGATCACAGAGACCAATGTACCTAACCGGGAAAACTTGTCTTACTTCGGTAACGCTAACGAGGCTCACGGCATATACAATTTTTCTCTGCCACCGCTCTTGGTGTATGCCTTGGTCACCGGTAATAGCCGTCACCTCTCTACCTGGATGATGAGCATGCCGCCGGCGCAAGACGGTACCTTTTACTTTAACTTCATTGCCTCTCACGATGGCATTGGGTTACGGCCAGTAGAGGGTCTGCTGGCGCAGGAGGAGGTTGATCTGCTGTTGGCGACCATGGAAGGATTTGGTGGTCGGGTGTCTTGGCGTGAGGCGGCGGGAGAAACCGCCAAGCCATACGAAATCAACATCGCATTATTTGATGCATTGCAGGGTACGGTTGAGGGGCCTGACGCGTGGGGTTTGCAGCGATTTCTTTGCGCCCACGCCATCATGCTCGGCCTAGAGGGAGTGCCGGCGTTTTACATTCACTCTTTACTGGGTACCCGCAATGATATCGAGCGGCTTGAGCACACCAGCCAGAATCGTTCTATCAACCGTCATCAGTGGCCCCTGCAGCGACTCATGTCAGCACTCGAGGACTCGTCTTCGTCCCATCACCAAGTGTTTCAGGCGCTGAAAAAACTGATTACGTTGCGAAAGCAGCAGCCCGCGTTCCACCCCAACGCAACGCAATTTACGTTGCACCTCGGAGACACGCTCTTTGGATTTTGGCGCCAATCGCTGGACCGGCGGCAGAGCCTGTTTTGTATCCACAACGTTTCCTGCATCGAGCAACGTCTGCCACTCAGCAGTCTTAATCTGTTGGTCAATCAACACTGGCGAGAGTTAATTACGGATCAGCCCATAGAGGAAAGCCTGTCAGAGTGGCGCCTCGAGCCCTATCAAACGTTATGGATTACCAATCTTTGAGGCATCTGCAGAAGCCGTGCTTTCGGACACGCGGACAAGCTGACTGACGCTTTGTGCGGTCCGCGAAGTCAAGCGATGGCCGACCAGTGCGTGCTGAAGTTCTTGAATCTGCCTCAATAAACATGTCAGCCTCCGGCTATGAAACAGCTGGCTAAAACATCGACGACGACTGGCGCGGGCTCACATCGGTGGTTGAGTGCCTGTTTATTGCTGATCACGACTTCCGCCTGGGGATGGTCCGATCATGCGAGCCTTGCGTGGCCTTTACTGCGAGGGCAGTCTGAGCTCACCTCCAGAAGCGTGCCAGCGGAATCGCTAGCGCAGTTTTTGCTCGCAGAACAGGGGGCCATTGCTCAGACGCTGGATGAGGTCGAGGCCTGGTCCGTGCGCAATATTGAGCACTATCCACCGACTCCTGCGCCGCTCTCTTGGCAAAACAATACTGGCCACATCCAAGCGCGCTTCCTCGCGGCTATTCGCGTGAACCCGAGACTGTCTTATTCGCTCTACGTGGGGCCTTCCCCTGAGCGGACCGCGCCCATGGGGGACGCCTTGCCATGGTCCGCGCTGAGCTTCTTGGGAGGCGGAGACGCGCAGCAGGCGTCCCGTTACTGGGCAGTGGAAGAGGGGGCGCCTGTATCCATTGCCGAAGTGTTGGCCACCGCCAGTGATGAGCCCGATTTAGGCATGGATATTGGGCTCTTTGAGGACAACGGCACGGCCTTCGGGCAGCAATACGGCTTTGGTGTACAACCGTTCGGTAACCCCAACCTAGACTATGGATCTCAAGCGCCCTTCCACATGGGTTTTTATCATCTCGACTGGCTCACGCGTTTGGCACAGCCAGATTTGCTGAGGACTTATCCCCTCTGGCGAATTGCGCTTTATGGGGAGTTAGCCGATGTGGCATTTCGAACCGGACACCCGTATTGGGGGTGGCGTTTTCTAGGATGGGGATTGCATTACGTGGGTGATCTCACCCAGCCCTATCATGCCGTCCCCTTACCGGGTGTCGGCACGATGGAGGCGTTATGGTCGGTCGTACAGGGAAAAACCACAGAGCTGGTGCAATTGGTATCAAATCGTCACGGGGTCATTGAGTCTTATCAATATCAGCGCCTGACCGCGGCCCTCTCTGCCGCAGATTGGTCTGCGCCGCTGTTGCGGGCAGTAGCGGATCATGGCGATTCTGAACCATTGGAATATGCCTCGTTTGTTATGAATTTGACGCAGGCCTCGGTGTCAGCCGCAGGGGAATTTGATGCGGCCATCGCAACCTATGTGCCCGCGCGTTTTGTGAGTGATCCGTCTTTCGAGTGGATCGGGTCCGGATTTGAAAGCGATCTGATCAATATCGTACAAACTGAGCAGGGCGAGACCGCGACCAGCGCGCTGGATGCCACTGTGGCTAGCCAGTTGATGCGCTTTTCGAGTGTGGCCAGTCGCTGGATTGCTCGCCATAACCTATCCGCAGGGGAGGCCGGAGAGCTATCTCTTGAGCGTGAAGGGGTGACTGCCAATGAATAATCCGCGGTCGGAAGCGCCCTGTGTTTAAGCTCGATCCCCAATTGGAGGCCGATACTTTTCCAGTAGGGATAACGTCGCTCAATCGGATTGTGTTGATGAATGACAGCCGGTTCCCGTGGTTAATACTGGTTCCAGAGCGACCTGATATTACGGAGCCGTTCGAGCTCACTGATGAGGACCAGCGCACCCTAATGCAAGAGTCCATGATTGTCGGTAAGTCGTTAAAAGCGTTTTTCAATGCACACAAACTGAATATTGCTGCGCTTGGCAATCAGGTGTCCCAGCTCCACATTCACCATATCG
>JAYPXQ010000040.1:0-19430 GCA_038135595.1 Halieaceae bacterium
GCGTCACCGCGTTCATGTGCTTTGGCATAGGACTCGGTGTAGAGCTCAATACGGTCGGCGCCCAAGTCACGCGCGAGCGGGATTTGCTCTGGATCGGGGTCCATGAAGAGGCTGACGCGACAGCCCCAGGATTTGAGTTGCTCAATAATGGGACGCAGCGCCTCGCCGTCGCGAGTGAGATTAAAGCCGTGGTCAGAGGTGAGCTGATTATCGCCGTCGGGGACCAACGTCACCTGATCTGGTTGGACTTGCTCAACCAGCGCCATAAAGCCGGGGTAGTCTCCTACCTCTCCTCGATCAGAGCGTCGCGAGGCAGCAAAAGGATTTCCCTCCAGATTGAGTTCTGTTTCTCTACTCTCACCTAGCCTGACGCAGTCAGATGCTCTGATATGGCGCTGGTCGGGTCGGGGATGGACGGTGATACCGTGGGCGCCCGCTGCGACAACTAAACCGGCAAACTCAACGGGATCGGGATGTCGAGTGTCTCTGGAGTTTCGAATCAACGCGATCTTATTCAGGTTGATGCTCAGATGTGTCACGGCGCCATTCGACTCACAGACAATACAACAATCGGTTTAACAGGAACGTCTTGAAAGACGGCGGGTCCACGACTGGTCTCGACTGATGCGGCTCCCGTCTCGGTCAGAGCGATAATGTCGACAACCTGCATGCCCTCTACTACCTCGCCAAAAACCGCATAGCCCTCATTACCGGGGGTCCAGTCGAGGCGGAGGTTGCTCCGCTGATTGATAAAAAACTGCGCCGTGGCTGAGTTGGGATCGCTCGTGCGGGCCATAGCCAAGGTCCCCCGAGTATTGTGCAGCTTATTGCTCGACTCATTGACGATAGGGTCGCGCGTTGGTTTTTCTTTCATTTCGGTGGTGAAACCCCCGCCCTGAATCATGAAATTACTGATGACGCGATGAAAGACAGTGCCATCGTAGTAGCCGGCATCCACGTAGGAGAGGAAGTTCTCCACCGTTACAGGTGATTTTTCTGCATACAGCTCAATCACGATATCCCCGTCGGTTGTTTTCATCAGGACCCTCGGGTTGTCGAGCTGCTCTTCAGCAGCCGACACCGCGGTGGGGATGGCAAGTAGATAGCTCGCTAAACCGAGCAATGCACAGGCGCGCCTGAAGAAAATTGTGATATTCATCGTAAAATCCTCGTACTAATAATCGTTAGGACCAGCCATCGCTTTGTTTTCTTGACGGCCATAGTCGTGGCGTGACCACGGCAAGAATGACGCCGAGTAGCACTGCCAATGCGCCGTCGAGTATTTGATTGTTGGCAATCCGGTCGCGCAGACGCACGTTTTCGAGGCGGAGCAAATCAGCCCCAGAACGCTCGGACTCAAGCTCGGCCACAAGTTGCTGATTCATCAGGTCAAGCTCTATCGCAGCCGAAGATACGCGTTTGATTTCGACCAGTTCGCTGCTGACGCTCTCTAACTCTGCCGTCAATTGATCAATCGCATCATCAGCTAAATTGGCTTCAGAGGAACTCTCGTTGAGTTGCGCTGCGAGACGATCTCTCTCTGCTCTCATTTTTTCGAGCTCAATGCGCATATCGCCTATCAGTAAAGAGGCAGGGGGCTCGGTTTGCAGATACTGGGCTCTCAACCATCCGCGCAGGCCATTCCGGGTCTCGATCTCGACCCACTCGCCGTCCTCACTCATGGCGTAGCTCAGGACTGCCGTGCCTGAAGAGAGACCGCGGTGGACAATGGTAGCTTCGTTCTCTGGTGCGGCGCGAACAGCGACCAGCAACGTATCGCTGATATAGCGGGTTTCCTGAGCATTGATCGAGAGGGAAGTGAGAAGCGCAAAGGCGATCGTTGTCCCCGTAATAAACCCTCTTTCAACAAGCGGCTGTGTCATGAAGAACCTCGCAAGGGATCGTTCTCCTCTTCATTCATATCGTGATCCTTAAGGTGGGGCATAACGATTGCGATGCTCAGCACCATCAATAACAGGGTGAAGCCCACGCTGGAGTACAGCTTGTAAGACACCCAAAAAGCCTCGTCAAAGCGATAAGCAACGATGATATTCAGCGCGCCGACCAGCGCAAAATTTGTGATCCAGAGTGCGTTCAGATAGCCCCAGACTCTCTGGGGCAAGTTCAATTGCTGTCCCATGAACCGTTGCAGCAGGTTCTTCTCGCCGAGGAACTGCGAGCCCAGAAAGACCATTGCTAGCCCCCAATTAAACACCGTGGGCTTCCATTGAATGAAGCGTTGGTCGCGCAGGATCAGTGTGGCGGACCCGAAAACGACGACGGCGAGCGCCATCCACATCAGACGTTTGTCATTGGTCTTACTGATGACTGAGCTGATCAGCCACACCAAGACGCTGCTCGCAATGAGAACCGCGGTGGCGCTGAAGATGCCATCAAATGTGTGCGACCAGCTACCGATGTGCAGGGTCTCGCCGCTTAGCTGGTACGTTCCGAAAAATAACACCAGAGGTAAAAATTCGAGAAGTTGCTTCATGGTTGCCCTTGTTTACTCACCTTCTGCTCGCTATCCATCAGGCTATGTTAGACAATTCGGCCTAATCCGTTCGCCAGACCGGTTGCTGACATGTGCCCGGCGCAGTGTAGAGATAGCCTTGATCGACTTCCACACACATAGCAACGCCTCAGATGGCGCGCTTTCCCCTTCCGAATTGCTTAATCGAGCCGCGGAGGCGGGCATTAAAGCGGTAGCGTTGACGGACCACGACACCATTGCCGGGTTCGCCAGTGTGTCTGAGAGTGTGCCACTTGGTGTGCGACTTGTCAGTGGTGTGGAACTGTCCTGCCAGTGGGGCAAAGTGGGTATTCACATTGTGGGTCTGGGGTTTGATGCCACGTCGGGCGGATTGGTCGAGCACTTGAATGGTCTGGATTCGGCCCGGCTGCAGCGCGCTGAGATGATTGCTCACCGGTTGGACCAAAAGGGCATGCCGGGTGCCTTGGCAGGCGCGATGGCCGTGGCGGCGGGTGCTCAAATCGGTCGGCCCCATTTTGCGCGTTGGATGGTCATGAACAATCACGTAAAGACCGAGGCCGAGGCCTTTAAGCGTTTTCTGGGAAAAGGCAAAGTGGGCGATATTTCAACTGTGTGGCCTGACCTGCAACAGACCGTCGGGACCATCGTCGAGGCGGGCGGACTTGCCGTGCTTGCTCACCCGCTCAAGTACCGTCTGACTGCCACGCGGCTCAATGCGCTGTGTGCGGCTTTTGTCACCGCGGGTGGCGCGGCCATAGAGGTCATCAATGGCCGCCCGGGCCCGGGTGAGACGGACCGACTTATGAGCCTTGCTGGTGCGCATCAGCTCTTGCTCTCGGTGGGATCAGACTTTCATCGCGAGGGAGAATATAGCGCTGGCCTTGGCGTTGATACCGCACGTTTCCCGTCCGGTTCAGGCATCTGGGAGCGGGTATGAGCCCGATAGCGCTCATGATGGCTGGGCGGTTTCCAAAACCAAACAGGTGTCGGCACCCCGGGAGCTGTCACCAGGGAGGCCTGGTGAAGCCGGTGAGATCACAGGAGGCCGCACTTTGAGTCAGTTTTTTTCGGTACACCCGGAGACACCGCAGGCGAGATTGATTCAACAAGCCGCCAATATCGTTCGTCAGGGGGGTGTCGTCGTCTACCCGACAGATTCGGCTTACGCCCTGGGGTGTCAACTGGGCGACAAGAAGGCGGCTGAGCGTATTCGACGCATCCGCAGTTTGCGGGATGATCACAATTTCACCCTGATGTGTCGCGATTTATCCGAGTTAGGTACCTATGCCCGGGTCGATAACACCGCCTATCGATTGATTCGTCACGCAACCCCGGGGCCTTACACCTTTATCCTCGAGGCAACGCGGGAGGTACCCAAACGTCTTGTTCAGCCCAAGCGGAAGACGATCGGTTTGCGGGTGCCCGCGCATCCGATACCGCGTGCACTGCTCGATGCGCTTGATGAACCACTGATGAGTGTGACTTTACAGATGCCGGGAGACGAGTTCCCGTTGACGGATCCTTACGATATCCGTGATCTGCTGGAGCATGAGGTGGATCTTGTCATCGATGGTGGTTTTTGTGGGCTCGAGCCAACGTCTGTCGTCGATCTGACGGGCACAGAGCCTCATATTTTGCGGCACGGACTCGGCGATGTGAGCGACTTTGAGGCGGGCTGAGGGTATACTTAAAAAGTGAGCATTCCCGAGCAAAATACCCCCGCCGAAGGCGGCGAAGCCGTGTCCGCGGCGACTACACCATTGGCCCCCGAACTCAACCCGATGCGGCCTGAGCAGGGAGAGATGCCCTTTGCCATGGTGCGCGGCGAGGCCGTCACCGAGCTGCCCAAGGATCTCTACATCCCGCCGCAGGCGCTTGAGGTGTTTCTGGACGCCTTCGAGGGGCCTCTCGATCTACTGCTTTATCTGATCCGCCGGCAAAATCTGGATATCCTTGATATTGATGTGGCGCAAATTACTGAGCAGTACATGCGTTACGTTGAGTTGATGGATGCCGTGCAATTTGAACTGGCGGCGGAATATCTCCTCATGGCGGCGATGCTCGCGGAGATCAAATCCCGCATGTTGTTACCGCGGGCCGGGGACGCAGAAGAGGAAGAAGAGGACCCTCGCGCGAACCTCGTGCGTCGGCTGCAGGAATATGAGCGTTTCAAGAAGGCGGCCGAGGTTCTCGAGGCTTTACCCCGACTTGAGCGAGAACTGTGGCAAGCGTCCGCTGCCCCCCCTGATTTACATTTAGAGCGACCCCTGCCAGACATTGATATGCGCGAAGTATTGCTGGCGTTGAGCGAGGTACTGCGCCGCGCGGAAATGTATGCCAGCCATCATATTCAGCGAGAATCGCTTTCGACCCGCGAGCGAATGTCTGAAGTCCTTGAGACCCTGAAGTCAGGCGGATTTGTGCCATTTGTGGCCCTGTTTCGTCCTGAGGAGGGACGGCTCGGTGTGGTAGTAACGTTTCTCGCGCTGATGGAGCTCATTAAAGAGTCTCTGGTTGAGATCGTTCAGACAGAGGGTTTCGGCCCGATTCATATCAAAGCGAAGTCGGAATAGGCGGAAAAGAAGATGGCAGAGGGATTGGTTCAGATCCTCGAGGGTGCGCTACTGGCGGCTGGAGAGCCGCTGTCGGTGCAGCGCATGGCGCTACTGTTTGAGGAAAACGAGCGACCCAGCACTGACGAGATCCGTGCCGCGATCAAAACGGTGGGGGAGCGATGCGATGATCGGGGTTACGAGTTGGTGCAAGTCGCGTCGGGTTTTCGCTTTCAGGTGCGACAGAGTTTATCAACCTGGGTCGGTCGGCTGTGGCAGGAGCGGCCCGCACGCTATTCCCGAGCGCTAATGGAAACCCTGTCACTGATTGCCTATCGCCAACCGATAACTCGCGGTGAGATAGAGGAGATCCGAGGGGTCGCGGTGAGTACCAATATCATCAAAACCCTGATGGAGAGGGAATGGGTAAGGGTTGTGGGTCACCGCGACGTACCCGGCAGGCCCGCAATGTACGCGACAACGCGGCAATTTCTTGATTATTTTAATTTGAAGTCGCTGGATCAATTGCCGCCACTGGCCGAGATCAAGGAGTTAGACAATCTGTCTGGTGAACTGGCTCTGGAGATGGCTGAGGTTGCGCAGCCGGTTTCTGCCGAGGCGTCGTCTGAGCACAAGGAAGCTGACTCTCTCGAGGAGGAGGCGCGTGGGCGCAGTGAAGAAGACGCCGAAACTCCCTAGTCGCCCCCCGCCCGATGAGGCCGACAAGGGTGAGAAGTTACAAAAGGTGCTTGCTCATCTTGGTTTGGGGTCCCGTCGTCAGATAGAGGGCTGGATAGAGGAGGGTCGCCTCACCATCGATGGCCAGACGGCGCGCCTTGGAGATCGGGTGCGAGGTGGGCAAGCGGTGCGCCTGGACGGCAAATCGGTTGCCATTGACGCGGCGTCACAGGTCAGGGTGCTGCTTTATCACAAGCCCTTGCGCGAGGTGTGTTCGCGCAATGACCCCGAGGGTCGCAAGACTGTATTTGAGCGGTTGCCCAGGTTAAAGAGTGGACGCTGGATATCGGTGGGCCGTCTCGACTTCAACACCACAGGCGTTTTGTTATTTACAACCGATGGCGATCTGGCTCATGCCTTGATGCACCCCTCTGCGGCGATAGAGCGGGAGTACTTGGTGCGTGTCATGGGCAGAGTCGATGACGACGTGCTCCAGCGTCTCAAAGAGGGAGTTCAGCTCGATGATGGGCCCGCTCGGTTCTCCGATATTCAGGAGGGCGGTGGGGATGGCATCAATCGATTTTTTTATGTCGTATTGATGGAGGGCCGTAACCGCGAAGTCAGGCGGCTATGGGAATCGCAGGGGCTGACGGTGTCGAGGTTAAAACGTGTTCGCTACGGCGAGGTCTTTATGCCCTCGAAGCTGAAACAAGGACAGTGGCTGGAACTGCCGCAGAAAGACGTGGATGTGATTTATCAAATGGCGGGACTGCCGGCGCGGGAGGTGGCGTCTGTCAGTCAGCGGGATCAGGTGCGCCACGAACGTTTGATTGGGAAGAATCCACGCCCCCGCACCGAACGAAGCCGGCGACCCCGCTAGCCCTGCGCGTTTAGCGTCGCGCCATGAAGCGACGCGCTTGCGTCGCTGAGCAGATAAATCCAGCTATCCGTCAGAGCCTCCGGCGATGGATTGTTGTCCGGCGGTTCTCCCGGGTAGGCTGCCCGCCGCATGCGCGTATTCACGGCACCCGGGTTCAGGCTGTTGACACGAATGAGCGATGTGCTTCCCAGTTCGTCGGCCAGCACCTGCATGTAGCCCTCTGTTGCAAATTTGGATACCGCATAGGCTCCCCAATAGGCTTTACCCCGTCGCCCCACGCCCGAGCTGGTCAGTACAATCGAAGCACGGGGAGCGCGCTCCAATAATGGCATCAGTGCGCGGGTCAACAGAAAAGTGGCGGTGATATTGACCTGGAGCACTTCCTGCCAGCTCTCAGGGGAAGTTTGCGATAGTGCGCGACGTTCGCCGAGCACTCCGGCGTTGTGCACCAATCCGTCGATAGCCAATCCAGCCCCGAGCAGTTCCTCCGCCAGCTCCTCGTAAGGTTGGTTATGCGTCACCCTGAGATCCAAGGGGATCAACCCCGGCGTTTTACCCCCCTCGCTGACAATGCTGTCGTACACGGCCTCCAGCGCGGTTTCGTCCCTACCCGTCAGCAGGACTTCCGCGCCCGCTCGGGCGCAAGCCAGTGCTACGGCGCGGCCGATACCGTTACTCGCGCCGGTAACCATGATCGTTTTGTTTTCCAGTTCACGCTGGCTCGGTAGCCAACCCCGCGGAACGAAGCTCACGTTAGCAGGCCCTCAATTAATTTTTGCAGTTCCGGACTCGAGTTCGCGACGGCATCAGCGCCCCAATCTGCTGCGGATTCGTCTTTGGCCAGATAGCCGTAACTGGCCGCGATGGTTTGACACCCAGCGGCAATACCCGCCTCAATATCGCGCCGGTGGTCTCCAACAAAAATGGTGTCTGAAGCCGAACACTGCAACTGCGCACACGCCAGCAGCAGCGACTCTGGGTCGGGCTTTGGTCGGACGACGTCATCGGGGGTGAGGACCACTTGGGCTTCAGGAACAAAGGCCATCAGCGACATCAAGGGCTTTGCAAATCGGCTCAATTTATTGGTGACCACCCCCCAAGGTATGTCGTGAGACTGTAAAGAAGACACAAGCTCTCGTATGCCGGGGTAGGGATGGCTATGTGCCCCCAGACCTGATTCATAGTGGTCGAGAAAACGTTGTCGCCAAAACTCCAACGCGGGGTCTGTCGGTGGTATCTCGAGAGCGGCCTGAACCATGCCGATGGCGCCGTCAGAAACCGCATGCCAAATGGTTTTGGCATCCGCTTCGGGCAAGTTAGCCTCGCGACGCAATTGAGCGGCGATATGGATAAACTCCGGCGCGGTGTCGATCAGCGTGCCGTCCAGGTCGAAAAGCACTGCCCGTGGACGCCTGAGTGTCACGGCTTTCTTGCCCGAATCAGATAATTTACCGATACGTCATCTGCCTTGAGCTGATACTGCTTGCTGATCGGGTTGTAGGTCATTCCCGTCATTTCAAGCATCTCCAGTCCGGCATCACGAATCCAGCGTGCTAATTCCGAGGGTTTGATCAGCTTGGCGTACTCGTGGGTGCCGCGAGGCAGCATATTCAGGACGTACTCCGCCCCCACAATGGCAAATAAAAATGCCTTGGGGTTGCGGTTGATGGTTGAGAAGAAGAGATCACCGCCCGGGCGGCACAGCGCTGCACAGGCGCTCACGACGGTCGACGGATCGGGCACATGCTCGAGCATCTCAAGGCAGGTGACGACATCAAATTCGCCCGCGTGTTGCTCGGCAAAATATTCAGCGGTGCTGCGTTCATACGTCACCTCTGCACCGCTCTCCAGTTGATGGAGGCGGGCCACCGACAACGGCGCCTCGCCCATGTCGATACCCGTAACGCGGGCGCCCCGATGGACCAATGCCTCGCACAGCAAACCGCCACCGCAGCCGACATCGAGGACTGATTTACCCGTTACATCGGCCAAGTCATCGATCCAGTCCGCGCGCAAGGGGTTGATATCGTGCAGGGGTTTGAACTCGCTGTTGGGGTCCCACCATCGAGATGCGAGTTTTTCGAACTTGGCGATCTCGTCCGGATCGACATTGTTGTCTGTGGTCATTTGTGTGAGTGCTCCAAAGAAGATCTAACGGCGTCGAGCTGGCTGGACCATTGCATGGCTCGCTGAGTGACATCATTGTAGTCAAGGGTTTGCAGTTCGCCATTGCACATGACCAATCGGCCGCCGATCCAACTCCAGAGCACTTCGTTGCCACCGCTCGCATAAATCAGGTTCGATACGACATCATGTTGTGGCAGTTGATGCGCGCCCGACATATCTACGGCGATCAGATCTGCCAGCTTTCCACATTCGATGCTACCGAGTTGGTGTCCTTGCCCTAATGCTTGAGCGCCCGACAGCGTCGCCATTTCAAGCGCGGACCATGCACACACTGCCTGCGGGTCACCGTGTTGGACCTTTCCAATCAGTGATGCTGTTTGCGCTTCTGCCAACATGCTGAGGCGGTTATTGCTGGCTGCCCCATCGGTACCGAGGGCGACATTAACCCCGCGATCCAACAACCTCTGCACCGGGCTGATACCCGATCCAAGCTTTAAGTTGGATCTGGGGCAGTGCACCACATGTGCGCCGTGTAGCGCGAGAGTTTCGATGTCTTGTTCACCCACGGCATTCATGTGGACACAGTGTGTTCGAGGTCCGAGCAATCCTAATTTTTGCAACAGATCGATGGGTCTGAGCCCGCAGCGCTCGACTGAGTTCAAGACTTCTTCTTTGGTTTCGTGCAGATGAATGTGCACCGGCGCATCGAGTTCCTCCGCCAGCATGGCGACCTGATTCAAACTGCGCTCGCTGACGCCATAAGTGGAGTGGGGACCAAAGCCGATCTCGATACGGTCATGATCGCGATAGCGATCGCGCAGCGCGAGACCGCGGTTGATGCAGGCCTGAGCATCGCGGGCCCAGGCGGTTTCCACGTCGATGATCGGGAAGTTAAGCAATGCTCTCAGACCCGCGCTGTCACATTGTTCAGCCGTGATCTCGGGGAAGTAATAATTGTCCACCAGCGTTGTGGTCCCCCCCTTCAGTAGTTCCGCGATGGCCAGATCAGAGCCGTCTCGCACAAATTCCGGTCCGACCACCTTTTGTTCTGTTGGCCAAATGTATCGCTGTAACCAAGACATGAGCGGCATATCATCGGCGTAACCACGAAGCAGGGACATCGCCGCGTGGCAGTGGAGGTTGATGAAGCCAGGGAGCAGCACACAGCCTGCAAGGTCAATATGCGCCGCCGAGACGACTTTTTGCGCATCGGCTCGGGGAATGATGGCGGCGATACGATCGCCGTTCAACGCTACGCTGTGAGCGGCAAGTACCTGACCCCGCGGAACGACCGGTACCAAAAAATCGGGGTGTAAGACGGTATCGTACTCAGACATGGATGCTCCTCTATCGATCCACAGTATACCGTGATGGCTCCCTGCAGACGGGCGGCGAATGACCGCTTGGACTCGCTCGCTCGGACGTTGTTTGATACACTTAGGCTTTGTTGTTTTGGGCCGTTTTAGGCCCAACCAAGACGCCGAGCAAAGTAGCCCCAATGGCAGAAAACCCTCAGGAAATGGCCCGGGAAATCGTCCCGGTCAACATTGAAGACGAGCTGAAACAGTCCTACATGGATTACGCGATGAGCGTGATCGTGGGGCGCGCGCTACCCGATGTGCGCGATGGGCTGAAACCGGTGCATCGAAGGGTGCTGTTCGCCATGAACGAGCTCAGCAACGATTGGAATAAACCCTACAAGAAATCGGCGCGCGTCGTGGGCGATGTGATTGGTAAGTATCACCCGCACGGTGACTCAGCTGTTTATGACACCATTGTTCGTATGGCTCAGGATTTTTCCCTACGCTACATGTTGGTTGACGGCCAGGGTAATTTTGGTTCGATTGACGGCGATTCTGCGGCGGCCATGCGGTACACGGAAATCCGGATGTCCAAGATTGCCCATGCGCTACTCGCTGATCTGGACAAAGAGACAGTCGACTTTGTCGATAATTACGACGGTACAGAGCGCATACCTGCCGTTCTGCCCACGCGCGTTCCCAACTTATTGGTCAATGGTTCGTCCGGTATTGCCGTGGGGATGGCCACCAATATCCCGCCCCATAACCTTCGTGAAGTCGTCGCGGGTTGCCTCGCGACGCTGCAGAACCCGGAAATCTCGATTGACGAACTGATGCAGTACATCCCCGGGCCAGATTTTCCAACGGGGGCTCAGATCAACGGGCGAGCCGGCATTGTTCAGGCCTATCGCACCGGTCGAGGCCGGATTTATGTGCGCGCCAAAGCGGAGGTGATTACCGACGAGGGGAAGGGCAAAGAATCGATCATCATTCACGAGATTCCCTATCAGCTGAACAAAGCGCGGTTGATAGAACGGATCGCCGAGTTGGTGAAAGAAAAGAAGCTTGAGGGTATTACCGAGCTGCGTGACGAGTCCGACAAGGACGGGTTGCGGGTGGTGATTGAACTGCGTCGTGGTGAAGTCGGCGACGTAGTGTTGAATAATCTGTATGCCCAGACCCAGCTACAATCGGTAGTGGGTATCAACATGGTCGCGCTGGTTGATGGCGAGCCTAAGGTGCTCAACCTCAAGCAAATGATTGACGCCTTTGTGAGGCACCGGCGCGAGATTGTCACCCGTCGAACCGTTTATCTGCTGCGTAAGGCGCGGGAGCGTGGCCATGTGCTGGAGGGGCTCGCCATTGCTCTGGCCAACATTGACGCGGTCATCGAATTGATAAAGTCCTCGCCCACGGCGGCCGATGCGCGCGAGGGCCTGATGGCGACATCGTGGGCGCCAGGTGACGTGTTGGCCATGCTGGAGCGCGCCGGAGCTGATGCCTGTCGCCCCGATGAGCTCCCCGAACAGTATGGTTTGATTGACGAGCAGTACCATCTCTCCCCAGCGCAGGCGCAGGCCATCCTCGACCTCCGTCTGCATCGCTTGACCGGGCTCGAGCATGAGAAGCTACTGCAGGAATATGCCGACAAGATCGCAGAAATTGCGGACTATCTGGATATCCTCGGAGACCCCGACCGATTAAAGCAGGTGATTCGTGAAGAACTCGAGGCGTTGGTTGAGGAGTTCGGTGACGACCGAAGAACTCAGATATCGGACTCAGCCCATGATTTGACGGTCGAGGATCTCATCACAGAAGAGGACCGGGTGGTCACCATATCCCACGGCGGCTACGCCAAAACCCAGTCACTGACCGATTATCAGGCCCAGCGTCGCGGTGGCACCGGCAAGAGTGCAACTGCCGTCAAAGATGAGGACTTCATTGAGCACCTCCTGATTGCCAGCACCCATGCCACGATTTTGTGTTTTTCCAATCTGGGCAAAGTTTACTGGCTTAAGGTTTTCCACATTCCGCTGGCCAGTCGCACCGCGCGCGGACGACCGATGGTCAATTTGTTACCCCTTGACGAGGGGGAACCGAGGACCTCGATTCTGCCGATTGAAGGCTATGAGACAGATCACTTTATCTTCATGGCAACCAGCAACGGGACCGTCAAAAAGACAGATATGAGCCTTTTTTCTCGCCAACGGAGCGTAGGTCTGCGGGCGATCGAACTGGACGAGGATGACGTATTGGTTGGCACAGCAGTGACCGACGGTACGCAGGACATCATGCTGTTCTCCAGCGAGGGCAAAGTGGTTCGCTTCCCCGAATCGGCGGTGAGAGCGATGGGGCGAACAGCGCGCGGAGTCAGGGGCATTCGCTTGGGAGATGGGCACCGGTTGATATCACTGCTCGTGCCTCAACCGGGCAGCAAGATTTTGACCGTCAGCGAGAATGGCTACGGCAAGCGATCCGAGACGACGGAGTTCCCGGTGAAGGGGCGCGGCACCAAAGGTGTTATCGGCATGACAACCTCTTCTCGAAATGGACCGCTCGTCGGTGCGGAGCAGGTTTGGGATGGGGATGAGATCATGTTGATCTCCAATCAGGGAACCGCCGTGAGGACCCGCGTTGAAGAGGTGAGTGTTCAGGGGCGGAATACGCAGGGCGTGAGAGTCATCCGCACCCGCGATGGTGAGGTGTTGGTCAGTGTGAGCCGCATTGCCGAGGATGATGTGGAAAAGAGCGCCGCTGCCGATGGTGAGGCCCGCGATTCACAGCCCATCCCGAACGTCGTTGAAGGTGCCGTCGATGAGGGTGAAGAGGGCGCCGACGAGTGAGTCGCAGTCATAACTTCTGTGCGGGACCCGCCGCACTGCCTTTGCCTGTCCTGAATCGGGCGAGAGATGAGCTACTGGACTGGTCGGGGATGGGTTCCTCGGTCATGGAGGTCAGCCACCGTAGTTCCGAATTTATTGCCGTTGCCGAGGGCGCAGAAGCCGCCTTGCGGCGGCTACTCGATATCTCAGACGACTATGCGGTGTTGTTTTTGCAGGGAGGCGCCTCGATGCAGTTTGCAGCCGTGCCACTGAACTTGAGTGCGCCCGGTCAAAAGGTCGACCAAGTTGTCACCGGTCAGTGGTCCAAAAAAGCGTTGGACGAAGGGCGCAGATTCGCGGATGTTCAAGTAGCGGCAAGTTCTGCCGAGCAGAATTTCTTTGTCGTGCCGCCACAGGAAGATTGGCAAGTACATGCGGATGCCGCATACCTTCATTATTGCCCTAACGAAACTATCGGGGGCCTGGAGTTCGACTTTGTTCCTGAGGTCTCGGTACCTCTGGTTGCAGACATGTCTTCGACCATCTTGTCGAGGCCTCTGAATGTCGAGCGGTTTGGCGTTATCTATGCGGGTGCCCAGAAGAATATTGGCCCCGCGGGCTTGTGCCTTGTGATTGTGCGCCGGGATCTGCTCGGGCGCGCCCGGGAAGCAACGCCCGCAATGTTAGATTGGCAGATCGCGGCAGATAATGACTCCATGTACAACACCCCACCCACCTTTGCCATTTATCTCGCAGGGCTGGTGTTCGAATGGCTCGAGTCGCTGGGCGGACTGGCCGAGATGGCCAAAATTAATCAACACAAAGCGGCGACGCTCTACGGAGTGATTGACGCCAGCGACTTCTACAACAACCCCGTTGAGTCGCAGAGCCGCTCTCTCATGAACGTGCCCTTTACCTTGGCTGATGCCGCACTCGATACACCGTTTTTGCGGGATGCTGAGGCCGCAGGCCTCCTCAATCTGAAAGGCCATCGATCGGTCGGCGGAATGCGCGCGAGCTTGTACAATGCCGTGGAGCAAGCCTCGGTTGAGGCCTTGTGTGACTTTATGAAGGATTTTGAGCGACGCTACGGCTAGTCGACCGAGCGAGGGCAGATCCCATGGATCCTGATCAGCAACTTAGCCAAATCAGACAGCGCATTGACGAGATTGACTTGCGGCTTTTGGAGCTCATCAGTGAGCGGGCCAAATGCGCACAGCAGGTGGCCGAGGTAAAGCTACAGGCATCACAATCTGAAGAGGTGGGGCCGCTGTTTTACCGGCCGGAGCGGGAGGCGCAGGTCTTGAGGGCGATTCAAGAGCGCAACCCGGGGCCCTTGGCGGGGGATCAGGTAGCGGCGATCTTCAGAGAGCTGATGTCCGGATGCTTGGCACTGGAGCAGCCGCTTTCGGTGGCGTTTTTGGGCCCGGAAGGTACTTACTCTCAGGCGGCTGCGATGAAGCATTTTGGTCAGTCGGCTGTGCCCCAAGGCCAAGCGAGCATCCACAACGTTTTTCGTCAGGTCGAAGCGCGGCTTTGTGACTATGGCGTAGTGCCCGTCGAAAACTCGACTGAGGGCATGGTGGGACAGACGCTGGACTGTTTTCTGGAGTCGCCGCTACAAATTACAGGCGAGATTGAGTTGCCGGTCGTGCACCACTTGCTTGTTGGCGCGGGTGCGGCGGCTGGCGATATCTCGCTCGACTCGCTGAGGCTCGTCATCGGACACGAGCAAGCGCTGGGTCAGTGTCGGCAATGGCTCGACAGCCACTTGCCCGAGGTGCCAAGAGAGGCGGTGTCCAGCAATGGAGAGGCGGCTCGCCGAGCGAGCAGCGAGCATGGGGTAGCTGCGATTGCCGGAGAGTTAGCGGTAAAGCAGTACAGCTTGATTCCACTTGCCAGCGCTATTCAGGACAGTAGCAGCAACACAACGCGTTTTCTGGTTTTGGGCAGAGAGAGCGTGCCGTCCAGTGGGTATGACAAGACGTCCCTGCTGGTATCGGCGCGCAATCGGCCGGGGGCTTTGTTGGGACTATTGAGACCATTTGAGGAAAAAGGCGTGAGCCTCACGCGCATTGATTCTCGCCCATCAAAAACAGAAAAGTGGACGTATGTTTTTTACATTGAGTGCGAGGGGCATCTTGGCGACCCGGTGATGGCCGACGTGATTGCCGAGATTGAAGAGCATTCGATCATGCTGAAAAAGCTGGGTTCCTACCCCCGGGCACCGATTTGAATCGTTCACCGACTGAAGCATGCACGGTTGCGTTTCTTGGGCTGGGATTGATCTCCGGCTCACTGGCGGGTGCGCTCAAAGCGGCGGGATGGCGTGGGCAACGGCTGGGTTGGGGCCCCAGAGCACCTTCCTTGGAGAAGGGGCGCGCGCTGGGTTTAATTGATGATTTTTCTTTGGACCTTGATGAGGTCCTCGCCGCCGCTGATATTGTTGTTATTGGCGCCCCACCCAAAGCCACCGCGCAGCTGCTGCCTGAGGTCATTAATCGCGCAGTTGACTGCGGCTCACCCGTTGTTACCGATATGGCCAGTATCAAAGGATTTATCGTCGACAGCCTGCAGCAAGTTTATCCGGGGTTTATCCCGGGCCACCCGATCGCCGGAAGTGAACACAGCGGCGTCGAGGCGTCGAAGGCGGACTTATTTCAAGGTCGAGAGGTGATTCTCACGCCCCTGCCCGATTCGGATAGCCGCGCGCTGTCTGCGGTCGAAGGTATGTGGAGGGCCACGGGTGCGAGAATTACGCACATGTCAGTGGCAGACCACGACGCGGCGTTAGCGGCCAGCAGTCACGCGCCACACATGCTGGCTTATGCGCTGACGGCGATGCTGGATGACCACGAACTGGTGCCGATGAAGCACGGTGGCGGTGCGTTGCGTGATATGACCCGTATCGCTGCATCTGACCCGGTGATGTGGCGAGACATTGCCATGACTAACCGCGACGCGCTTCTGGATGCGATGGATGCGCTGGCCATGGAGCACAGCCGTTTACGCGCTTTGATCGACGCCGGCGATGGTGACGCGATGGAGCAATATTTTCTGCGTTGCCGGCAGGTGCGTCGTGCCCACGACAGTATTTTGAATCCCCTGATGCCCTCAGATGAGGATCAGTGCTGATGCATTTCTACGTGGAACCAGGGGGTAAGTTGACCGGCCGTGTTCGAGTGCCGGGCGATAAATCCATGTCGCACAGGGTGATCATGCTAGGTTCCATCGCCGAGGGAAAAACCCATGTCAGCGGGTTTCTGCAGGGTGAGGATGCGCTCGCGACCTTGAGCGCCTTTCGGGACATGGGCGTGACCATCAGTGAACCCAAATCGGGTCGACTCACCATAGAGGGCGTGGGTCTTGGAGGGTTGCAAGCACCCCAAGGGATCATGGATGTGGGTAACTCCGGTACCAGCATCCGGCTTATGGCCGGTCTGCTGGCGGGCCAGGCATTCAGCAGTGTATTGACGGGGGATGAGTCATTATTGCGTCGCCCCATGGCGCGCGTGATCACGCCGTTGTCGCGGATGGGCGCTTTGATCCATTCGCGCGAGGGCTGTCCGCCGCTTGAGATCACGGGTGGTCGACCATTACGTGGACTGCATTACGAATTGCCGGTCGCCAGCGCGCAGGTGAAATCAAGTGTGTTGTTGGCGGGACTCTATGCGGAGGGCACTACTTCCGTGGTGGAGCCCGCGCCTACCAGAGACCACACAGAGCGTATGCTCAGAGGTTTTGGATACGATGTGCAGGCGTCGTCAGGGTCTATTAGCCTCGAAGGCGGTGGGACGCTGCGTGGCACAACGGTTGATATCCCTGCAGACATATCCTCTGCCACCTTTTTTATCGTCGGGGCATCCATTGCCGAAGGATCGGATCTTGTGCTCGAGCATGTGGGCGTCAATCCCACCCGCGACGGTGTGATCAGAATCCTAGAGGCGATGGGCGCTGATATCACAATGAGCAACGAACGTGATGTCGGTGGCGAGCCGGTGGCGGACCTTCGAGTCCGTTCAGCGCCACTCAGAGGTATTGAAATCCCGGTGGAGGAGGTTCCTCTGGCGATTGATGAGCTTCCCGCAATTCTGATTGCAGCGGCCTGTGCTGAGGGCGTGACTGTGCTTCGTGGCGCGGAAGAATTGCGGGTCAAGGAGAGCGATCGAATCGCCAGTATGGCTGAGGGGCTGACTCAGCTGGGCATTATCAATACGGTCCATCCCGACGGCATCGCGGTTACCGGTGGCAAGATGAGCGGTGGTGTCATTGCGACTCACCACGATCACCGTATTGCGATGAGCTTCGCCATGGCGGGGCTCCGCGCCTCCGATCGCATAAAAATCTCTGACTGCGCTCATGTGGCGACCTCTTTCCCCGGCTTTGCGACACTGGCGAATCAAGCGGGTCTGCGACTCGAAGTCGCCGATACATGACTTCATCGATTCACGTCATCTGCGTAGATGGCCCCAGCGGTGCAGGCAAAGGCACGCTGAGTCGGGAACTGGCTGCGTGTCTCGGTTGGCATTTGTTGGACAGTGGCGCGTTATATCGCGTGCTGGGTTTTGCCTGTCGGCATCGGAAGATTCCTCTCAGTGACGAGGCACAGGTGGTCGCGATGGCGCGCCAGCTCGATGTCGCCTTTGTGCCCACTGGCGCTGGCGTATCTGTTTTTCTTGGTGGCCAGGACGTCAGCTTGCCGATTCGCACTGAAGACGGTGGTCGCGATGCATCAAAAGTAGCGTTGTTACCTGCCGTTCGCGAGGCGTTGTTGCACCGGCAGCGAGAACTCGCGGTATTACCGGGACTGGTGGCGGATGGTCGCGATATGGGGACCGTCGTGTTCCCCACTTCTCCGTTGAAAATTTTTCTCACCGCGAGTGCCAAAGTGAGGGCGGAGCGGCGATTTCACCAGTTGCAGGGCCAAGGGCAGAGTGTTAGTCTCGCGCGCCTTCTGAGTGACATCGAAGAGCGGGACCGGCGCGACAAGTCGCGTAGCGCCTCTCCTTTGGTGCCTGCCGAGGATGCGGTTGTGGTCGACAGTTCAGAACTGTCGCCAGACGCGGTACTCGACACCGTGCTTCAACTAGCGGCGGACAGAAAGTTAGTGAGCGAGACTTCGGAGTAACGGCTGGACCCCGCCGGAGCCTCAAAAATATGAACCCGACCAGGTCTTGGGGTCGGCAGGAGTGGCAGCACTCCGCACATCGGGAATACCATCATGAGCGAATCCTTCGCCGAATTATTTGAAGAAAGCCTCCAAACCGTAGATATGGAACCAGGTTCCATCGTGACTGGCGTGGTCATCGATATTGATAACGAGTGGGTCACGGTTCACGCAGGCTTGAAGTCTGAAGGGGTGATACCCCTGGATCAATTTACTAACGCCAACGGTGAGTGCAGTCTCAGCGTGGGCGATGAAGTGCAGGTTGCTCTGGAAACCGTAGAGGACGGATTTGGAGAAACCAAACTGTCCCGCGAAAAAGCCAAGCGCGCCGAAGCCTGGAAAGGCCTCGAAGCTGCCCACGTAGCTGATGAAGTGGTGATGGGCGTGATCAATGGCAAGGTCAAGGGCGGTTTCACTGTCGATATCGAATCTATTCGTGCATTCCTGCCCGGCTCACTGATCGATGTCCGGCCGATCAGAGAGACCACACATCTCGAAGGTAAAGAGCTGGAATTCAAGGTCATCAAGCTCGACCAGAAGCGCAACAACGTTGTGGTATCGCGCCGTGCCGTTATGGAATCGGCGAACAGTGCCGAGCGAGAGGAGCTGCTGGAGAACCTGCAGGAAGGCCAATCCGTTAAGGGCGTCGTCAAAAATCTGACCGATTATGGTGCGTTCGTTGATTTGGGCGGGGTCGATGGCCTGTTGCATATCACTGATATGGCCTGGAAGCGCATCAAGCACCCCAGTGAGATTGTCGAAGTCGGCCAGGAAATGGACGTCAAAATTCTCAAGTTCGACCGAGAACGCAATCGTGTTTCGCTGGGCCTCAAGCAGCTGGGAGAGGATCCGTGGGTACAGATTACGGGTCGATACCCCGAGGGCAGCCGTTGTGTCGCTAAAGTCACCAATCTGACTGACTACGGATGCTTCGCTGAGATTGAGGAAGGAGTAGAGGGTCTTGTCCACGTCTCTGAGATGGATTGGACCAACAAGAACGTGCACCCCTCCAAGATCGTACAGCTCGGCGACGAAGTTGAGGTTATGGTCTTGGATATCGACGAAGAGCGTCGCCGTATTTCTCTTGGTATCAAGCAGTGCACCCAGAACCCTTGGGATGCCTTTGCTACAGATCATGCCAAGGGCGACAAGATCT
Source organism: Halieaceae bacterium (assembly GCA_038135595.1). Lineage (GTDB taxonomy): Bacteria > Pseudomonadota > Gammaproteobacteria > Pseudomonadales > Halieaceae > Luminiphilus. Next base: position 19,178 of record JAYPXQ010000040.1, read on the forward strand.
CTGGCAGTATCAAATCAATCACCGATTTTGGTATTTTCATTGGCCTCGATGGCAACATCGACGGCTTGGTCCATCTGAGCGATATCAGCTGGAACGAGACCGGCGAAGAGGCCGTGCGGAGCTATAAAAAAGGTGACGAGATCGAGACCGTGATTTTGTCTATCGATCCCGAGCGCGAGCGCATCTCACTGGGCATCAAGCAGTTGGAAGAGGACGCTTTCTCGCTTTACGTCAGTGATAACGATCGCGGCAG
>JAYPXQ010000041.1:0-19134 GCA_038135595.1 Halieaceae bacterium
TTATTGCACTAAATTAGTGCTTTTTTTCAGCATAATGCACTATAATAGTGCTTTCTGCCGAATTATCACCGAGCGCTAACCCCTTAATATTAGTTAAATCAAATGTTTATGTTTTTTGTGCGCGCCCCAAAATTTGGCACGCACTTTGCACTATCTGATCCGCTCAGCCAGTGCAGATCGCATTGATTGAAATTATCCCCCAGTCAGCACTGGGTCGCGTTAAAACCGGAGGAAGACAACATGTCAGAGCGCACGCTCGATTTGATCAGCAAGAACGATGTCCGCTGGGTGGATTTGAGATTCACCGACACCAAGGGAAAAGAGCAACACGTCTCTATCCCAGCAACCGCGGTGGATGAAGATTTTTTTGAAGGCGGCAAAATGTTTGACGGTTCGTCTATTGCAGGCTGGAAAGGCATTAATGAGTCAGACATGATTTTGATGCCCGACGACAGCACCGCAACCCTGGATCCGTTTACCGACGACCCCACGGTGATCCTTCGCTGCGACATCGTTGAGCCCGCCACCATGCAAGGGTACGACCGCGACCCCCGCAGCATTGCCAAAAAAGCCGAAGCCTATCTTGCCTCTACTGGCCTGGGCGACACGGCGTTTTTCGGACCCGAGCCCGAGTTCTTTGTTTTCGACGATGTGAAATGGCAGGTCGAAATGGGCGGCGCGAGTTACGCAATTAACGCCGAAGAAGCGGCCTGGTCTTCCAACTCCGATTTCGAAGACGGCAACACCGGACACCGGCCCGGCGTAAAGGGCGGCTACTTCCCGGTGCCACCGGTCGACTCTCTGCACGACATCCGCGCCGCCATGTGCTCGGCCATGGAGCAAATGGGGCTGGATGTTGAAGTCCATCACCATGAAGTCGGCACCGCCGGGCAGTGCGAGATTGGCGTCAAGTTCAATACGCTGGTGGCAAAGGCAGACGAAGTGCAGATCCTCAAATACTGCGTGTTGAATGTGGCCCATGCCTACGGCAAAACCGCCACCTTCATGCCCAAGCCGCTGGTAGGGGATAACGGATCGGGCATGCACGTTCACCAGTCGATTGCCAAGTCAGGCGACAACACGTTTGCCGGCGACGGCTACGCTGGCTTGTCCGATACCGCCCTGTACTACATCGGCGGCATCATCAAGCACGCGCGCGCGCTCAACGCGTTCACCAATGCCTCTACCAACAGCTATAAGCGACTGGTGCCCGGCTTTGAAGCGCCGGTGATGCTGGCTTATTCGGCGCGAAACCGATCTGCCTCGATTCGTATTCCTTACGAGCCATCGCCCAAGGGCAAGCGCATTGAAGTGCGCTTCCCTGACCCGACCGCCAACCCCTATTTGGCATTTGCCGCCATGCTGATGGCGGGCATTGATGGTATTCAGAACAAAATTCACCCCGGCGATTCTGCGGACAAAGATCTCTATGATCTGCCTGCAGAAGAAGCGGCAAACATCCCCACCGTAGCGTCCAGTCTTGAAATGGCGCTGGATGCGCTGGATGCTGACCGTTCGTTCCTGACGGCAGGTGGCGTGTTCTCTGATGACATGATCGATGCTTACATCGAGTTAAAGCGAGCGGACGTGGAGAGACTGAATATGACGACCCATCCCGTGGAGTTCGAGCTTTACTACTCCGTATAACGCCATCGGGCTGCATATCGTGGCAAAACCTGCGAAAGCCCGCTCCTTGCGGGCTTTCGTCACTTTAGACCGCCATCTGGCATCTTGCACCAATCTGGTGCAGGGTAGCCCTATCGCTAATGAGAGTCTGCGTCTGTTGACCTGGGGTTATCGCCCTACCCGCTCAAGACCAGCACTGGCCGAGGAAAGCACCTATCCATGATCGCTGGCGAAACACCGATGTCAGGTCTCCCCTCCTTGATTGCGCTGATGGTTGTCGTTTGGAGCACTGCGAGCGCAACCGCAGCAGCGCAAACGATTTACAAAGTCACGGACAAAGACGGCAAGATCACCTACACCGATGTCGCCCCCGAAACAGAGGGCAGCATCGTTGAAGAGGTATCAGTTGCCGAACCGAATACGGCGGTGCCTGTCTCACCTCGAGCGGCCCCACTTGATGGGACAGCTCCGACGGAGAGCACGGCTCCCAATTACCTTACCCTGATCTCCCGGCCCGCCGACGGCACCACGGTGCCCATGGGCCCGGGGGATTTTACCGTCGAGGCGCAGGCCTCTCCCGCACTTGGTGCCTCGGAGCGGCTTCAATTGACGGTGGATGGCACACCGTTTGGGGTTCCGCAATCAAGTCCTCAATGGCAACTGAACAATATGGCTCGCGGTGCCCACGAGCTGCAGGTCATGCGGCTCGATGAGTCGGGGAGCACCATTGATACCTCCGACATCAGCACCGTTTATGTACTGCGACCCAGCGTGCTCAATTAATCCAATGGTCGATCTCGCTGCAGATTACAACCTTGAGCTACTCGCCACCGGCGTGTTGCTTTTGGATGCGGATCTTCAGATTCGTGCGCTAAACCTCTCCGCAGAAAACTTACTCGAGGTATCGGCAAGCCGCGCTGTCGGCAGTCAACTTGAGGAGTTCCTCGACGAATCCAATGACTGGTACCCGCTCCTGCGGCAAGCGCTGGCAGAGAACTACCCCATGGTGCGCAGGGCGGTTGCGATGACGACTCGAACAGGTCAGGAACGCACCGTCGACATTACGCTGAGTCCGATCGCAGCCAATGTGGGCTCTCGAAGCTTGTTGGTTGAGCTCATTAGGGTGGATCGCCTACAAGCGATCAGCCGCGATGAGAACGAATGGCAAGCGCAAGCGACGCTAAAAGAAATCATGAAAGGTGTTGCCCACGAAGTGAAAAACCCGTTGGGGGGAATTCGCGGGGCAGCCCAATTGCTGGCCGGAGAACTGGCTGATCCTGCTCAACAGGAATATACAGATATCATCATTTCCGAGGTTGACCGGCTGAGAACACTGGTTGACCGGATGCTGGGCCCGAAAGAGCGGCTGGACGCTGAGCCCACGAATATTCATGAAGTGACCGAGCATGTGCGCCAATTGATTGAGGCCGAGGCCAAGGGCGCGCTGACCATCGCGCGGGATTACGACCCCAGCCTTCCAGACTTCTATGCGGATGCGGGGCAATTGACACAGGCGATCCTCAATCTGGTACGCAATGCTTGGCAGGCCTGCGGCGATAGCGGGCACATCACGCTGCGAACCCGGGTGCTGCGCCAATTTACCGTCGGCGGGAACCGTCACAAGCTGGTCTGCGCTTTGCAGGTAATAGACGACGGACCAGGCGTTCCCGAATCGCTACTTACCCGTCTGTTTCTGCCCATGGTAACGGGCAATGCAACAGGGACCGGTCTGGGTTTGTCCATCGCACAGCGCATTGCCAATCAACATGGTGGGTTGATTCAGGTGCAAAGCACCCCGGGCGATACCTGCTTCACCTTACTTCTGCCCATGGAGGTTTGATATGTCCTTTAACGAACAGGTTTGGATAGTGGACGATGACAGCTCGATCCGATGGGTGATGGAGAAGGCGCTGACCCGAGCCGGGCTGGACTGCCGCGCGTTTGAATCCGCCGACGAGGTGCTGACTGCCCTGTCCTCTGAAGAGCCTATGGTTGTCGTAAGCGATATTCGTATGCCCGGTATGGATGGTATTCGATTGCTGTCGCAGATCCGCAGCCAACTGCCCGAACTGCCTGTGATCATCACCACCGCACACTCTGATCTCGACAGCGCGGTGAGTTCTTACGAAGAGGGCGCGTTTGAATATCTGCCCAAGCCCTTTGATATCGACGAAATGGTATCGACGGTCACCCGAGCGAGGGCCCAGCGGAGCCCAAAGGCCGGACCCTCGGAGCAATCCAGTGGGGGCAAAACTGCTGAAATCATCGGCAACGCACCCGCTATGCAGGAAGTTTTTCGCGCGATCGGCCGTCTTGCGCAAAGCCACATCACAGTGTTGATCAACGGCGAATCGGGCACGGGAAAAGAGCTGGTAGCCCGCGCGCTGCACCGGCACAGCCCCCGAGCGGGCAACGCTTTTGTCGCGCTCAATATGGCCGCTATCCCTCAAGAACTCATGGAGTCTGAGCTGTTTGGCCACGAGAAAGGTGCCTTTACCGGGGCCAATAACCGTCGCGAGGGCCGATTCGAACAAGCGCGCGGGGGAACGCTGTTTCTGGATGAAATTGGCGACATGCCTGCGGCCACCCAGACCCGCTTGCTCAGGGTGCTTCAGGACGGAGAGTTCTTCAGGGTTGGCGGCGTCGACTCCATTAAAGCGGACGTGCGAATCATCGCCGCGACACATCAGAAACTGGAATCATTGGTAGAGACCGGTGCGTTTCGCGAGGACCTGTTTCACCGGCTAAATGTGATCAGAATTCATGTGCCCAAACTGTCCGAGCGCCGCGAAGACATCCCGGAACTACTGACGCACTTTTTAAAGGGCGCCAGTGCCGAACTGGGCGTAGAACCGAAAACCCTGTCGAAAGAAGCGCTGGCAATTCTTGTTGGGCTACCCTGGCCGGGCAATGTCCGGCAGCTTGAAAACACCTGCCGGTGGCTCACCGTCATGGCAGCGGGGCGAGAAATCTTAATATCAGACCTCCCCCCTGAACTGCTGCAAACCGCCGATAAATCCGATCGGGCAGGCACTGCCGACTGGCATGAGCAATTGGCGAGCTGGGCGCATCAGCGTTTGATCGATGGCCAGTCAAACGTATTGCGAGAAGCCCTACCTCTGTTCGAATCCATCATGATCGAGGCAGCCCTCCGCCACACGGGTGGGCGAAAAGCCGAGGCCGCTGAGTTGCTCGGGTGGGGCCGGAACACCCTCACCCGGAAAATAAAGGATTTGGAATCCCCTGCGCTCTAAGCCCAAGGCACGGCCTAGTGCGTCGCCGCACCCGCACCTTCTGCCGGAGCTTCGGCGGCCTGCTGGGCCACAGCCTGCCTAAACAGCGCGTCAAAGTTAACCGGCGCAATCATTAGGGGAGGAAAGCCTCCCTTGACGACGAGGTTGTCTATGGCTTCTCGGGCATAGGGAAACAAAATTGTCGGAGCAACGGTGGCCAGCAATTGACGCAAAGCGTCGCCCTCGATACCGGCCACGAAAAAAATACCTCCCTGCTGCACTTCCACCAGAAACGCTGTCTGATCTTCGAGCTTGGCGGTGATCGTGAGGGTCAACACCACCTCATGATTGCCTTCTTCGTCAAAACGACTGCTCTTGGTATTCAGGTCTACGTTGACCGCCGGTTTCCATTCTCGGCGAAACACCTCAGGCGCCATCGGTGATTCGAAGGAGATGTCCTTGGTATAGATTCGCTGCGTCACGAATTGCTGTTGTGCTGCCTCTCCCTGCGCAGCCGCCTGTTCTTCAGCCATGATGGCTCTCCTTCCTATTTCAAGTCTTTGTTGTTACGCCCGCCTAACTGGCGAGCATGGGTTCCAGGGCGCCCGAGCGTTCCAGACCATACAGTTCGTCACAGCCGCCGATATGCTGGCCGCCGATCCAAATTTGTGGCACCGAGGTGCTGCCCGCGGCCTCGGCCATTTCGTGCCGCGCCGCGGCATCGCCGTCGACCGCAATCTCCTGATAGCTAATCCCCTTTTGGTCGAGCAGCGATTTCGCTCGAATACAAAAGGGACACCATCGGGTCGTGAAGATCACAACATCGATCACTGCGTGATCACGGGGAGCTTTTGGGCGTCCCACTCCATCATCCCACCCGCCAATTTTTGGGCACGAGGAAATCCCTGCTGTCTCAGGGTTTTGGTGGCAGACCCCGCAGATTGGCCCATTTTACACACCACGACGATCGGTTTTTCCCTGAATTTTTCCAGCTCACCGATTCTGTTCGCCAATGATCCCGCGGGAATGTTGAGGGCAGCGGTAATGTGGCCTCGAGTAAAGTCTTGCACCTCCCGGATATCCAGGAACACACCGCCTTCACTGTTGACCAACTGCACGGCTTCATTGATGGACAACGCCGGCCCCGCCTTTCTACTCTCGTGGAGCGCCAGCATCGTCAATGTCGTCGCCAGCGCGGCGATCAACACCCATTGCTCTGCCATGAACTGAAATATCATCGCACTCGACACACTCTATCTATCCAAATCGGTTCGCCGGGATGGTTGAGACGCCGGGCCTGTTCTGCCTCTACCAAAAACAAGCCACTGCCCCCGCGCGGTGCGCGAGTATATCGGTTCAGTGAAGCCGCCTCCAGTCAGGTTCCCTGACCGCCATTTTCCACCGCTTCAATTTTGTCATCGAGCAGATCCTCGGAGAGGCTGACTGGATCGAGATGGATCATGACATCGGCTTGGGGGATAACCTCGATGATGGCTTCCTCCACGGCATCACTGACCTCGTGGGCCACCATCAGTGGCATATGATCATCCAGTTCAAGGTGCAGTTCGATGAAATCCACGCGCCCGGCACTCCGAGTGCGCAAGTCATGGACACCCCGCACACGAGGGTGTGCGCTGGCAATCTCGATAATTTCCTGTCGTCGCGTGTCGGGCAACTCCTGATCCAACAACTCGCTGACCGCGTCTCGAATAATGTCCCAGGCAGCCTTCAGCGTGTAACCCGCCACTGCCAGCGCAAATAACGGGTCTACCCCAGGCCAACCAAAATGTGCGAGCGTCAACGCCGCCAAGACAGCGGCGTTGGTGAGCAAATCGGCCCGATAATGCAATGAATCAGCGCGAATCGCCGCGGAACGCGTGCGGCGGATAACGTAACTCTGCACTGCCACCAGAGCCGCGGTGAGGGCAATGGTCAACACCATGACGCCGATACCAACAGAAAAAGCTGCCACGGGCGCGGGATTGAGCAGTCGATTAACGGCCTCGCTGACCAAAAACAAGCCCGAGCCGACAATAAAAACCCCTTGCCCGAGTCCAGCGATAGCCTCGGCCTTGCCGTGACCCCAGCGGTGACTGGCGTCCGCGGGCGCCAACGCGTAGCGCACAGCGAAGAGGTTCAACAAAGACGCCCCCGCGTCCATCAATGAATCTACGAGTGACGCCAAAATTGCCACCGAATCAGTCGCCCACCAGGCGTACCCCTTGGCAATAATCAGCACCAGCGCGACCGAGACAGACAGATGAGTTGCCAAGCGCAGCAGCCTTGCGCTCTCCTCAGTGCTTACGGTGATCGCGGGCGACGCATCCATGTGACGAGAGGACCTCCGGAGACCGCCTCGGGGCAAGGCAACTTTTTCGAGAAACATCACACCATATCATTCACCCCATAAAGGGGACAGACATGCCACAGGTGGATGAATCGATATGGCAGATGCCAGCAGGCCCGCGGCACGGTAAACTAAGACCTGTCTGAAGCCGAACCCTGCGCTCCTTGTCCTCATCACGCCACACAACACTGCTCGTTATCCTGGATGGTTTTGGCCATCGCGAGGCGACTGCTGATAATGCGATCCTTGCCGCGGCCACCCCTCATCTCGATGCCTTAGTGGCTGATTCAGCCCATACCCTGATTTCAGGGTCAGGTCTGGATGTTGGACTGCCGGAGGGACAAATGGGCAACTCCGAGGTAGGGCACATGAGCCTGGGTGCGGGCCGCATCGTTTATCAGTCGATCACCCGAATCGATCAGGCAATCGCCTCGGGCGACTTTTTTAAGAATGACGCCTACCTTGAGGCCATCGATCAAGCCGTCAGCACCGACAACGCGGTCCATATCATGGGACTGCTGTCGCCCGGAGGCGTCCACAGCCATGAGTCGCACATTTTTGCTGCCTTACGGCTGGCAGCAGAACGGGGGGCCCGACAGCTCTACCTTCACGTGTTTTTAGATGGTCGCGACACGCCACCGCGCAGCGCTACCGCTTCTCTCGCGCGGGCGGAGGCTGTTCTCACTGAAATGGGCGTTGGTCGCATTGCCTCGGTGCACGGGCGCTACTGGGCGATGGATCGAGACAATCGCTGGGACCGCATTCAGCCCAGTTACCAACTGATCGCCGAGGGAGAGGCGTCAGCTCACGCCGCATCCGCGCTTGAAGCGCTTGAAAGTGCTTATGCTCGAGGAGAAGACGACGAATTCGTCCCGCCCACATGTATCGGTGAACCCGTGGCACTTAAAGACGGTGACACGGTGCTGTTCATGAATTTTAGAGCGGACAGGGCAAGACAAATATCGCAGGCGCTGATTGACCCGACGTTCAACGCATTTACACGCGGCGAGTTGGCGCAACTGCACTTCGTTGCGACCACAGAATATGCGAGCACACTCAACTGCCCGGTTGCCTTCCCTCCCGATAGCCTGGCAGCCAGCTTGGGAGAAGTCCTGTCGGAACAAGGGCTGACGCAACTGCGTCTTGCTGAAACAGAAAAATATGCCCACGTTACCTTTTTCTTCAGCGGTGGGCGGGAGGAAACGTTCCCGGGCGAAACACGGATTCTCATCCCCTCTCCTGAGGTGAAGACCTATGATCTCAAGCCGGAAATGAGCGCGCATGAGGTCACGGACGCGCTCGTCGAGGCAATTGCCTCACAGCAGTACGATTTTATCGTCGTTAATTTCGCAAACGGCGACATGGTAGGTCATACCGGCAATTTTGCCGCGGCTGTGAGTGCGGTCGAAACATTGGATGAGTGTCTCGGTCGTATCGTGAGTGCACTGGCAGTCCATGGTGGCGAAGGTTTGCTGACCGCCGATCATGGTAACTGCGAGCAAATGCGTGACTATGAAAACCAACAGCCCCACACCCAACATACGACTGAGCAGGTGCCGCTGGTCTACCTGGGAAATCATGATCGCCAGTTGAGCCCGGACGGCGGGATTCTCGCCGACATCGCGCCCACCCTGTTAGATATGATGGGCATCGCAATTCCAAAAGCCATGTCTGGGCGCAGTCTGCTGCTTCCTTGAATCACTTTATTCAGGGGGACCGGACACAGCACATGCGTCGCGTCGCCACTGCCACCGCTACCGCCTCGGCTTTTGCGCTACTACTCTTCAGCGGATATGGCGCAACGCAAACGTCGTCAGATGCCCGTGAGACCGAATCACAGCTGACCGCATTAAAAGCCAGCATCGCTAATGTCAGGGCGCAACTCGAGGCTCAGGGAGAAGCGCGAGACGACCTGCAGGATACATTGCGTGAAACCGAGCAATTGATTGGCGATCTTGATCGCCAGTTGACTGGCCTAGTAGACGAGCAGCAGGCATTGCAGGCGGACTTGGCCTCACTCAATAGCAAAAACCGATCGCTGCAAGATAACCAGACGCGTCTCGAAACCGATATCGAAAGTGGTATCCGACAACTCTGGTTGCTACAGCAGGGCGGCGGATTAAGAGTGTGGCTTGGCGACCAGGACCCGCAGCAGACTGCGCGGCATCTGGCCTACTATCGATTAATTCTGGAAGCCCAACAGAAAAGTATTGTGCGCTATCAGGAAGGGCTGGCGGAACTTGCCACCCAAGTCAGCGCCATAGAACGAACAGAGTCGGATATAGCCCAGCGCGTCGCAGCCATCGCGGCAACCCGAGAGCAACTGGCCGCCCAGCAGAGCACACGCCAGCAGACTATCGCTCGCATAAACGCTCAGTTAGAAGCGGACCAGCAACAGCTCGATGCACTCCTTCGAGACCGCGAACGCCTCAACACCCTTTTGGAAAATTTGCAGGCTCTGGTGCTCCCGGAGGCACCTGTTTCGGCGCCTTTGGCTACATTGAAAGGACAGCTGGAGATGCCGGTTGAGGGCAAACCCATCAACCGGTTCGGCGCCGTTCGTAATGCCGACCTCCGTTGGCGGGGCTGGCTGATTCCCGCCGATCAGGGTGATCCAGTGAGGGCGGTACACAGCGGTCGAGTCATCTTCGCCGATTGGCTAAGAGGTCAGGGTTTGCTGGTGGTGGTAGATCATGGCGACGGTTGGCTGTCCCTTTACGCGCAAAATCACAGCTTGCTGCGTGCCGTGGGCGACTGGGTCGGTGCGGGCGAGGTGCTGAGCCGCGCAGGGTCCAGTGGTGGTAGCGAGGTCAGTGGCCTCTATTTTGAAATCCGCCATCAGGGAGAGCCTGTGGATCCCGCCGGCTGGTTTCGACGCTGAGCCTGGCCAACGGAATCAGTTAACATATCGCTTCTTGTTGCCCAGGTATTACCTATGACCGCGTTTTCCCGATTATTCGCTGTGTGGCTCTGCATCGCCCTGATAGCGCTGCCCGCCAAAGCCGAGGACGCTGTTGCTGCTGCAGATGACCCGCACCATAGCGACGGCGACGCACGACAGGCCCTGCCGCTTGAAGAGCTTCAGATGTTTGCAGACGTTTTTAACCAAATCCGTCAGGGCTACGTAGAGTCAGTGCCGGACAGCGAACTGTTTGAGCTCGCCGTTCAAGGGATGCTCTCTGGGCTCGACCCCCATTCGGTTTTCCTAAAAGAAAAGGCCTATGACTCGTTGCAGGAAACCACGCAAGGAGAGTTCAGCGGCCTCGGCATAGAGATCGGACAGGACGGCGGCTATATAACCATCATCGCCCCCATCGATGGCTCTCCCGCAGAGGGCGCCGGTCTTAAAGCCGGCGATGTCATTCTCAAAATCGATGGCGAGTCGATCCGTGACCTCCCGGTGGATCGGTCCATTGATCTGATGCGCGGTCCGACAGGCTCTGAAGTGTTACTGACTATTGGCCGGCGAGGCGTTGCCGACCCCTTTGACGTGACGGTAATCCGCGACATCATTAAAGTGCCTAGCGTGCGAAGCAGAGAATTGATGGAGGGATATCTGTGGCTGCGCGCATCCCAATTTCAAAAAGATACTGGTCAGGAAGCCATCGCCATTCTCGACAAAGCGCTGGCCAAGGGTGCCTTGAAAGGTGTGGTGCTTGACCTGCGCAACAACCCTGGCGGGGTGCTGGGAGCGAGCGTCGACATGGCGGGCGCCTTCCTCGACGGCGGATTGGTCGTTTATACCGAGGGGCGCCACCCACAAGCTGCCGATTCGTATGAGGCAGCAGCAGGCGATATGCTCCAAGGATTACCGATTGTGGTGCTGATCAATGGCGGCTCCGCGAGTGCCTCGGAAATTGTAGCCGGCGCGCTGCAAGATCGTCGTCGGGCAGTGATTATGGGTACGCGCAGTTTTGGCAAGGGATCGGTGCAAACCATCCTGCCAATTTCCGATACCCGCGCCGTGAAATTGACCACCGCGCGCTATTACACGCCGAATGGCCGGTCTATACAGGCTGAAGGTATCGTCCCCGATATCGTGGTCGAACGCGCAGAGGTGAAGAGCGTTGAGTCAAACCGACGCACGAAAGAGGCTGATCTCCAGGGCAGTCTGGCGGCAGAAGAAGCCATCGATGCCCAGTCCGAAAGCGAGTCGCTCACCGAGTTACGCAACAACGACAATCAACTCTACGAGGCATTAACCTTACTGCGCGGGATAAACCTGCTTACCCCGGCGGCAACGCCAGCAAGCGGTGAAGCGGAAGCAACCGACACGGTGGCGCTGCAAGACTGAGGCCCCTCGGGTACTGATACGGTGCACTGGTGGATCGGTTGTGGGGGCGATGTCCCAGCCGGTTTAGCCTCATCGGAACAGGCCGCCCTGATCCGCTGCGGCTTCGAATAGCCTGTGGGAGGCTAGCGTGAGAGCCTCTTGTTAGAGCCTCATGGTAATGCCCTGATCGGCCATAAACTGCTTGGCTTGGGCAACGGTGTATTCGCCAAAGTGAAAAATGCTGGCCGCGAGTACCGCGTCAGCACCACCCTCGGTCACGCCATCGGCGAGGTGCTGCAAGTTACCTACTCCGCCCGAGGCAATGACAGGAATGTCCACTGCATCGGTGATCGCCCGGGTGATCGTGAGCTCAAAACCGTCTCGGGTACCGTCTCGGTCCATGCTCGTTAATAGCAACTCGCCAGCGCCAAGTTCGGCCATTTTTTGCGCCCAGGCGACCGCCTCAATGCCCGTCGCCTTGCGGCCACCGTGAGTGAATAACTCATAGCGCGCATCGGCATCGCTTGCGGATACCCGCTTCACATCAATCGCCACCACTATGCATTGCGATCCAAAACGCGCGGCGGCATCTGCTACGAGCTCAGGGTGATGGATGGCGGCAGTATTGATACTCACTTTATCGGCACCGGCGTTGAGCATGGTGCGGATATCCTGCAGGGACCGAATGCCGCCACCGACCGTGAGCGGAATAAATACTTCTCGGGCGATCTGTTCAACGGTGTGAACTGTGGTGTCCCGCTCCTCATGGCTGGCGGTGATATCGAGAAAGGTAATCTCGTCAGCGCCAGCTTCGTTATAGCGGCGAGCAATCTCTACCGGGTCTCCGGCATCACGGATGCCGACGAAATTCACGCCCTTAACAACACGACCTTGGTCGACATCGAGGCAGGGAATAATGCGCTTGGCCAGTGGCATCAGTCGACACTCAAAAAAGCATCAACCATCGCCTGCGCGGCACCGAGATCCAGCGCGCCCTCGTAGATAGCGCGCCCAGTGATGGCGCCGCAAATGCCGGCCGACGCGTGCACCATCAGCTGCCTGACATCCTCGAGGTCGCTGATACCGCCCGAGGCAATCACCGGTAACCCAGCCTGCTGCGCCAGCGCCACCGTGGACTCGACGTTAACGCCCTGCATCATCCCGTCCCGGTCGATGTCGGTATAGACCACGGCGTGAACACCGACGTCCGCGAAGCGTTTGGCGAGATCAGTCGCCTCAAGTTCGCTCTCGCTGGCCCAGCCCTCTACGGCTACACGCCCGCCGCGCGCATCGATGCCAACAATAATATGGCCGGGAAATGCGGCGCAGGCCTCGCGCACAAAATCGGGATTTTTGGCCGCCATGGTGCCGATGATCGCGTAGCAGACCCCCGCCTCGAGATAGCGACCAATGGTGTCGAGACTGCGGATACCCCCGCCAATTTGAATCGGCAAATCGGGGAGCGCGCTGGAGATCTGCTCGATAATGCCGGCGTTGACCGGCTTTCCGGCAAATGCACCATCGAGATCGACGATGTGCAAGCGCCGCGCCCCTTCCCCGTGCCAGCGCGCAGCCATCGCGACGGGATCGTCGGAGAACACGGTACTGTCGGCCATATCTCCCTGGCGTAGCCGCACGCACTGACCTTCTTTGAGGTCGATGGCAGGTATTACGAGCATGTGCCGTCCCACGTTAGAAAGTTTTTGAGCAGTTGCAGCCCGGCCTGGTGGCTTTTTTCCGGATGAAACTGTGTTGCGAACAAATTATCCCTCGCAATGGCCGCACAGCCGGTCAACCCATATTCAAAATGCGCGGCGCTGACATCCGGGTCATGGGGCACGACGTGATAACTGTGCACAAAATAGAATCGAGCCCCCGGATCAATGCCCTGCCACAACGGATGCGCGCCGGTCGGCGTTACGCTATTCCAGCCCATGTGGGGGACTTTAAGCCGCTCGCCGTGGGCATCGCGGTGGTGCTCTCCAAAAAACACTACCTCACCCGGAATGGTATCGAGACAAGCAACGCCCCCGTTCTCTTCGGAACGGGTCATCAGCGCCTGCATACCGACGCAAATCGCGAGCACCGGTTTTTTATCGACCCTGAGCGCCTGATCGAGTAACGCGTCGCAACCGAGGTCGCGGATTGCCGTCATGCAGTCGCGTATACCACCGACCCCGGGGAAAATCACACGGTCCGCGGCGCGGATGGCGTCGTGGTCATGACCCACGATCACCTCGGTAGCCCCAACGTGCTCCATGGCGCTTGCCACCGAGTGCAAATTGCCCATGCCGTAGTCGATCACGGCAACCCGCTGGGTCACGACCTACAACACCCCTTTGGTAGAGGGGCTGACACCCTGCTGGCCTGCATCGTGCCCCACTGCCATACGCAGGGCCCGACCAAACGCCTTAAATACGGTCTCCGCCTGGTGGTGAGCGTTGTGTCCACGAAGATTATCGATGTGCAGGGTGACCTTGGCGTGATTCACAAAACCCTGAAAAAACTCGACCACCAGATCTACGTCGAACTCACCGACCTTGGCGCGCGTAAAGGGCACATGAAACTCTAGCCCGGGCCGGCCGCTACAATCGATCACCACGCGCGAAAGCGCCTCATCGAGGGGGACGTAAGCGTGGCCGTAACGTACGATGCCCCGCTTGTCGCCAATCGCCTCATGAAAAGCCTGCCCCAGCGTGATGCCGATATCCTCCACCGTGTGGTGTGCATCGATGTGCAGATCGCCTTTAGCGACAATGTCGAGGTCAACCTGACCATGGCGTGCAATCTGATCGAGCATGTGCTCAAGAAAAGGCAAACCCGTATCGAGGCTGCACTGACCTGTGCCATCAAGACACAAAGTCGCAGTGATCTGTGTCTCGAGTGTCTCGCGGCTGATCGTTGCCTTGCGAACACCTGTCTCCTGCTGACTCATGCTATTTCTCCGGGGTCGCGGTTATCCCCCGCGTCGGGCGCTACACTAGGGGCGCCATTGTATAGAAAGAGCCCCCTTACTTCATTGCGAAGCTTTACCACTTCATGACGAATCAGAAATCCATCGCAGGACCGCTGCTTGACTGGTTTGACCACCATGGTCGCAAAGACCTGCCCTGGCAGCGCGACAAAACTCCCTATCGGGTGTGGGTGTCAGAGATCATGCTGCAGCAGACGCAAGTCGCCACGGTGATACCCTTCTATGAGCGCTTTATGGCGGCCTTTCCGGCAGTCGCAGACCTGGCAACCGCACCCGAGGATCAGGTGCTGCATCTTTGGACAGGGCTGGGATATTACGCGCGCGCACGCAACTTACATCGCTGCGCGCAGCGGATATGCACCGAGCACGGTGGTGAATTCCCGAGTGACCTCCCCGGCCTGATGGCACTGCCCGGTATTGGTCGGTCTACAGCCGGCGCGATTCTGTCTCTGGCCATGGACGTGCGGGCACCGATTTTGGACGGCAACGTCAAACGCGTGCTGGCCCGATATCACGCAGTAGAGGGCTGGCCCGGGCGGAGTTCGGTCAGCGACCGGCTCTGGGCCCATGCGGAACAGCACACCCCAAAACGGCGGGTCGCGGACTATACGCAAGCGATTATGGATTTGGGCGCCACCTGTTGCACCCGGACCCGACCTGCTTGTGTCGGTTGCCCGCTCCATCAAAATTGTGAAGCGGCTCGAACGGGCCTTCAGGGCGCTTTCCCGGGAAAGAAACCGGCGAAGTCGTTGCCACTCCGGCACAAGTGGTACTCGGTGGTCACCCACCCAACGAACAAGGTACTCCTGCAACGGCGTCCCTCTAAGGGGATCTGGGGCGGCCTGTGGGCACCCCCCGAATTCGACAGTCGGACCGAGGCCACTGCGTGGATTACCCGCGTGCTCGGCATCCCAGCCGATCAGTGTTACGACGGCGCAACCTTCCGGCACACTTTCACCCATTTCAAACTGGAAGCGGTCCCCGTCAGGACGGAGTACCCGGCAAACCGGGCTGATCCACCCACCGTAGAAGTTGACGCTGAGGACCTGCAATGGTTCAGTTTGCACCCCCCGCCGTCCGTCGGGCTGCCGGCACCCATTGTCAGGCTGCTTGAGCGGCTGGGAAAAGATGCAGAAATCGAGGAGTAAAAGATGGCTAGGACGGTGACATGCCGCCGCTTCGGTGAGGTGCTAGAAGGGCTTGACCGACCGCCGCTGCCAGGGCCGAAGGGCCAGGATATTTTTGATCACGTATCGAAAAAAGCTTGGCTCGAGTGGCAAGGCCACCAGACGATGCTGATCAATGAAAAGCACCTGAGCCTGATGGATCCGGAGGCGAGAAAGTATCTTATGGGCGAGATGGATAAGTTTCTCGCCGGGGAAGACTTTGACCAGGCCGAGGGCTATGTTCCCCCGTCCGAGTGAGGTATCCAAAACTCATGTTTTCATTACCTTGCTACGGCACACACCCCGTCATAACGCTACATATTAGGTGGGGCCAACGATGAATAAGCGCCCTTGGATCCTTACTGGCATCATCTGCGTGTCGGTGGCAGCCGCGTTGTCCGGCATTAAGTTTTTACAGATTTCCAAAGCCATGGCGTTTATGGAGAGCTTTCCGCCGCCCTCAGAATCGATCACGGTTACGGCGGTGCGCGCCGACGTTTGGGAGCCCACGCGACTACTGAGCGGCACTGTACGCTCGCCGGAATACTTGGTGATTTCTGCGGAGATGGCCGGACGCGTGGTCGAATTGCCCTATCAAAGTGGCGACGTTGTTCCCGAGGGCGAACCCATACTGGTTTTGTTTGACGACGACCTTGAAGCACAGCGCGCCGCGCTCCAGGCCGACCTTTCTTTGGTCGATACACAGCTGCAGCGCAATCGCACGCTGGAAGCGGATTCACTGGTCTCACAAGACCAGCTGGACGTTCTGAAGGCGAGAAGTTTGTCGCTTACAGCGCAAATTGCAGTACTTGATGCCCGGCTCAGTCGCATGACCGTGCGCGCGCCGTTTACGGGCTCCCTCGGCATTTATGCCCAACGCCTGGGCGATTTGATGCGTTTTGGTGAAGTATTAACGACGCTAACGGGCCTGAGCCCGCTGCGGTGGATTGACTTCAAAGTGCCACAAGGCTTGACCGAGCTCCATGTCGGCGATCGCGTACAAATCCGTAGCATTGCCGGAGTGGTCATCGGTGAGGCCGGCGTTATCGCAGTGTCAGATGCCTTCTCTGAAGGCACCCGCACTTACGATGTGCGCGCCCAACTCGAGGCGGGCGAACTCAAGCATGGCGCTCTTGTGCAGGTGGCTGTTGCCACCGGGCCGAGTGAAAGCCTGATGTCGGTGCCCGCACGCAGTGTGCGCTGGGACCCTGAAGGCGCGCATACCTTTGTCGTTGTGGAGTCCGATACAGGGGACCACTTGCCCCACCGCGCGGCACTTAAACGGGTCGAAGTGCGGGGTGAAAAGGACAACCGCTTTTTTATCCGCGGTGATTTGCAGGACGGCGACCAGGTCGCCGATCAGGGTGCCTTTAAATTGAAAGACGGCATTCTGGTGAACATCCAGTCAGTGGCAACACGCGGATGACAGATCTCACGCAACGTCCTCGCTGGACCGATATCTTCATCCAGCGGCCAGTGGTAGCGATCGTTCTCTGCATTGGCCTTTTGCTGGTGGGCTTTCGCTCCGCCATCAATCTACCGGTCATTTCGTTTCCCGTAATCGAGAGCTCTTCCATTGCCATTGTCACTGCCTACCCTGGCGCCAGCGCCGATACGGTTCAAGGTTTTGTCACCGAGCCCATCGAGCGGGTGGCCAGCAGTGTTCCCGGTCTCGACTTCGTCGAGTCGGTCACCACCGCGGGTACCAGCACTGTAACCTTATGGTTACGGCTCAATCAGGACACGACCAAGGTGCTCGCCGAGCTGTCCACACGATTGAGCCAGATTCGCTTCGAACTCCCCGAAGGCACCGAAGATCCCTCCATAGAGATCAGCCGGGCCGATACCCCCTATGCCAGCTTTTATCTCGGGGTTTTGATCCCGCCAACCCGCACTTATGCAGAGGTCAGCGACATCATCCAGCGAGAGATCCTGCCCCGCCTCTCGGCAATACCTGATGTGCAGCGTGCGATGAATTACGGCCTGCCGCAGGCCATGCGCATCTGGCTCAACCCCTGGCGAATGAGCGCATTGAATGTCGACACCGATGACATCTACGCCACACTCCGGCGCAACAACGTGATCGGCACCTTTGGACAGGCAGAAAGCGCCTCGCAGCGGATTAACCTACAGACCAACAGCGAAGCGAAGTCGCCCGAGGACTTTGCCAATATGTTGGTTCGGCAGGAGGCTGGCGTAGAGATCCGTCTCGGTGACGTCGCTACCGTAGAAGTGGGAACGATGGAGATTTCCCGGATTGCCCGGTACAACCAGGACCGCGTGGTTTTCATCCCGGTTTATCCCGAACCGGGCACAAGCGAAATTGAAGTTGGCGACCGCGTTTATGAAGCAGTCGAACAGATCAATGCCGCTTTACCGGCTGATCTGGAATTAACGATTCCCTTCGACAACTCGCGTTACATGCGCGAGGCGGTCAGAGAAATCTTCCTGACACTTGGCGAGACGGTCTTTCTCGTGGGGCTTGTAGTCGTGGCGTTGATGGGATCAATGCGCAGCGCCTTGGTGCCTCTTCTTACCATTCCGATCTCGATTTTGGGGGCCACCGCCGCCATGTCCCTCATGGGATTTTCGCTCAACCTACTCACCATACTCGCGGTGGTGCTCTCAGTCGGATTGGTGGTAGATGACGCGATCGTCGTGGTAGAGAACGTAGCGCGGCATTTGCGCGATGGCATGTCTAGAAGGCAAGCGGCACTGGCTTCCTCGCGACGGTTGCTGTCACCGATCATTGCCATGACGATTACTCTGGGGGTTGTTTATGCCCCTATCGGATTCTTGTCGGGTTTATCCGGCGTACTCTTTCGAGAATTTGCGTTCACGCTGGCCGTCGCGGTACTGATCTCTGGTTTTGTGGCCATGACGCTGTCCCCCATCATGAGCGCATGGGTGTGCCCCGACAAAGGGCATGAAACCCGAATGAGTCGTTGGGTAAACCGTCGCTTTGAAATCATCTCTGGCCGTTACGGCAAGCTGGTCGACTTCTCGCTACGATGGCGCTATCAACTCATTGTGGCAGGTCTGTTCTTCACCTTACTGATCCCGCCTCTATATCTCCTCTCGCTCAAGGAATTGGCGCCCGTAGAAGATCAAAGCGCCATCAATTTGGTGGTGGATGCGGCGCCAGAATCCGCCATTGAGGAAACACTCCAGGGTTTTGTGGACGCGGTAACGGTCTTGCTCCAACGACCCGAGACGACCTATATCTGGCAAGCCATGAGCGCCGCTGGGGGCTATGGTGGTCACGAATTTGTCCCTCCAGACCAGAGAGACAAGAGCACCCAAATGATGCTACCCGAGATCCGCAACGAGTTGGCGGAAGTCGCCTCAGTGCGGGCCTTTCCGGCTACCAATCCGGCACTGCCAACCGCGGGTCGGTTTGACGTAGAGGTAGTGGTGACGGCGTCCGACAGCGCGGAACAAATGCGGCCCTATGCATTGGCACTGGTAGAAAAAGCCCAGCGGTCAGGGCTGTTTCTCTATTTTGATACCAGCTT
>JAYPXQ010000042.1:0-15678 GCA_038135595.1 Halieaceae bacterium
AGAAGGTCCTCGGTACCCATCAGTACGGGAGCCAAATGACCAATCCCACGTCACCCCATTACCTGGACCAAGCAGAGGCTTTTTCCATGGAAAGGGTTAGGGCACCCGGGTTCCAACCCCAGAACCGCACCGCCGGTAGGGGCAAGTACACCGTCGCCACGCCCTGAAGGCACCAACAACATTTCAGTAGGCCACGCTGCGCCGCAGCACCACTCCCGCTGTGTCTGGCGAGGCGACCTAGGCGTCGCTCAACCCATGGGGTCGCCCGCTACGCGAGACTGTTGCCAGAATGACCTGTTTCGGCTCCAGAACCCATTTAGTCGTTCTCAAGCGACTCGGCCGATGGCAATCGATACTTTCTCATCACGGGCAACAGAAGCGGTATCATGCTGACCTGCTAAAATCTCAGGATCGATTCATGAACGGGGCCGAATCTTTAATCAACGCATTGGCTGATCACGGCGTCGATGCCTGTTTCGCCAATCCCGGCACCTCCGAGATGCAGTTGGTAGCCGCGCTCGATAAACAGCCTGGAATCCGTGCGGTATTGTGCTTATTTGAGGGCGTGGTGACCGGCGCTGCCGATGGCTACGGACGCATGGCCGAAAAGCCGGCGCTGACCCTGCTCCATCTGGGCCCTGGCTTCGCCAATGGCATCGCCAATCTACACAACGCCCAGCGGGCGCACTCCCCCATACTCAACATGATCGGTGATCATGCGACCGACCACCTAAAGCATGACGCCCCGCTCACCAGTGATATTCGAGGGTTTGCGTCACCGGTATCACGGACCTATTTGGTATCCGAGAGCGCGACAACACTTGCCCAGACTGGCCTCGACGCGCTCGCGGCGAGCCTCGACTACCCCGGTAGCATCAGCACATTTGTGGTTCCCGCTGATCATGCCTGGACGGCGGCCGGCCCACAGCAAAACCGACTTCGCGAAAGCACCGTCGCTCGGGTTAAGGACGACGCCATTCATGCAGCCGCTGACGCGCTTCGGCGTGCTAATACCAGCTGCCTGTTTCTGGGTGGCAGAGCCCTGCGCGAAGAGGGCCTCGAGCAAGCAGGACGCATCGCCGCGGCCACTGGCTGTCGCCTGATTAGCGAGACTTTTTTTGCGCGACAGGCGCGGGGGGTCGGACGCGTGCCCACCGAGCGGCTGGCCTATTTTGGTGAAGCCGCTGCGGAGCAACTCGCTGGACTGGACACGCTAGTGTTGGCGGGCGCGAAAGCGCCGGTATCTTTTTTTGCCTATCCCAATAAACCCAGTGTGCTTGCACCCGATACGGCTGAGATGACCGAACTCGCCAACCCGGAAGTCGATGTGGTCGACGCCCTGACACGTCTTGCGGATGCACTCGATGCACCAAAACAACCCTCCGTGATTACCGAGGGATCCCAATACCCGCTGGTGGACGGCGAGATTGACGCCGGGGAACTGGGGAAAGTCATTGCCAATCGTCTGCCAGCTGACGCTATCGTCTGTGACGAGGGGGCCACGAACGGGCTGGGTGCTTTTTTACTGACGGCGACTGCCGCACCCCACGACTGGCTGACGCTCACGGGCGGCGCGATTGGTCAGGGTTTACCTCTGGCCATTGGCGCGGCGATCGCGTGCCCGGATCAAAAAGTGTTGGCGCTGGAAGCCGATGGTTCGGGTATGTACACCGTGCAAGCATTGTGGACCATGGTGCGCGAAGCACTCGATATTACGGTGATGCTGCTCAACAACGGCTCTTACGCCATTCTCAACATCGAGTTAAACCGGGTCGGTGTTGAAGAACCCGGTCCGACCGCGCTGTCGCTCTTGGATTTAACCAACCCGGAAATAAACTGGACAGACATCGCAAAGGGAATGGGCATGCAGGCGACCCGAGTGACAACGGTGGCCGGGCTCGATGCCGCAATGGCCGAAGCGATGTCAAACAAAGGACCGTCGCTGATTGAGGTCATACTATAGCGATACCTGATGTGACAGGACTGACGGTGTGCCGGCACCCCCAACTGGTGGCGGCGGTTTTACCGGACCCCGCGCGCGCACGCGCCGGATCCCTATCAAGTTACCTTAGGTAAAGTGCTCTCCCGCAGCGATTTTTTCCGCAACAATCGCGGGCGCATTGAACCGCTCACCGTACTGACTCGCCAGCTCAGCGCACCGCGCGCTGAACCGCTCAAGCCCATAGGTGTTCACGAACTGGATCAGACCACCGGTCCAGGCTGGCGCGCCAATTCCCATAATCGAGCCAATATTGCCGTCGGCGACTGTGCGAAGGACATTGGTTTCAAGACACTTCAGCGCCTCAATCACCTGACGAAATAACAGTCGGTCCTTAATGTCCTCCTCGGCAACGTGCGCGTCGGGCTTGTAGTAAAGGTCCATGAGCCCCGGCCAGATGTTCTTGCTGCCGTTCTCGCCATACTCATAAAAGCCACCGCCGTGGTGACGCCCGCCGCGACCGTGCTCGCCCACCATGGTGTCAATCACGCCGCGGGTAACAGAACCATCTCCCCAGTTATCCAAGACACCCATATCTTTCCAGGTAGCCCAGGCTTTGCGAGACAACTCCAGACTGACCTCGTCGTACACTGTCAACGGCCCCACGGGCATACCAATCGCCTTACCGAGATTATCGATCTGAATCGGATGCACGCCCTCGGTCAGCAGGTGCACCCCCTCGTCGAGATAGGTACCAAAGGTGCGCGAGGTAAAGAAGCCCAGAGAATCATTGACCACAATCGGCGTCTTGCGAATTTGCTTGGTGTAATCAAAGGCCTTGGCCAACGCCAGATCACTGGTTTTCTCTCCCATGATGATCTCGACCAGCGGCATTTTGTCGACGGGTGAAAAGAAGTGGATACCGA
This sequence comes from Halieaceae bacterium, assembly GCA_038135595.1. Taxonomy (GTDB): domain Bacteria; phylum Pseudomonadota; class Gammaproteobacteria; order Pseudomonadales; family Halieaceae; genus Luminiphilus. Next base: position 2,866 of record JAYPXQ010000042.1, read on the forward strand.
TGAAGTTGTCGGCATTGGCACTGGCTTCAGCCAGCTGCGTAATCGGTAGCGTTGAGGTATTGGAACCCCACACACCGCCCTCCGCAAGGTGCGGCTCGAGCTCTTTGGTGATTTCATGTTTGAGCGCCATATTCTCAAACACCGCCTCGATGATGAGATCACAGCCATCGAGATCGCCGTTCTCCGCCGTGGGTTTGATCAAAGCAAGGATCTGCTGCGCCTGCTCCGCAGACATGCGGCCCCGCTCCACCCGCTTGTTGAGCAGATTTTCGCTGTAAGCCTTGCCCTTCTCTGCCGCTTCCAGAGAAATATCCTTGAGCACGACCTCAATGCCCGCCATGGCAGACACATAGGCAATACCCTGCCCCATCATGCCGGCGCCAAGCACCCCCAGCTTCTCGGTCTTTTGCGGCGGGATGTCTTTGGGTCTTGAGGCCCCGCCGTTGATTTGATTGAGGTTAAAGAAGAAGGTGTTGATCATGTTTTTAGCGACGGGCGTCAGCGCGAGCTCCGTCAGACCGCGGCTCTCAATGCGCATCGCCGTGTCGAAGTCGACACGCATGGCGGATACCGCCACATCGAGAATTTTGACTGGCGCAGGCAGTAACCCGCGGGTCTTCTGCGCGATCATGGCCGACGCAACGGGCAGCATCTGTGCAACCGCAGGATGGTTGGCGTTACCACCGGGGATCTTATAGCCCTTGGTATCCCAGGGCTGGGTGCACGCGGCCTCGTTGTCTTGATTTTCGGCAATCCATGCCTTGGCTCGCGGAATCAAATCATCAAGGCTATCCACGGTCTCATTAATTAGGCCCGCCTCTTTGGCCTTGGCTGGCACCACGCGTTTGCCCTCAATCAGGTATTCATTCGAGGCCATGAGACCCATGAGATAAATGGCTTTGACCACACCGCCGCCGCCGGGCAACAGGCCCAAAGTCACCTCTGGGAAACCGAGCTGCACGGCCTTGTTGTCCCAGGCAATGCGATAATGGCAGGCGAGTGCCAACTCCAAACCACCGCCGAGTGCCGCGCCATTGATCGCAGCAACCACAGGCTTGCCCAGCTTCTCGAGACGTCGGAACTCCGCCTTAATCGCCTGCGCTTCGTTAAAGAACATCTCGGCACTGTCAGGGGTTACCTGACACAGGGAGTTCAAATCACCACCGGCGAAGAACGTTTTCTTGGCCGAAGCGAGTACCACACCGGTCAGATCGGACTCGGACTCAAGTTTGGCGACGGTATCGCGCAGTAACGGCAAGAAAGCCGAGGACATGGAATTGACCGGGCCCTCCATATCCATCGTGACGGTCACCACACCATTGGCGTCTTTGTCGTAGTTAAATCCACTCATCTCGCTTTGCTTCCTTATCCCTGACGCTCAAACACGCTCAATAATTGTCGAAATACCCATCCCGCCGCCGACGCACAGCGACAGCATGGCGCGTTTGGCATCGCGCCGCTCCAGCTCATCGAGCACTGTGCTCACCAGACAGCCGCCCGTGGCGCCCAGCGGATGCCCCATGGCGATCGCTCCGCCGTTGACGTTAGTAATTTCAAGATCGAGGTCCAGATCCTGCATGTAACGGAGCACCACCGAAGCGAAGGCCTCATTGATCTCCCACAGATCGATATCTGCCGGCGTCAGTCCCGCCTTGGCCAGACACTTCTTCGCCGCAGGGCCCGGGCCAGTCAACATAATGATCGGATCGGTCGCCAGTACCGCAGTGGCCAATATGCGCCCCCGTGGCTTGAGCCCCAGATCCTTGCCGGCTTTTTCACTGCCGATCATGACCGCACTGGCGCCGTCGACAATACCCGAGGAGTTGCCCGGGGTATGCACGTGATCAATGCGGTCGAGGGTGTTGTATTTGGCGAGGATGACGTCATCAAAACCCATGCTGCCGGGCATTTCAAACGAGGGCTTCAACCCCGCCAGCCCCTCTACCGTGGTATCGGGTTTGATGAAATCGTCGCGCTCCAAAATGGTAACACCGGTGCTGTCTTTGACCGGCACCACAGAACGATCGAACCAGCCGTTATCGCGGGCGTTGGCGGCTCGCTGCTGTGACGTCACCGCATAGCGGTCCACATCTTCGCGAGACCAACCCGCCAGCGTCGCAATCGTGTCTGCGCCAATGCCCTGCGGAACGAAACTGGTCTTGACAGCAAAGCCCGGGTCACTGGCCATGGCCCCCCCGTTCGATCCCATGGGTACACGAGACATCGATTCGACACCGCCCGCCACCACGAGATCTTCCCATCCCGAGGCAATTTTCTGCGCGGCAATATTGACCGCCTCGAGTCCCGAGGCACAAAAGCGATCGAGCTGAACACCGGGTACGGATTCATCCCACTCCGCATTTTGCACAATCATCTTTGCGACGTCGGAGCCCTGCTCACCCACTGGAGAGACACAGCCCATTACGACATCGTCGACATAGCTGGTATCGAGATCGTGGCGCTTTTGCAGCTCAACGAGCAAACCCGCCGCCAGATCGATAGGTTTAACCTCGTGCAACGTGCCAGAGGATTTGCCTTTGCTGCGCGGTGTCCGCACTGCGTCATAGATATAGACAGGATTGGGCATGTTTCACCACCTGAAGAGTTGGGTTAGGTAAAGGGCCGCATATGATGCGGTATCGGCAACTGTTATGCCATAACATTTTCGGACGCATTCTCCTCCTCGGGAACCGGGCACTCCCGGAAGCCGAAGCAGTCCTCTACACTATCCGTTGGACCAGATTGCTGCGCTCCGTGTTTAGCGAGCACGGTAATCAGTTTTTCGACCGGGACCGCGAATGCTTTCGTCAGATCACACCATTTTGAGCAGCTTGCTGGAGGCACTCACCCAAGGCGAGCAACCGTGGCTTGTCACGGTTACAGGGACAATCGGCTCCTCTCCTCGACCGGTCGGCTCATTGGTTGTGTTCCGCACCGATGGCTCGCAAATCGGCAGCGTTTCGGGGGGGTGTGTCGAGGAAGATTTAATCGAGCAACTGCTGGCGGGCACATTCCATGGACCTGCTGTGCATTTCACCGAGTACGGGGTTAGTGCCGAGGACAATGAGAAATGGGGCCTTCCCTGTGGCGGGCGTCTGGAGCTCGCAATCCAACAACTCGACGCCAAAGATACCGACTGGGTTGCAGGCGCGCGGCAGGCAATGGTTGAGCGACGCACAGTGCTGCGCCGTGTTGATTGCATCAGCGGTGAATCGTTGCTGCGTGCCACCGACCGATTCACCACCCTCGAAAAAAGCGAGGAATGCCTTTCCCACTGTTTTGGGCCACGTCAGCGGTTGTTACTCGTGGGTGCTGGGCAACTGGCGGCTAATCTCAGCACTTTGGCGCTGGCGATGGACTATGAGGTACTCCTGACCGATTCCCGGGAGTGGGCATTGGATCAGTGGCAAGGACCCGATATCGAAAAAATTCTCGGTTTGCCCGACGATGTGGTCAGGGAACACGGTAGCGATGAACTCTGCGCGGTAATCACATTGAGTCACGATCCCAGAGTCGACGACATGGCGCTGATGGAAGCGCTTGAATCAGCCGCATGGTACGTTGGCGCACTCGGGTCGGTGCGCACCACCGAAAAACGCCTAGCGCGGCTGCTCAAATTGGGCATTGAAGAAAATGCATTGGCGAGACTGCACGCCCCCGTGGGGCTATCCATTGGCTCTAAAACCACCATGGAAATCGCAGTGTCGGTCATGGCGCAACTGACACAACTGCGGCGTGACAAAGACAGAAGCAACCAGACAGAACGATTTGCGCAATGAATAACGCCCTCGATCAGACACTCATACTGCTGCAGGAAGACTGGGTTATCTATGCCCTACCGCTCTTCTTTGTCGCGCTGGCCATTGAATGGACAGTGGCCTGGCGGAAATCCCTACCGCTTTATCACCGGCAAGACTTTTTTGCCTCGATGGGGGTCATGCTCATTACAGTGGTGGTAGACCTCATACCCAAGCTACTTGGCGTCATGTTGATGTTTGTCTGCTGGCAGGCCTCACCTTTCCAAGACATGGTCAGTCGGGCACCGCACTGGTGGGTACTGCTGTTTTTCCTCGATGACCTCACCTATTACAGCTTTCATCGCGCCAATCACGAAGTCCGGATCATGTGGGCGGGGCATGTATCGCATCATAATTCCCAGTACTACAACTACGGTACGGCGCTGCGACAGGGCGTCGGCGAACGTGTCATCAAATATCTCTTCTGGTGCCCACTGGCCCTTCTCGGATTCGACCCGGTGATGATCGTGACCATGATGAGCCTGAGTTTGATCTACCAATTTTGGCTCCACACCGAGACCGTGGACAGAATGCCCGCTTGGTTTGAGTGGCTGTTCAACACGCCTTCTCACCACCGTGTCCACCACGCTTCAAACGTGCGATATCTTGACCGCAATCACGCGGGCGTTCTGATCATTTGGGATCGACTGTTTGGCACTTTCAGCGCCGAGGTGACCGAGGAGCCAGTGCGCTATGGATTGACGCGCAATATCGACAGCTTCAATCCAATGAAAGCTTCGTTTGGAGAGTACGTCAGTATCGCAAGGGACATCCGCCGCAGCTCAGGTTGGCAAGACGCCCTGCGGTATCTTTTTTTGGCCCCGGGATGGAGCCACGACGGCGAGGATAAAAGAGCCAACACCCTCCGCGCCGCCGAGGGGCGGTGAAGATAAGCGGCGCTCGCCTACCTTCACCCGGATTTAGCGCACTTTATTCGTAGCGATCCTTCAGTACAAAAAAGGCCAGAGACAAGAGCATCGCGCTGAGGGGAATCGCGAGGTACACGCTGTTCAGGCCCGTGACGTCGTGTAGCGTGATCTTGCCGAAATCAAGCGGCGCCAGCAGCAGGGTCTCCATCACAGGGTAAGCCATGGCAAATATCGCCGCGCCCACAAGACCCCCGATCACAGTCGCTATCGCATCCCATTTGCCCTCGGAGGCGCCTACTACGCATGTGCCTGGGCAGTATCCCGATACCGCCCAACCGATACCGAAAATAATGCCGCCCACTGCGACGCCGCCCAGATAAGCCGGCTTGATACTCAGATGCGCAAGGCCCTTGAGATCAAGGAGGTACAGCCCCAGCGTTCCGACACCGATCGCGGTGCACATCAACTTGATGATCCACATATCCCTGAGCAACAGCGTCCCCAAGATACGGCGATAGCTCGTGGCGCCACCCATATACAGAATGGCACCAAAGGCGCAGCCAATCAGAAATCCAATGGTTAAAGTACCCATGATTTACGCCCTCCCACGGTAGAGAATGTGTGCCGCCAGAATCGCAGCGCCAAACGTACACACACCAAAAACAAATGAACTCACCGCCATTTGCGATATGCCGCTAATCATGTGGCCACTGGTGCACCCTCCCGCCAGACGTGCGCCGAACAACAGCAACACACCGCCGCCAAAGGCCGCAAGGTAGCGCTTACTGCGTGAGTCACCGAAGGCCGCCTGCCACATTGCCGGCATGGACCCTTTATCTGCATCTGGCTGTCGCGCGCGCAGAAGTCGCGCACAAAGAAAGCCGCCGGCAAACATCCCCAATACCAACATACCGCCGTAACCAATACCCCAATCGGATTTTTCTCCGTACTTGGCAAGATAGGCGTTGGACTCAGCGGCTTCCGGGGCCAGCGAATGAGTGACAATAGCATCAGCGACCACAAACTGCGTCGACACGCCCAATGGCTGCACCAGGTAAGTCGCGAGGATAAGCAGTAAGCCCAGCGCGACCCCCGCGACCTTCCATGAAATAATTGCTTGTTGTTCCTGCATGGGAACCCCCTTGTTTTCGTGAGTACCGCTGAGTGTGCTGGCAATAACCAGCCCATAATTCTTATTGGAATAACCTTATTCCATTTTAATTTTTTTGCAACGCTTTTTTTATCGTGTCGACTATCGTGCGCAGAAAGGGCAATGTGTCGGCGGGCAGGATTTGTTAGATATCAATAGAGAAAACGACTGATTTAGCGAATTTTAGGCGCAATTAGCACCAATTTGACGCAGAATCGTGGCTTAAATGAGATGGCTGGCACCCTGACGTCGATTCAGTCAGCCGTACTCAGTCCGGCGGGTGAATTTAGGATACCTAAAGGCTAAGCGGCGGGCCGCCAACTGCCGTGAAAGCCATAGGGAATGCGATGATCCAGTCGTGCTGCGGCGATAGGCCCTGCTGCCACTGCCATTGCGTCGAGCACCACCAGCGAAGACGCCTGGCGCTCGGCATCGTAGACAGTAGCGAGCAACCACCCCTCCCCCTCGGCGTCACCACCGGCGACAAAGACCGGTTCGGAGACGCCGTTACCCGCACCGGCGTCCCATCTTTGCTCGCGACCCGTTTCAAAATCAAAGTGACTGATCTCGTGAAATGCGCCGCCGTCACCGCGCTGGCGTGACGAGGCGGTAGCGAGAAACCCGTGTCTGTGATGTGCCATAGCGAACCGATCATCCCCGCGGGGGAACTCGGCGGGATCATCGAGCAATATATCGCGGTCAATCTGTGAGGTTCGCACATCCAGCCGCCAGCGCGTGAGCTTGCCCTGCGCTTCATCAAAGCCGGGCAACTGGCCGGTCACGTCGGGGAAATTGGGTGCGACGGGAAAATCGATGGCGTCGAAGGTGATCACACCGCCCTCATTCCAGGCATTGAGGTAATGGAACACAAAGCACACGGGCGCCTCTATCCAGCGTATCTCGCTGACCGGCGCCTCGCGCTCCAATACACCGATAAATGCACCGGCTCCCGGCTCAAAAGCAAAGGGCGAACCCAACTGCGCCAACCGGTTCAGATCAAAAGTGAGAGGAAATAAAGGAAAGAGCACGTAGTCACGAGTCACGACAAAGTCGTGCACCATTGCAGCAAAGGGCGCGGTAAAAGTGTCGGATCGTTTGACTCGGCCCTGCGCATCAACCACATGGTAGGTCATCGCCGGGCTACCCATGGCATCAGACATATAGCCAAAACCATGGAGCTCCCCGGTCAGAGGATCGATTTTGGGGTGCGCTGTCATCGGACCCGAGAGACCATCCGCGTACAGACCATACCCGAGAGAATCGAGTGAATCGGGTGCCAGGGAGAAAGGGTGACTTCCTTCCTCCAAGGCCAAGAGCTGGTTTGCGTGCCACATGATGTGGGTATTGGCGAGCCCGTTTCGCCGGTCAGACTGAATTGCGCCCGTCTTGGGGTCGGTCATAAAGCTCATGGGCAAGCTCGCCGCCGCCGCCCACTCCGCTTCGAATTTAGGGGTACGCGCCCAGCGGTTGACGTAATCGACGCGGCCATTTCCAAGGTGAAAGGCATGCACCATGCCGGCACCAAAAAACCAGTGGTAGCCCTGCTCTGGCACAAACTTGGGGTTGGGACCGATCCGGTACAGGGAGCCCGAGAGCCCCTCCGGCAGGACGCCCTCGATCACCAGATCGTGGCACGTCGCTTCAAAATTGATGGGGGCGTAGTTACCGCGCAGCTGCGGATGTTTGGGTAGCGGTTTAGCCATCTTTCTCCCCTGCTAACGCCTCAGTATGACCAACCCGCTCAACCGCCTCAGGCAAACAGCCGCTCGGACGCAATCTCACACCCTTGGGCCAACGACGCCAGCTTGGCAAAGGCCACATCGGGGTCAATGCTGGTGCTCCCCACGTGCACTGAGAATCCACAATCAACGCCAGCCATCAAGCGTTCCGGGTCCACAACCTCCGCCCACCGCCCGAGGCGCTGGGCAACCAGCTCAGGGTGCTCAATGTAATTGGACTGCGGCTCGATGAGCCCCGGACACAATTTTTTGTATGCCGGCACGCCCAGCTCTTTCAGTACTGCCCACTCGTGCGCGTGTCGCGAGTTAGCACCCTCGACGAGGACCGTTTGCGGCTTGGCAGTCCAAACAATATCGATAATGTCGCTGATGGGCACATCATGGTGATGAGGCCCAGGGTAATTACCCCAACAGAGATGCATACGCAGCTGCTCCTCAGGGATATTACGCACCGCATGATTGAGCGCCTCAATGTTGATCGCAATGGTTTTGCGAAACGTCTCGAGATCCTGAGCGGCATAGGCCGAGTGTCGCCCCATCGCCAGATCTGGACAGTCGAGCTGCACTATCGCACCCGCATCCGCGATGGCCTCATATTCGTGGCGCATCGCCTCAGCAATGGCAAAAACGTATTCCTCATGGGTCGCGTAAAAATCGTTATTGAAAAATAAAGAAATCACGCCGGGCGAAGCGGCGCTGGAAAAGATCTGTTCATGTCCCCGGGCTTTGGCAGCCGCGGCCAACGCCACCATGTCGTCCACCGCCGCTTGCGCGTTCGTGACAGTAATCGCCTCAGTGCAGCTGGGTGCTTTACGTTTTCGTCGTCCGGGATTACCCGCGACCATCTCGGCACTGCGCGGAAAGTCCTTCAGATCTTCAAAAAAATAATTCTGAACCGTCTCACCACCGAAGCCTGACAGCCGATCCTGAACATAGGTCGCATAAGAAGGTTTAGACATCTCGCCATCGTTGATTACGGTTACACCCGCATTGATCTGGCGCTGCACGACCTCGCCGATTGAAGTCTCTATGGCCCCTTGTAACGCCTGCTCATCGACGGGGATACCGTCCGATACGGCGAACATGAGCTGAACGAGGTGATCCGGTCTCGGCAAACTACCCGTGTGGGTGCAGGGAATAAGACGATCGCTCATGGGACTCCTCGAAACATGATGCCAACGGCGCGACAGTGTAACCCGAAGTCTCATCCGCCTGTTGGCTAAGCCGCTTTGAACCTTTGGCGCCTCGCGGGCGCGACATCGCTTTGAATCACTCTCGAATTTCTCGCGCCGGTCACCCTTCTCACTGAGAGCATCAAGCCATATAGTCACAGCGTTATGTGAATGAGTGAGGTCCAGACACGATGAACCCCAAATCCGTCAGCGAGGTGAATCTCTTTGACCTCGAGACACAGCAATGTCCTTATCATGCGTACAAAACCCTGAGGGACGAAGCTCCTGTTTACCGATGCCCGGCAACGGGGATGTATGTCATCACCCGCTTCGAGGATGTCCGCCACATTCTCACCGACACGGAGCACTTTACTAACGAAACCGCGTATCTCACCGATGCCACAGAACCGAGCCCGCGCGCGCTCAAGGTACGTGACACTTTCGAGCAGGAGGGATGGGTGCCTGCAAAAACCCTTAATGGCCGCGATGACCCGGATCATAAGGCGGTACGCGCCGTGTTTAACGACGCCTTCCGACCCAAAAAAATCGAGGCCCTGGAAGACGAAGTGCGCGATCTTGCCTACCGCTTAATCGATGATTTTGTCGACGACGGTCAGTGCGAGTGGGTCAAACAATTTGCGATTCCCCTCCCGCTCTTGGTCATCGGCAAGCAGATGGGCGCCAACCCAGACGATATCTGGCGCATCAAAGCCTGGACCGAAGCATTTTTTCACCGAATCAGCCTGATGCAGTCCGAGGAAGAAGAGCTGGTATCGGTCCGAAAGGAGATCGAAGCGCAGCACTATTTTCAGCCGATCTTCGAACGCCTGCGTGAGCACCCTGATGATTCGCTGCTGAGCGCGCTGGTCAATACAGTGATCGAGGAATGGGGTCGGCCGATGAACGACAATGAGCTCCATGCCGAAATGATGGCGGATACTTTTGTCGGCGGCTCAGAAACCACGACCAACGCGATCTCAGCGGGCGTCAAGCTGCTAATCGAGAACCCGCTGGCGTGGGAGCAACTCAAATCGGACCCCGACCAATATCTAAAAGTGTTCATAGAAGAAGTTTTACGATTGGAGTCGCCAGTGCAAAGCCTGATGCGCGCCACCGCTAAAGACGTTGAACTGAGCGGCGTCACCATTCCCGCGGGGAGCTTGATCAACATTCGCTTCGCCGCCGCGAATCGCGACGAGCGCCGCTTCGAGTCACCCGATGTACTGGACCTCGAGCGACCCCATGCTGGCGGCCACATGGCGTTTGGTTCAGGCAAACATCATTGCCTCGGTGCGCCTTTGGCGCGCCGCGAACTCTATTGGTCTTTCAAAGCCCTGGTGGATCGCATTGAAAGCATGTGGTTCGCCGAAGGTAAAAATAATTTCAGCTATCACCCGCACTATCTCCTGCGCGCCATGAAGTCCTTACATATCGAATTTACAGCAAAATAAGCTACGCCCTACCCGACCACCAGCCGGGTATGTGAATCGGGAACGCCGCTTCCGTGGCTCTTTGGGCCTCCGTGGCGTCATCAGGTAGGGGTGGATTCAAGGTGGGCGGCAAATCACTGGCGCCCTTAACGGGGTCCAGATATTCCAGTTCGACATTTGCGAGCACTGACTCAAAGTCGTGGCCCTCGTGATAGTCAGACGCCTGATGGAGATAAAAAGCCCACTTATCTTCAAAGGACAATAAACAGTAGTAGTGCAACGGGCTTTGACCCTTGAAGTACTCATAGCGAAGTACCCGCTCTTCGTGGGCAAAGGTCTGACTCACCATGTCAGCCATAATCGCCTCCCATTGGCTCTCGGTTCCGGGTTTGATTTCGATATGCGCGAGGATCGTGGCCATGGATAGGGACTCCCATTAAGCGGTGGCTTTACGAAGATTCAAATTTAATTCCAGCGTGCCCAGCATAATTCCGGGCTGATGTAGAAAGCGGTTCTCTGCACCGTAATTCAGATGATCTAGCCGCTCTAACAGGCGCGTCCAAGCAACTTGCTGCTCAAGACGGGAAATACCGGCACCGGGACACACCCGCGGACCGGCCGAGAAGGACAAGTGCCGACTCGCCGCTTTGCGGTCGAGCTTCAGCTCCATGGGGCAGTCAAATTCATCAGGATCGATATTGGCCGCCGCCCAGCGCAGATGGAGCACGGAGCCCCTGGGCACCTCGACGTCGCCAAATACTTCATCGCGGCTGGTGAGTCGAGTAGACAGCCCCTGGGTGGGCGCACGCAGACGCAGCGATTCCTCGATAAAGGTGCGAAGCAAGCCAGCATCTGACTTGAGGGCCTCGAACAGCCCTGGGCGATCGCAAATGAGCTGCGCTTGCTGCTCCAACGCGTACTGGGTCGTCTCCAGACCACCGAGCACCATGGCATAAACAATGCCGTTGATCTCGAGATCAGTTAACTTGCGATCGAGCGCCTTAAAGACTACCTGCGTTAAAAAACTGATCATGTCATCAGCGGGCTGAGCGCGCTTTTGCCTGACCGTGTCCTGAACGTATTCTTTGAATCCATCGAGCTGCGCGAACTGTGTTTTCAGTTGCTGCTCTGTCAGGTGATTGAGATGACCCTTGCCATAAACAAACGGCATCACCTGCGCTTCGCCCCAGGCTGCGAGCTGCGGAATGTCTGTCTCAGGAAAACCCAATACGCGGGCCATGACCTGTTGCGGCAAGGGTCGCGCAAACGCCCGCACAAAATTGACTTCGCCCGCGTCGGGAAATGCGTCAATCAGCCGGTCGACTTGCTGGGTAATCATCGCTCGATGCCGCTCGGCGCCCGGGCCCACCCAGGGGTCCGTGAGCTCTTTTCTGTGGGCTCGCCAGAGCTCGATCGTAGGTCTTATGGAGAGCATTGAGACCATCATCATATTGATGTAGTCCATCTCTTCGGGGGGTGTCTTGGCCGCCGCGATTTGCTCGAGCATCAGGGTAGTAATCGGCGTGAAACGCTCCGGGTCTTTGACGACCTGATTGATGTCCTCATAACGGCTGAGGATAAACGCGTCGGTTTGCGGTGTGAGACCCTCACCCGGCAGACGGTGGACTGGCGCTTCGCGCAGCAATATCGGATACGCATCGTACCAATGCTCCTGAGCGCCATCGGCAAACAAGTCGACGTCTTCGAGGCTGTGAGGGCAGCTAACAACAGTTGCATCAGGAGGGGACGGCGACATCACTGAGACTTCAATCCGTTTGCGTCGCCAGCGGTAGCGAAGTTGTATTCTTGATCTCGGTGACGGCGATATGGGAGTGCAGTTCTCTTATTAAATCGCTGGCGCTCAGGGTATTGCGCACGAAATCCTCGTAGTGCCGGACATCGCGGGTGACGATCTTGAGGACATAATCCCAGATACCGGTCATGGTGTAGCACTCGATGACCTCCGGGTGGCCTTCGATCATTCTCTCGAACTCGAGCAAATTTTGTCGACCGGTTTGGGTAAGGTTGACCGTGGCAAACACGACCACATCGATACCCAGTGCCTCCCGGTCAAGCAACGCGACCTTTTTATGAATAACACCCGCCTCCTCCAGTCTGTTGATGCGTCGCCAACACGGTGACTGGGAAATATGCAGTTTTTCAGCCAAGGCGGACGTACTGATATCGGCATCTTCCTGCAATAAAGAGAGGAGCTTTTTGTCTAAAGCATCAATATCCACTTATTTATTCTCTTATAGATTATTTAATGATTAATTTATCCAAATTTAGCCCTGATACAACAAATTCAAAATAAATAATTCCGGCGGGAATTTCCATAATAGCCGCGTCACTAGCCCGAGGACGGCGACAACCCGATGGGAAAAATTGAACAACCGAGGCTGCGCAAGGTATCGCTCAACGACAAGTATACCCACGACCATGACACCGCCTACATGACAGGCATTGAGGCGCTTGTCCGCCTACCCATACTGCAAAGACAAAGAGACAGTAAGCGAGGAATTAATACCGCAGGCTTCGTTTCCGGCTACCGCGGCAGTCCGCTCGGTGCCGTAGATCAGGCCATGTGGAACGCGACAGAGTATCTCAAAGCCCATCACATTCACTTCCAACCGGGGGTCAACGAGGACCTCGCCGC
>JAYPXQ010000042.1:15688-18989 GCA_038135595.1 Halieaceae bacterium
GGCAGTCAGCAGACCAACCTCTTTGCCGGCGCGCGCTTCGACGGGGTATTTGGTCTGTGGTACGGCAAGGGGCCAGGTGTCGACCGCAGCATGGACGTGATCAAGCATGCCAACGCCTTTGGCACTTCCCGCTACGGCGGCGTGCTCGCGGTAGCGGGAGATGATCACGCCTGTAAATCATCCACCTTGCCCCACCAATCGGAACACATGTTCATGGGCGCCTCTGTTCCCGTGCTCGCACCCGCTAATGTGCAGGAGGTGCTCGATCTCGGTATTTTTGGCTGGGAACTGTCTCGCTATTCCGGCTGCTGGGTCGGATTAAAAGCCATTACCGAAAACATGGACTCGGCGATTTCTGCCGACATCGATTCCGATCGCATCGAAATCATCATTCCTGAGGACTTTGAGCTCCCTGCCGATGGCGTTCATGCCCGCTGGCCCGACAAACCCTTGGAGCAGGAACTGAGGCTCAACAAATACAAGATCTACGCCGCAAGAGAGTTTGCGCGCGTTAATCGCCTCAATAAGGTTGTCCGCGACAGCAACAACGCCCGCTTCGGCATCATCACCTCGGGCAAGGCTTACCTGGATGTGTTGCAGGCCCTTGAGGATATGGGCATTACTGAAGCGATTGGCGCCGACATCGGTATACGCGTTTTCAAAGTGGGCATGCCATGGCCTCTCGAACCTCGACTGACACATGATTTTGCTGAAGGTCTCGAAGAGATTCTGGTTGTGGAAGAGAAACGCTCCATTATCGAGGATCAGCTGACCTCCCAGCTCTACAACTACCCCGTGGGGAGTCGTCCCAGAGTCGTGGGGGAATTTGATGAGCAGGGTCGCGACCTGTTGCCCAATGTGGGAGAACTGACACCGGCAATGATTGCGCTCGTCATTGCCGATCGAATTCGGCGATTTTTCTCTAGCGAGCTGCTGGAAGAACGCGTTCGATGGATCCGGGAAAAAGAGAAGTCTCTCGCCACGCCTTATCAAACCATCGAAAGGGTGCCCCATTTTTGTTCCGGATGCCCGCATAACACCTCGACCAAAGTCCCACAGGGTAGCCACGCGCTGGGCGGTATCGGCTGCCACTATATGGCCACCTGGATGCCCGATCGAGATACTCACACGTTTACGCAAATGGGCGGCGAAGGTGCCACCTGGATCGGTCAGGCACCCTTCACCGACACACAGCATGTGTTTCAGAACCTCGGGGATGGCACCTACTTCCACTCTGGCGTGCTGGCCATTCGCGCCGCCGTCGCCGCTGGCGTCAACATTACTTATAAGATTCTCTTCAACGACGCCGTTGCCATGACGGGAGGGCAACCCATCGACGGCTCCCTGACGGTGGACGATCTTATCCACCAGCTGCGCGGCGAGGGGGTACGGCGAATCGCGCTGGTCACCGACGCACCAGAAGTCTTCAAAGGGCAATTTGACGCCATCCCCGGCTTCAGCCTGACCCATCGCAACGACTACGAATCGCTCATGCTGGAACTACGGGAGGTGATGGGAACCTCCGTCATTGTGTATCAGCAGACCTGTGCCGCCGAGAAGCGACGTCGTCGCAAGAAAGGAAAAATGCGCAATGCCAGCCGTCGCGTATTCATCAATGAGTCGGTGTGCGAGGGCTGCGGTGATTGCAGCGCCGAATCCAATTGCCTGTCGGTGCTTCCCAAGCCGACACCACTCGGCAGAAAACGCGAAATCGATCAGAGCGCCTGCAATCATGACTACAGCTGCCTGAAGGGATTTTGTCCCAGCTTCGTTTCGGTCATTGGCGGCGAACTGCGTAAACCGGTGCTGACCCCATCGACGGAGTCACTCTTCGACCCACTCCCAGAGCCCGATCTGCCGTCGCTGGATCAACCCTGGAATACGGTTGTCGCGGGGGTTGGCGGTACCGGTGTACTGACGATCACATCACTGATTGCCATGGCCGCTCATATTGAAGGAAAAGGGTGTGCAACGTTAAATCAGACGGGCCTTGCTCAAAAGTTTGGGGCCGTGGTGAGTCATGTCCGTGTTGCCATTGCCCAGAGCGATATTAAAGCCGTTCGCATTCCCGCCGGCGAAGCCGACCTGCTGATTGGCTGTGATCTGGTCGTCAGCACCGGATACGAAGCGATGGGCAAGGTCTCCCACGGTCGGACCCACGCGGTCATCAATGACAACGAGCAACCCACCGCGGCATTTGTTCAGGACCCCGATGCCCTCTTCCCGGCCGAGGGCATGCGCAACAAGGTCAGTGCGGAAGTCGGGGAGCACCTGGAGTTCGTCCACGCCAATGAAATTGCCCTCGCGCTCACGGGTGATGCCATCGGCACCAATCTGTTTTTGCTGGGCTATGCATGGCAACGTGGCTGGGTCCCGGTGACTCAAGCGGCGTTGGAACAGGCTATTGAACTCAATGCCGTGGCAGTTGAATTTAACAAGGGCGCTTTTCTACTCGGACGTCGTTTTGCCCATCAACCGCACCGCGTGGAATCACTGCTGCCTAAAGGCGCGTCTGACACAGATACCGACCTTACCCTTGACGCACTTCTGAATGATCGATTTCAACGGCTCGTGGACTATCAATCGTTGAGCTATGCGCGGCAGTACCAGAACCAAATGGAAAAAGTGCGCGACGTAGACCGCGAACCGGACACTGAAGGGTCGCTCAGCTATGCGGTAGCAAAACAACTCTTCAAATTGATGGCTTACAAAGACGAATACGAGGTGGCGCGGCTTTACAGTGATGGCGCCTTTAAGGCGGCGCTGGAGGCACAATTCACTGGGAATTACTCGCTGCGCTTTCATCTGGCGCCGCCGCTGCTCGGCAAGGTCAATGCAGAAACCGGCAAAGTGACTAAGCGCGAGT
Organism: Halieaceae bacterium; assembly: GCA_038135595.1. Lineage (GTDB taxonomy): Bacteria > Pseudomonadota > Gammaproteobacteria > Pseudomonadales > Halieaceae > Luminiphilus. Next base: position 18,555 of record JAYPXQ010000042.1, read on the forward strand.
TTGGCATGTGGGTTATGTACCTGTTTCGCCTACTGGCCAAGCTCAAGTGGTTGCGCGGGACACGATTTGATCTCTTTGCGCTGACACAGGAGCGCCGGCTAGAGCGAGAGGATCTATCGCGCTTTGAGACGGATCTCAAGGAAATTTGCGCGGGCCTGAATGCCGACAACTACCCCACCGCCGTAGAACTGGCACAGCTCCCGGAGAAGTTGCGCGGTTACGGCCATGTAAAGGCCAGAAATCGGGAGGCTTTACTGCGCCGACGAACTGAGCTTCTGAAAGAGTTCCGGGGCGACGTCCAAGTCGTTGAAATCAACGAAAGAAACGCTGCGTAATCCTGAAGAGAAGCGTGTGAGTACCCCACTCCTACTGGCGAACGTTAGCTTTCTGCAACATTTCACTCGCATCGGCAGGCAAAGTTGATGAGTGTTCTGA
>JAYPXQ010000043.1:0-18087 GCA_038135595.1 Halieaceae bacterium
TGACGACCCTCGATGTAATGGCGTGGCCATTTACTGTAAAACGCTACCGAAGGCGATTATCTGGGGCCTGGGGTTCGGCGACTTTGACGCTCAGGGCCTCTACATTCAGGCAGACTATGAGCACGTCAGCGTCGGCTCCGTATTGGTACCCAGTGCCAGAGCGGGCGCGCATGATATGGAAGCCAAGCTGAGCTTTTTGTCACAACTGGGCAGCCATTTGGCGAAAGTACGCAACAAGCGCAGAGGCTATATTTTATGCGGCGGCTGGGAGCTCATGGCCTACCACGCCGATGCCGAGGACGCCGGAAACAACGCAGCGCTTCCGGGTTTGTCCGCGACAGAACGAGGGTGGCTGTTGGATCTTTATGACTCCGGTTACGCAGACGCCTTTAAAGTAATCGACCGGGAACCCGGCGCTTACACCTGGTGGCCAGATGGCGACGAGGCGGGCGGGCTCAGAGCGGACACGCAGATCATTTCTGAATTGCTCGTCGATCGCGTCAGTGCCGCTAAAATTTATGACGAACAAGCGTTTTCCCACCATGCGCCGGTGGTGATTGATTACGACCTGTCGCTCTAGCCCTCGCTGAGGGCCCGGCGTTGCGCGGCCGTGATCTCTGAGCCAGCCGCCACTGCCAGATCTACCAGGCGGCTCAATTCCTCTTGCGAAAAGGTGGCACCCTCTGCAGTGCCCTGAACCTCCACCAGTCCGCCAGATTCTGTCAGCACAACGTTCATATCGCTGTCCGCGCGCGAGTCCTCGGCATAATCCAGATCCACCACTGGCATGCCCTTCCACACGCCCACGGAAACCGCACAAATCATATGACGAAGCGGGTCCGCGGCTAATTCTCCCGCGCGCTGCAAGCGATTCAATGCGTCTACCACCGCTACGCAAGCGCCCGATATAGCGGCCGTCCGTGTGCCGCCATCCGCCTGAATAACATCACAATCCACTGTCAGGGTGCGCTCACCCAGCAAACGCAGATCGAGCGCGGCGCGCAGCGATCGACCAATCAGGCGCTGAATCTCCACTGTTCTTCCGGTCTGCTTGCCTCGAGCGGCTTCACGGTCCATTCGCGATCCAGTTGAGCGCGGTAGCATGCCGTACTCCGCGGTTAGCCAGCCCTCACCCTTACCGCGTAAAAATCCCGGCACCCCGGCTCCCACGCTAGCCGTACAGATAACTTTGGTGTTGCCGAACGAAACCAACACCGAACCTTCTGCGTGACAGGTAAAACTTCGTTCGAATGTTATCGAACGCATTTCGCTGGGAGCGCGGCCACTGGGCCGAGCAACGGGCTGGCTCATAACACCTCTCCTGGAGCGGCACGGCATCGCCGGTACCTTGCTGCTGTTACACTAAACTGGGTTGGGTTTCAGGAACACGCCGTGACACAGAGTATGACGGGCTTTGCCCGGGGGAGTGTAACAACGGGGACGCACACGGTCACCGTCGAATGTCGCTCGGTCAATAACCGCTTCCTCGATGTCCAGTTTCGTATGCCAGAAGCATTGAGGGAATGCGAAACCTTACTTCGAGAGCAGGTTGGCAAGGCTTTTTCACGAGGCAAATTAGAGCTGACCATTCGCGCTCAAGACAAAGCCAACAGTACCGTTGCCACAATCGATCACGAGCGCCTCAGCGCACTCAAGTCGGCACTCACCGAAATTGGTGAGTTCTTCCCCAAATCTAATACGCCTGATCAACTCGCAATCATGCTGGCGCCTGGCGTGCTGGCCGAGCAACCCGCTGATCTTGACGCGCTGCAGTCTGCCACCAGCGAGGCGCTGGCCACCTGCCTCTCGGAACTCAGGGAGCAGCGCTTGTCCGAAGGGAAAAAATTGGCGCTTATGGTCGGAGAGCGTTGCACTGCTATCCGCACACAACTCGAGGTGCTGAAAGGGCAGCTACCCGAATTGCTGACAGCGCATCGGGAAAAGCTGTTGAGCCGACTGGCGACTTTGGATATCGAAGCCGACCCGAAAAGGCTTGAGGAAGAAATCGTTTATATTCTGCAACGAGCAGATGTTGAAGAAGAAATGGACCGGCTGGGCGCTCATCTAGACGCGATCGAAAAAGCCCTGGCCAGCGATGCCCCTTGCGGTCGAAGACTCGATTTTCTGATGCAGGAACTCAATCGAGAAGCAAACACGCTGGGCTCCAAATCCACCGCGCTCAGCACCACGAATACCTCCGTGGAGTTCAAAGTGCTTATCGAGCAAATGCGCGAACAAATCCAAAATATTGAGTAGCCAACCCCCGTGAACATCAATCCCTCAAAAGGACAATTACTGATCATCTCGGCTCCCAGCGGCGCAGGCAAAACGTCGCTGATCAAGGCGCTGGTCGAGGCAGAGGCGCGGATTGAAGTGTCGGTTTCGCACACCACCCGACCACAGCGGCCAGGCGAGCAAGATGGCATTAACTACTTTTTCGTGTCTGACTCGGAATTTAAGCGCCTGCGTGACGAAGGTGCGTTTTTTGAGTGTGCCGAAGTGTTTGGCCACTGCTACGGCACGGGGATATCGCAGCTGGAGGCCCGTCTCGCCGAGGGCGCTGACGTGATACTGGAGATTGATTGGCAGGGAGCGCAGCAAGTCCGTCATCTGGTGCCCGACAGCGCATGGGCGTTTATATTGCCCCCGTCCATTGATTCGCTCAAAGCCCGGCTCCAATCACGGGGGCAAGACAACGACGATACCATTGAGGTGCGGATGGCCGCTGCACAAGCGGAGATGTCCCACTGGGAAGAGGCGGACTATCTGATTGTTAACGAGGATTTTGACGTGGCACTGGCGGAACTCAGAGCCGTGGTGTCGTCATTACGATTACGCACCAGTCAACAACGTGTCGCGCTGAATAAACTGATCAGGCAGTTGGTATCGCCCTAGCGGGGCAGTCCCTCGCAACTGCCAAATTTACACAGAGAAGCCATTAATAGCACGATTCCTGCGTTATACTGCGCGGCCGCGTGCAATAAGCGGCATCGATTAAGAGAGAGCATTATTATGGCCAGAGTCACCGTTGAAGATTGTTTGGACAATGTCGACAATCGTTTCGAATTAGTCATGTTGGCATCCAAGAGAGCCCGTCAAATGGCCATTGGTGGTCGCGACCCTCTGGTGGAAGACGCCTCAGACAAAGCAACGGTCATCGCGTTACGCGAGATTGCCGAAGGATTGATCACTCCCGAGGTCCTTGCGCGGGAAAGCGAAATCGAAGCAGAGGAAGAATTGGCCGCCAGCTTCGAAACACCCATTCTCTGATCCGGCGGAGCGCTGGCGGTGGTGGCGTCAACTCTCCAGACCCTCAGCAACTCTCTCCCGAGCTTTACGACTCGGCTTGGCGCACGCACGCCAAGCCGGAGTGTCAGCACCACATCTTTTGCGAATAGTTCGCTAGCGGCATTTGAGCAGCTCATCGCCGACTATTTGCCGCTGGAGCAAGCCCAGCGGGTTCGCCGCGCCTACTACTACTCAGAACAGGCCCATTACGGACAGACCCGGCGTAGCGGTGAACCCTACGTCACTCACCCGTTAGCGGTCGCCAGCATTCTGGCTCGCATGCACATGGATGCGCAAAGCCTCATGGCCGCGCTGTTGCACGATGTCATTGAGGACACGGGCGTGAGTAAAGACGACATCGGTGCGCAGTTTGGCGACGAAGTTGCCGAATTAGTGGACGGGGTCAGCAAGCTCACTCACGTCGAATTCGACTCGGTAGAGCTTCGGCAGGCCGAAAATTTTCAGAAAATGACATTGGCAATGGCAAAAGACATTCGTGTCATTCTCGTAAAACTGGCCGACCGGCTCCACAACATGCGCACCCTGGGCGTCCTCAATCGCGACAAAATCAAGCGCATTGCCAGCGAAACGCTCGATATCTATGCGCCGATTGCCATGCGGCTGGGCATGAATGAAGTGCGTATGGAGTTTGAGGATCTGGGACTCAAGGCGCTTTACCCGATGCGCGCGCGCCGTCTTGAAGCAGCGCGACGAGCAGCCCGGGGAAATCGCACCCATTTGATTGATCAGATTAAAGGCCAGCTGAGCCAGACGCTGCAGCGGGAAGGCCTCAACGCCACCGTTGTGGGACGCGAGAAGCACCTTTTCAGTATCTATAAAAAAATGAAGGCGAAGCGGAAAAGCTTTTCTGAAGTCATGGATATCTTTGCGTTTCGCCTGCTGGTGGACTCTGTGGATGACTGTTACCGGGCGCTGGGCATGGTGCACAGTCTGTACAAACCGGTGCCGGGAGAATTCAAGGACTACATCGCGATTCCGAAAGCTAATGGCTATCAATCCTTGCATACCGTTTTAAAAGGCATGCACGGTGTCCCCATAGAAATCCAAATTCGCACCCACGAAATGGAAGACATGGCGAATAACGGCATCGCCGCACACTGGCTGTATAAAAGTGAAGAAACTGGCGCCAGCATGTCTCATACCCGGGCGCGGGAGTGGGTACAGGGGCTACTGGAGATGCAACAGCGCGCCGGTGACTCTCTTGAATTTATCGAAAACGTCAAAATCGACCTGTTCCCCGATGAAGTGTATGTGTTCACACCTCGCGGCGACATTTTGGAATTGCCCAAAGGCGCCTGTGCGATCGATTTTGCTTACGCCGTCCACAGCGATATCGGTAATGCCTGTGTCGCGGCGCGCGTTGCCAAACAGCTGGTCCCCCTGTCAGAACCCCTCGAAAGCGGCGTTACGGTGGAAATTGTGACCTCCCCTTCGGGAAGGCCCAGTCCCTCCTGGTTGAATTGGGTCGTCACGGCCCGAGCCCGCACACACATACGACACTTTCTCAAAGATCAACGTCGTGAAGACTCTCTGGAGCTCGGCCGCAACCTGTTGGATCGGGCGCTGATGGCCAAACAATCGCGCCTTAGCGCGATTAACGAAGACAGGTTAAGCAGTGCGCTCACAGCAATGGGCAAAGCGGATATAGAATCGTTGCTGATCGATGTCGCTCTGGGCAATACCTTGCCCCATATCGCGGTAGCCCACCTGACCAGCCAACAGGAAAACTCAGCCGTCTCTGGGGAAATCGCGACGCTTGGCATACGCGGTACCGAAGGCATGGGTGTCACCTACGCCAAATGCTGTTGCCCCCTGCCGGGAGACGCCATTCAAGGGTACCTGGGACAAGAAAAAGGCTTGGTAGTACATCGGGATAATTGCCGTAATCTCGTCGAGCTGAGAGACCAGCCAGATCGTCTTATCTCACTGCACTGGGACGAAGGTATTGAGCGTGCCTACCCGGCAGCGCTCCGGGTGCAGGTCGAAAACCGACGCGGCATGATTGCCGTACTGGCGACGCGCCTCAGTGCCATTGGTCTCAACATCGACCGGATTGCAACGCAGAACAAAGACATGGAATTCACCTTTGTGGATCTCGAGCTTCAAGTAAACAGCCGCACGCACCTCGCACGGGTGATGAAACGCCTCAGAACGGTGGACGGCGTACTCAAAGTAGTGCGTAGCGCGCGCCGCTAAACCCCGCTACCGAGGCGTCACCCGCAAAAAATAAAGCTTAGGTCGAGTTGCGACAGTGACAAGACCTGTATTCAATAGCAGTGTTATCCATTCTCTCCGGGAGCACATGGTGTCCAATAGAGCCGTCATCGCCACGCAATCTGCCCCACAGGCAATCGGCCCCTATTCTCAAGGGATCAAGGTCGGAAATACGGTTTGGATTTCCGGCCAGATACCGCTGATTCCGGAGACCATGGAAATGGTCACCGGCGATATCACAGCAGAAGCGACTCAGGTGTTCGAAAATCTGCGCGCTGTGGCTGAGGCCGCCGGCGGTGAGCTGGATGACGCCGTCAAAATCAATATCTCTCTCACCGATCTCGGTGATTTTGACGCCGTAAACGCGGTAATGGCCGCACATTTATCAGAGCCGTTCCCGGCACGGGCATGCGTTCAGGTGGCTGCGCTACCCAAGGGCGCTCGGATCGAAGTCGAAGCGATTTTGGCCCTGTAAAGCCCGAAGCGCGCGCTTACTTGGCCGATTTCCGGGCCGACACTACCTCAGCATAACCTTCTCGCCAGGTGGGATAGGTAAGTTCGAATCCAAGGGCGCTTAGGAGGCGACTGCGGCATCGCCGATTGGCTCTGGGGCGCCCGCCGGCACCTTCCTCGATCAGAGAAACTCCCCACTGCTTAGCCAGCCAGCGCTCGATCTCATAGGTGGAGGTAACGTCGTTATCGCATGCCAAAATGGTGGGTGGCACCCACTCGCCTTGGCTATCACGCAATAGGCAATGACCAATCAGACGCGATAAATCGTGGCGATGAATGCGATTACCGAAAACGGCACCCGGCGCACCACCCCGCCCCGAGAGCACCTTCCTCACCAACATGCCGTCGGGGTTTCCGTAAACTCCCGCCGGCCGCATCACGGTTGCTGCCGCCGCCCGACGGATACACGCCTCAGCACGCACCATAAAACCGGCCTGGGGCTCCTCCGTGTTGAGCGGGGCATGCTCGTCGACCCATCCACCTGCCGTCTCTCGGTAGACGCGGGTAGAAGATACCCAAATGACCCTGCGACAGTGCTTCAGCCATGATTGAGCTGCCAGATGTTGCGCCGCAGCCAAAAACCCGGCCTGATAACCGGCCGCATCATAGGAGGGCGGGGTGGGTGTCACCAAAACGTAGTCTGGCTGATGCTCCTCCAAGGGCGCTAACGACTGAGGCTCGGTCATGTCGACCCGCACACGCGTAAATGCTGCCGGCAATCGCTCTGGCGATCGCCGCGCTGCGATCACGGCCCAACCCGCCTCGATAAGCGCTAAACCAACCCGTGTTCCAATATCGCCGCAGCCGAGAATCAATAACCGCATGGCTTCGCGCTCGTCCTGAAGAATCGCTAAGATGCGAGCCTAGCACGGCATAGCGTGGCGTCGGGTAATCGGTGAGCGAAACCATCTTACAAAACCCCGTAACGGTACTCCGCGGTGTGGGAGAGAAACTTAAACTGCGATTGTCGGAGCTCGGCATCCAGTCTCTAGAAGATCTGCTGTTTCATTTTCCGCTTCGCTATCAGGACCGCACCCGAATCACTCCCATCGGAGGAGCCCTTGATCAGCGCGATGCTGTCATTAAAGGGGAGGTTGTCGCTGCAGCCGTTACGATGGGAAGGCGCCGCACGCTCGTGGTGAAAATTGAAGACGGCACAGGGCTGTTAACCGTTCGTTTTTTTCACTTCCGTCAATCGCAGGTTGCGCAATTTCGACAGGGCATGCCAATACAGCTTTACGGGACCGCCAGAAGGCTCGGCGGCAATCTGGAAATGATTCACCCCGAATATCGGCTGGGTGCTGGAGCCAACCTGCTGGAGGACGCGCTGACGCCCGTTTACCCAACGGTCAGCGGTCTGGGCCAAACGACTTGGCGAAACCTTTGCCAACAAGCCTTGAAAATGCTGCAAAAAGCCCCTCCCGAAGATTTATTGGCAGGGATCACCGACGACGAGATTACCCTGCATGAAGCTATCGCATTTCTGCACAATCCCCCATCAACGGCCGAGCTGACTGACATTCAGCAGGGACTTCACCCTGCCCAGCTGCGCCTGGCGCGGGAGGAGCTGATCGCCCATCAACTCACCGTTCAAGGCGTGCGCGATCGCGAGCGACGACATTCGGCTCCCTCCATCCCGGGCTTCTCGTCGTTATCCCAAGCATTTTTAAAAAATCTGCCGTTTTCACCCACCGCGGCGCAAGAGCGCGTCGCAAAAGAGCTGGCCCACGATATGGGATTAGGCTCACCGATGCTCAGGCTAGTCCAGGGGGACGTCGGATCAGGCAAGACGCTCGTCGCCGCGCGGGCGATTCTTGATGCCGTCGCCGCTGGTTACCAGGTCGCGTTTATGGCGCCAACAGAGCTGCTTGCCGAGCAGCACTTTCAGAATCTCGACGCGTGGTTCGCCCCCCTTGGGCTTTCAGTGGGCTGGTTAAGTGGCCGTATTAAAGGTAAATCCCGCAAGACCGTTCTGGAGGGCCTGGCTGCCGGCGACGTCACCATGCTGGTGGGCACCCATGCACTGTTCCAGGATGAAGTGCTATTTCATCGTTTAGGCCTGATCGTGGTGGACGAACAGCATCGATTTGGTGTGCACCAGCGACTAAACCTCGCTGCAAAAGGAGTAGATGGCGGCCACCCGCATCAACTCGCGCTGACCGCCACCCCAATCCCACGCTCTCTGGCAATGGTGACCTATGGCGATTTGGATTGCTCGGTAATTGATGAGCTGCCGCCGGGGCGCACTCCTGTGACCACCACACTGATCGACAGCGATCGGCGAGAGGCTGTGATCCAAAGAGTCGGCGCCGCCTGCCTCGCCGGCCGACAGGCCTATTGGGTCTGCACGGCCATTGAAGAAAGCGATTTTTTGGACTTGGAAGCAGCAGAGGCAACGAAGGAGGGCATTGGCGAAGCGCTCCCCGAAGTGCGCATCGGCTTGGTCCACGGCCGCATGAAGGCGACTGAGAAAGCCGCGGTCATGGCGAGATTTAAATCGGGGGCAATCCAGCTGCTGGTTGCGACCACCGTAATCGAAGTCGGCGTGGACGTACCGAATGCCAGCCTGATGATTATCGATAACGCCGAGAGACTGGGCTTGGCGCAGCTGCACCAACTGCGCGGCCGAGTCGGTCGAGGCGCCGTAGAGAGCCACTGCCTGCTGCTCTACCGACAACCACTGTCCGAAACGGCGCGGGAGCGATTGCAGGTCATGCAGCAAACCCATGACGGCTTCGTCATTGCCGAGGCAGATCTGCGCATTAGAGGTCCGGGTGAACTGTTAGGAACGCGGCAAACGGGCATGGCGCAATTCAGGATCGCGCTCCTACCCGAGCACGAGCCACTGCTGATGGAAGCACAAGCGATCGCCAGCGAGCTCTACGCGCGGGACGCCGCCACTGCGCAAGCGTTGATCGCCCGGTGGACCGGCCCCAGAGCGGACTTTGCCCGGGTGTAGCGCATCGCTGTCGCATCACCGCCCGCCGCCCGCTAGACTGTCCCCCTTCTGGCAACATCTCCAACGGTTTCATGGAATCGATACCACCCTCTGCTGAAAACATCACAGTGACAACAAAGTGGCGCGGTGCCATTGAGATCATGCGTTTCGACAAGCCCATCGGCGCGCTATTGCTACTCGCGCCGACACTGTGGGGCGTCGTTTTGGCGAGCAATGGTCGCCCGTCTTTAGCCCTGTTGAGTATCTTTGTGGCCGGTGCCATTGTCATGCGCGCTGCCGGCTGTATTGCCAATGATCTTGCGGATCGAGATCTTGACGGTCATGTGCAGCGCACACGTCACAGACCACTTGTGACCGGAGCACTCTCGGTCAAAGAGGCGATCGGCCTGCTGGTGACGCTGTTGGTATTAGCGCTGACCCTGGTAACGCTGACCAATCCACTCACGATAAAGCTGTCGATCATCGGTGCGGCGTTGGCGCTGGTTTATCCCTTCATGAAACGGATTACTCACTGGCCGCAAATCGTTTTGGGGCTCGCTTTTTCCTGGGGAATTCCCATGGCATTTGCCGCCAGTCAATCAGCTCTGCCCCGGGAGCTCTGGTGGTTATTTGCTGCCAATGTGCTGTGGACGCTCATTTATGACACGCAGTATGCAATGGTTGATCGCGAAGATGACCTGACCGTTGGCATTAAATCTACGGCCATCCTGTTTGGCGATCTGGATGTCAGGATCATCGCCGGGCTGCAGTGCCTATGCCTGTTGGCTTTCTGGCGCTGCGGCCTTGCTTTTGAGCTCGGGCACTTTTATTACCTCGCCATCATCGGCGTCGCAGTGATGTTCGGCTGGCATCTGTGGCTGATTCGCCATCGGGGCACCGCACAGTGTTTTGCCGCGTTTAACCAAAGCAAGTGGATTGGCCTGATCGTGCTGTCGGGGTTATGTGCGCACTTTTGGTTTGGCCAAGAAGTGGTGCTTTGAGCTCAGTGAAACCCCTGACCGCGACCACCTATCGCTCTGTGGAAGACATAGGAGCCGAGACATGGCATTCCTATTTTGATTCAGGCGAGCCCTTTTTGAGCTGGCAGTTTCTGCGCGGACTGGAGTCGTCAGGCTGTACGACGGCGCGAAGCGGCTGGCAGCCAGCCCATCTGAGCTTTGAACAAAATGACGCCGTACTTGGCTTGATTCCCGCCTATCTCAAGACGCATAGCTACGGTGAATATGTTTTTGACTGGTCGTGGGCCGACGCGTGGCAACGCATGGGGCTCGACTACTACCCCAAGCTTGTCACGGCTATCCCGTTCACGCCAGCAGCAGGGCAACGTTTTGGTTACGACTCAACGAGCACCGAAAATTTTGAACTCATGGCATTGGGTGTGCAGGCGCTCTGCGAGCAACTGGAAGTGTCGAGCTGGCATGTCCTCTTTATCGAAGAGGACGAGTCTGACCGCCTAGCGCACTGCGGTATGCCGCAGCGACTCACCACACAATTTCATTGGTTCAACCGGGAATACCGCGACTTTCAGGATTTTCTGGACCGTTTCAGCAGCCGAAAACGCAAGAACCTCAGAAAGGAACGGGAACAAGTCGCGCGCCAGGGGTTAGCACTGAAAACGCTGAAGGGTGATGCTATTTCGCAGGAAAACTGGCGGTTTTTCCACCGCTGCTACCAAACGACCTACGCTAAACGGTCGGGTCATGGCGGCTACCTCACAGAGGCTTTTTTCACTGACACCTGCCCAGCGCTGCAGGACAGCCCCATTATGGTTATCGCCGAATTACAGGGACAGCCCGTTGCCGCTGCTTTATTTTTTGAAGGGCGAGACACCCTTTACGGACGCTACTGGGGTTGCCTTGCAGAGTACGAGTACCTTCACTTCGAAGCGTGTTACTACCGTGGCATTGAATACTGCATTGAAGCGGGTCTGTCGCGCTTTGACCCCGGCGCTCAGGGTGAGCACAAAATTCAACGCGGCTTTGAGCCCGTCCTGACCTACTCAAATCACTGGATTGTCGATGAGCGGCTAAGGGAAGCGGTGACGCAATTTGCCGCTCAGGAAAGAGAACACGTGCAGGCGTATCAACGAGAAGCGGCGACGCTGTTACCTTTTAAGTCAGAGGCGATCTAGCCGGCTTTAGGCGCTGCGTCGCGCAAGAACACCCAGTTGACGTCATCTGAGTCCTTGGCGCTGTAATAGTAGCCGTCACCGGTGAAGTCCTTGAGACCCTCCGGTTCGTTCAAGCCCTGCTGCACGATGTACCGTGCCATAACGCCCCGGGCTTTTTTGGCAAAGAAAGAAATCATTTTGTACTGGCCGTTCTTGAGATCCCGGAATTGCGGGGTGATGATCTCTGCCTGAAGCGAGTTGCTTTTAACGGCTTTAAAGTACTCATTGGAAGCCAGATTTATCAGCACCGGGCTGCCGCTAGCCTTGAGGTGCTTGCTGAGAACCTCGGCAATGCGACTACCCCAAAATTCATACAAATTTTTCCCCCCGCTGTTCTCGAAGGGTAGCCCCATCTCGAGTCGATAGGGCTGCATGAGATCGAGCGGGCGCAACAGTCCATAGAGGCCCGATAAAATACGCAGGTGTTTCTGGGCAAAGGCCAGCTCCGAGGCGCTCAGCGTCTCCGCTGCCAAACCCGTGTACACATCACCCTTGAATGCCAAGACGGCTTGTTTGGCATTTTGCAGAGAGAACTTCGGCTGCCAGTTCATGAATCGCTCATGATTAAGCGAAGCGATGTTCGCAGAGACGCCCATCAACTGCTGGATCGCCTCGGGATCCATTTTTTGGGCATGACCCACCAGGGATGCCGCCTCTTCGATAAACAGCGGCTGTGTCGACTTACGCGTCGTTGGCTGGGTTTCATAATCCAGGGTTTTGGCCGGGGAAAGAACGGATAGCACGGGTTGCCTCTTATGCAATCTCTGAGGCCAGAATGATAACCTTGCACGTCACTGATAAAAACCTTGGTATCGGGATCATGAGTTACGCTCCTCTCACGGGAACAATTGATCGGATAATGGTCGGTTTAGAGCGCATCACCGTATGGTGTGTCCCGGTGATGGCCCTGCTTGTGTTTCTTATTGTGCTGCTCCGTTACGGCTTCAGTACAGGCGCTATCGCGGCACAGGAGTCCGTTCAATATCTCCATGCGACGGTATTCATGCTCGGCGCCGCGATCGCCCTAGGGGCAGACCAACACGTCCGGGTAGATATTTTTTATCGCCATTTCACCGCCAGGCAGCGCGCTTGGGTCGACACATTAGGTCACATTGTTTTTACTCTCCCGCTCTGTGCACTGATTGGTTGGGGTTCCCTCGACTACGTGATAGACAGCTGGAGCGCTCGGGAAGCTTCCCCTGAGCCGGGTGGTCTCCCCTTCGTATTTATTCTGAAAACGCTCATTCCCACCATGGCGCTCTTGCTGGCACTTCAGGCCATTTCAAAGATCGCGCGTGGCATCGACCACTTGCAAAAGCAGGAGCCAATGTAATGGAGGGGCAACTCGCACTGGCCATGTTTTTGGCTGTTTGCTGTGCTTTGTTGCTGGGATTTCCTGTCGCACTCACCCTAGGGGGCACCGCATTGGGTTTTGCCTCGCTAGGCATCCTGCTAGGACACTTTGACCCCGATTACCTGACCGCCCTTACGGGCCGGATATTCGGCACCATGGGAAATGAAACTCTGGTCGCCGTGCCACTCTTCATCATGATGGGGGTGATTCTTGAGCGAGCTAAAATCGCCGAGGATCTTCTTTCGAATATGGCGGGGCTGTTTGGCAAACGCCCAGGTGGTTTGGGTGTGGCGGTGGTGGTGGTCGGAGCGCTGCTCGCCGCCAGCACCGGCATCGTCGGGGCTACTGTCATCACCATGGGCGTGCTGGCGCTGCCCACCATGTTGCGCGCAGGTTACCACCCCCAGCTCGCCACCGGCACCATCTGTGCCACAGGCACGCTGGGACAAATCATCCCGCCCTCTATCGCACTGGTGCTACTGGGCGACATCATGTCAGCGGCGTATCAGCAAGCCCAACTGAGGATGAACATCATCAACACCCAGACAGTCTCAGTGGGCGACCTGTTTGTGGGCGCGATGGTGCCGGGTTGTTTGCTGGTGGCGTTCTACCTCATCTATTTGCTGGTGAGGGCCACTCTCCAACCGGGCAGTGCGCCGCCAGCCGAGGTTGACCGGACCGAAGCCAGTGCAGCTATCGCAGCGGTATTGCCCCCGCTGGGGCTGATCGGGCTGGTACTCGGCTCGATTCTCGTGGGCGCCGCCACGCCCACAGAGGCCGCTGGAGTGGGCGCTGTGGGCGCGCTGATGCTGGCGGCGAGCCGGGGCGCCCTGACGATGAGCAGTTTGCGCGACATTTCTCGTTCGACGCTATACACCACCAGCATGGTATTCCTGATTTTGATTGGCGCGGCCGTGTTTTCACTGGTATTCAGAGGGTTCGGTGGAGACCACCTGATCGAATCCTTTTTTCAAGAGCTCGGCGGTGGCCCACATACCGCATTGCTGGTGGTCATGCTGGTGATGTTTCTGCTGGGCTTTATTCTGGATTTTATCGAGATCACCTTTGTCGTGGTCCCGGTGGTGGGTCCCATTCTACTCGCGATGGGGTTCGATCCCATCTGGCTGGGCGTTATGATCGCCGTCAATCTGCAAACCTCTTTCCTCACGCCGCCCTTTGGATTCGCCCTATTCTATCTCCGCGGTGTCGCGCCTGAATCAGTCAGTACGCGCGATATCTATGCGGGGGTTTTGCCGTTTGTTGCCATGCAACTGTTGCTCCTCGTCGTGATGTGGTGGTGGCCCAATCTGGTACTTTGGCTCCCCGAAGCAATGGGGCGATAATGCTGTCTTTGCCATGCGACTCGGGGGCTGGCTCCAGTTGCGAGCAAGTGCCCCCAACCGTTCAACACAACAATAAGGCCCGCCATGTCTGTCGAAGAGCTTGATACCAATCCACTCCCTTACGGTGAACTGGCTTTACAAACCATCGCCATGCCCAAGGACACCAACGCCAACGGCGATATCTTTGGCGGTTGGCTGCTTTCACAAATGGACTTGGCCGGCAGTATCACAGCATCTGAACTGGCGGAGGGCAGGGTTGCGACAGTAGCAATAGAAGGGATGTCTTTTTTGACGCCCGTGCACGTCGGCGCGGTGGTCAGCTGCTACTGTGATGTGCTCGAGACCGGTCGTAGTTCGGTGCGCATTCTGGTTGAAGTTTGGATCAACGCCCGGCAGGACGGCGAGCCGATCAAAGTGACGGAAGGCGAATTTATCTACGTCGCCATCGATGAAAACAAGCTGACACGGCCTATTCCGCAGTAAATTCCACTGCCGGTAACAAGCGATCACGTCCGTTGAGATAGGCGCGCTCAGAAATCTCGTGGTAGGTGCGCACTTTGTCAGCGAAAGCAAAATAGGACGCAGCGATTTTTTTTGCCATTGGATCCGAGTCCATCAATGCTTGCATCGCGATTTGACTCTGCTCATAAAGCGCATCCATAACATCATCCGGCAGTGGCAAGACTTCGGTATCAAAATCCCTCAGCAAAATCTGTAGCGACTCACTGTTGTTGGCGGTGAAGTCATCCAGCATGTCGGTATTGGTCGCCCGCGCGGCGATGCGCACAATCGCCTGCAAATCCTCTGGCAGCGCCGCCAACGCCTCGGCATTGATAATAGTCTCGAGCATCGCCCCCGGCTCGTGCCAGCCCGGATAGTAGTAGTACTCTCCCACTTCCATCAGCCCAAGCGTCCGATCATTGTAAGGGCCCACCCACTCCACAGCGTCAATGACGCCGGTCTGCATCGATGTATAGACCTCTCCACCCGCGATCCGCACCGCGGAACCACCCGCGGCGTCAAACACCTCACCCGCAAGACCGGGAATGCGCATTTTGAGTCCGGCAAGGTCCGATCGATTATTAAGCCGCTTATTGAACCACCCCGCCATTTGCACGCCCGTGCTACCTCCCGCATAGGGAATCACCCCGAACGGGGCGTAGAGTTCGCGCCACAAAGGCAACCCACCACCATAGTGGAGCCAGCCGTTGACCTCCTGTGCGGTCATACCAAAGGGCACCGCAGTAAAAAAGACAGCCGCTGGTATTTTGCCCTTCCAGTAATACGCGGCGCCGTGCCCCGCCTCGGCGACCCCCCCCGACACTGCGTCGAATACCTCGAAAGCCGGCACAATTTCTCCGGCACCAAAGACTCTGATGCGAAGGCGCCCCCCGGAGGCCTCATTGACGCGGCGCGCAAAGTTCTCCGGTGCTGCACCCAACCCGGGAAGACCTTTTGGCCAGGTAGTGACTAGCTTCCATTCGATCACGTCGGTTGGGGATGACGTCTCGGGCGCGCTATTTTGCGGGCGATCGAGCTGCGGTGAGTCAACACGATCTAGCGTCCATAACGCAATCACTCCCACCAAGGCGCTTGTCAGCGCCACAACGACCAGCGGTAAAACCTGTTTCTCGCGCATAGCCCTACCTCATAGCACGGTTAGATTGGCGTATTGAAGCACAAGCCACTTGCTTCCCTCGCTAAAGCTCACCTCAACGCGCGCGTTGCTGCCCTGGCCCTCAAATTGAGTGATCACCCCCTCGCCAAACACCTGATGCAACACACGCTTGCCCAACTCAATGCCCTCCGGGGGTGGCTCGGCAAGCGAAGCGCGACCCAACGTCCCGAGAGGCCGCGCCACCGAACCGCTAAGGCGCACTTCTTCAATCAGCTCGCCGGGAATTTCCCGAATAAACCGGGAGGGCGTGTTGTACATATCGCCGCCGTGTAGTCGGCGATTTTCGGCATATGTCACCACCAGTTTCTTCATCGCGCGCGTAATGCCTACATAGGCCAATCGGCGTTCTTCCTCGAGCCGACCCGGTTCCTCCAGCGACATTTGATGGGGGAAGAGGTTCTCTTCCATGCCGGCAATAAACACCAGCGGGAACTCGAGCCCTTTAGCGGAGTGCAGGGTCATCATCTGGATGCTGTCCTCGTAAGGGTCCGCCTGTCCTTCACCGGCATCCAGCGCTGCACTGTCAAGAAATGCCTGCAAAGGCGAGACCGTTTCATCCTCGGGCTCGAACAAACGGGTCGCGGTGACAAGTTCCTGAAGGTTCTCCACGCGGGCCTGGCCGCGCTCTCCTTTTTCGGCTCGGTGATAATCAAGTAGCCCGGATATTGCGATAACGTGTTCGGTAAATTCGCTCAGCGAGAGAGTCTCGGCGGCGCGCGCGAACTCTTCAATCAGAGCTTGAAATTTTGCCAGCGCGGTCAGTGCGCGAGCAGGTAGCAAATCCCGCTCCACAACCAGGCCACAGGCGCGCCATAAAGAAATCTGTTCCGTCCGCGCGACCTCCCTGAGCTTTTCCACCGTTTTGCTGCCGATACCTCGCGGCGGGGTATTCAACACCCGTTCCAGGGCGGGATCATCATCGCGGGTCTGGGCCAGTCGCAGATAAGCGAGTGCATTGCGAATCTCGAGGCGCTCGTAGAATCGTTGCCCGCCGTAAATACGATAAGGAATACCCTCCCGAAGCAGAGACTCTTCGAGTACCCGGGACTGCGCATTGGAACGATAGAGAATGGCGATGGAGCGGCGCGGCTCGCCGCCGGAAAACCATTTTTCAGCTTGCTCTACAATATACCGGGCTTCATCCTGCTCGTTGAATCCGGCATAGAGCGTGATCGGATCGCCGCGCTCCCCCTCGGTCCATAGATTTTTCCCGAGGCGGCCCGCATTGCGCGCGATCAGCCCATTTGCCGCATCTAGAATGGTCGCGGTGGACCGATAGTTTTGCTCGAGCCGAACGGTCAGCGTGTCTTTAAAATCCTCGGTGAATCGCTGGATGTTCTCTACCCGCGCGCCCCGCCAACCATAAATGGATTGGTCGTCGTCGCCCACAGCCACCACGGGAACCTTCTGGCCCGCTAAAACACGCAGCCAGGCGTACTGAATGGTGTTGGTATCCTGGAACTCGTCTACCAAGATGGTTTTGAAGCGTTGCTGGTAATGCGCCAACGTCTCGGGTGACTTTAGCCACAACTCGTGGGCACGAAGCAGCAGCTCGGCAAAGTCCACCAAGCCGCCGCGCTCACAGGTTTCTTCATACGCGGCATAGACCCGTAGCATCGTTTTCGCATACAAATCCCCCTCCGGAGCGTCCACATGACGGGCGCGGAGACCCTCATCTTTTTGCGCGTTAATAAACCATTGCGCCTGTTTCGGTGGCCATCGGGCCTCATCGAGGTCGAGTTCGCGGCAAATCCGCTTTACTACTCTTAACTGGTCATCGCTATCAAGAATCTGAAACTGCTGTGGTAGCCCCACCTCTTGCCAATGGGATTTGAGCAGTCGGTGCGCAAGTCCGTGAAACGTTCCCACCCAGAGCCCATGGGTGGGCATTTGCAGCATGTCCTCAATGCGTCCCCGCATCTCCCGCGCCGCCTTGTTGGTAAAGGTCACCGCGAGCACCGAATGAGCGGATAACCCCTCGGCCCTGATCAACCAGGCAATGCGATGCACCAGTACCCGCGTTTTGCCGGAACCGGCGCCGGCTAAAACCAGTAAATTGCCGCCAGAAGCGGTGACCGCCTCCCGTTGAGCGGCATTGAGGGGGTTTAAAATATCCGAGACATCCATTCGCTCAGTGTACCGGAATGCGCCACGTCTCTTGGAAAAATACTGCCTCCAAGCCTTGCTTTGGCAGTTTATTCCCACCGCGTTCATTGGTATAAACGTTGCAGTGACGTCATCGCGTATGAGCCGGAGAGGCGTCCTCAAACGGGAAGCCCAGAATCATCAAACAGCGCGATCACAAACACCGACATAAGGAAAAGCCATGAAACTTCAAACTGCCTTCTTAGCCCTCAGCCTGTTGACCTTGCCGGTAAGCGCGGTTGTCGCCTGTGACGCCCCCGAAACACCCTCGGTGCCCGACGGCGCAGGTGCTTCTTTGGAAGAAATGATTGCGGCCCAGACCGCGGTTAAAACTTTCCAAGCATCCAACGCCGAATACCTGACCTGTGTTGATGAGCAAATGGGTGCAGAACAAAATTTAGT
>JAYPXQ010000044.1:0-17272 GCA_038135595.1 Halieaceae bacterium
GACCGAAGCTCGCACTTTCATCAGAAACTCCTGATTCCTATCTCACCCGACCTGCAGGGCTCAAACTCCCCAGGTTGGCTTTTTTCATCACACCTTCGTACTGGTGGGACATCAGGTGGCTCTGCACCTGCGCCATAAAGTCCATGACCACCACCACGACGATCAACATTGAGGTACCGCCGAGGTAAAAGGGGACGTTGAACATCACCACCAAAAACTGCGGTAACAGACAGACCAACGCGATATACGCCGATCCAAAAACTGTCAGTCGAGTCAAAACCCCATCGATGTAATTGGCGGTCTGCTGTCCCGGCCGGATCCCGGGCACAAATGCGCCGGAACGCTTCAGATTGTCGGCCACCTCCTGCGGATTGAACATCAAGGCGGTATAAAAGAAGCAGAAAAACACAATGAAACCAGTGAACAACAGAATATTGAGGGGCTGTCCCGGGCCAATCGCCACGGCGAGGTCCTGCAACCAGTCGGCGCTGTCACCGCTACCAAACCACTGGGCCACCGACGCAGGAAACAACAAAATAGAGCTCGCGAAAATCGCGGGAATGACGCCCGCCATATTAACCTTCAGTGGCAGGTGAGATGCCTGCGCCTGCATCATCCTGCGACCCTGCTGGCGCTTGGCGTAGTTTACCGTGATGCGACGTTGCCCGCGCTCGATGAACACGACCAGATAGATAACGACAGCGGCCAGGACCAGAATGCCCAGCAAAATCAAAATGCTGATCTCGCCCTGTCGCGCTTGCTCAAGCGATTGACCAATCGCCGCAGGTAACCCGGCGACAATACCCGCAAAAATCAGCAGGGATATGCCATTGCCCACGCCCCGCTCGGTAATCTGCTCGCCCAGCCACATCATGAATACCGCACCAGTCACCAGCGACGCCACAGCGGTTACGTAAAAGCTAAGACCAGAAGCGTAGGTTAACCCCTGATTGGCGAGCCCCACGGTCATGCCGGTGCCTTGAACCAATGCCAACACGACAGTCAGGTAACGCGTCCACTGGGAGATCTTACGGCGACCCGCTTCTCCCTCTTTCTTAAGCTGCTCGAGCTGCGGTGTCACCGCGGTCATCAGCTGCATAATGATCGATGCAGAGATGTAGGGCAGAATACCCAAGGCCAAAATACTCATGCGCTCCAGCGCACCACCCGAGAACACGTTGGCCAATCCCAAAATCGTGCCCTGATTCTGGTCAAACAAAGATGCCAGCTGCTCAGGATCAATACCGGGGACAGGGATGTGGGTCCCGATCCGGTAGATCAAGAGCGCGATCAGCACGAAGCGCAGGCGAGCAAATAGCTCTCCCATGCCCGCTGAACTCATCGATGGCATGCCGTTAGCCATGGATTACGCCTCGACGCTCCCGCCGGCGGCTTCAATCGCGGCTTTCGCACCTTTGGTGACCGTCAGACCGCGCACATTCACAGCGCGGCTGATGTCGCCAGAAAGGAAAACGCGAACACGCTTCACATCTTCTTTGATCAAATCAGCGGCCTTAAGCGCGTCCAAATCAACGACGTCGCCATCCACTCGATTCAACTCATGCAAGCGAACTTCTGCAGTAGTCCGGCCAATCCGCGAGGTAAAACCGTACTTGGGCAGCCGCTTCTGAAGCGGCATCTGGCCGCCCTCGAAGCCCGCTTTAACCGTACCACCAGAGCGGGACTTCAGTCCCTTGTGGCCACGGCCTGCTGTTTTACCCGTGCCCGAACCAATGCCGCGGCCCACGCGCTTGGCATCACGCTTGGCGCCGGGGGCAGGCTTCAGGTTGTTCAAACGCATATCGTCAGACATTGCTCTCGCCCTCAACACGCACCAAATAGTTGACCTTGTTGATCATGCCGCGCACAGACGGCGTGTCTTCAACCTCAACGGTGTGGCCAATTCGACGAAGACCCAATCCTGCAACACACGCCTGATGCTTCTTGAGGCGTCCATGAATACTGCGGATCTGCGTCACTTTAATCATTGCTTTGCTCATTGTTTAAACCCCAATACTCAGCTGAGGATTTCTTCGACGCTCAAGCCGCGGCGCGCAGCGACGTCCTCTGGTGAACTCATATCCCTGAGGCCTTTGAAAGTGGCGCGAACCACATTCACGGGGTTGGTAGAGCCGTAACACTTGGCCAGAACGTTGTGCACACCGGCGAGTTCCAGCACTGAACGCATAGCACCACCAGCGATGACACCGGTACCTTCAGAGGCAGGCTGCATGTAGACCTTGGAGGCGCCATGGGCAGACTTGATCGGATACTGCAAGGTGCCATTAACGAGCTGTACCTGAACCATATTACGCCGCGCGGCTTCCATCGCTTTCTGAATGGCAACCGGCACTTCGCGCGCCTTGCCACGGCCGTATCCGACCCGGCCCTTGCCATCGCCAACCACGGTCAGCGCAGTAAAGCTCATGATTCGGCCACCTTTAACGGTTTTGGCAACACGATTCACCTGAACCAGCTTTTCCTGCAGATCGCCCTCGGTACGCTGGTCGCCCTGCTGCTTTTTGTCATTCATCGCCATACTTAAAACTCCAGCCCACCTTCGCGTGCGGCCTCAGCAAGCGCTTTTACGCGCCCGTGATATCGAAATCCTGATCGATCGAATGCCACAGAGGTCACGCCTGCTGCCTTCGCGCGCTCTGCGACCAACTTGCCGACTGCTGCCGCAGCCGTGACATTCCCCGTTGCGCCAGCACGCAAATCCTTGTCGAGCGTTGACGCCTGAGCCAACACCGTCTTGCTATCTCCGGATATCACCTGGGCATAGATATGTCTGGGTGTTCGGTGCACAGACAAGCGCACAGACCCTGCTGTGCGTAGCTGAACTCTGGATTTTTTGGCGCGACGCAAACGCGCTTTCGTCTTGGTATTCATCGTTTTACCTGATTACTTTTTCTTGGCTTCTTTACGTCTGACGTGCTCGTCTGCGTAACGAATACCTTTACCTTTATAGGGCTCTGGAGGACGGAAACTTCGAATTTCAGCCGCCGCCTGACCAACCGCTTGCTTGTCGATGCCAGTGATAACGATTTCAGTCTGAGTGGGCGTGTCGGCTGACAAGCCCTCGGCCAACGTGTAATCAACAGGGTGGGACAGGCCAATGGTCAGGTTGACCGTCTTACCAGACGCCTTGGCGCGATAACCGACGCCGTTTAGCACAAGGCGCTTCTCCCAGCCCTCGGACACACCCTTGACCATATTCGCCAGCAGCGAACGGGTCGTTCCTGCCATTGCACGCTGGGCATCACCGTCGAAAGTGATTGTCGCCACATCTTCCTCAACGTTCACACCGATACCGTCGGTCAACGTCAGATCAAGAGCGCCTTTGCCGCCCTTAACCATGAGATTCATGCCCTCTACTTTGACATCCACCCCTTTGGGGAGGTTCACGGGGCTGTTCGCTACACGAGACATTTCCTTAACGCTCCTGTTTTCGGATCAGAATACGGTGCAGAGGACTTCGCCCCCGACACCCGCAGCGCGCGCAGCGCGGTCCGTCATAACGCCACGGGACGTCGACACGATGGCAACGCCTAAGCCACCACGCACTGACGGCAAGTCATCTTTGCCTGAATAGCGACGCAGAGAAGGCTTGCTGATGCGTTCGATCTCGGCAATCACCGGTTTGCCATCGAAATACTTCAAATCGATCTGCAAACGCGGCTTTCCACTGCTGACGTCATAGCGGTGCCCGGCAATGTAACCCTCTTGCTCCAGCACCTTGGCAACCGACACCTTTAATTTAGAGCCGGGCATATCGACAGTTCGCTTGCCCGCCATTTGCGCATTACGCAAACGGGTCAACATATCGCTCAGGGGATCTTGCATGCTCATTCAATCGTTCTCCGTTACCAGCTGGACTTAACCAGGCCCGGTACATCGCCTCGCATTGCCGCTTCACGCAGCTTGTTGCGACACAAACCAAATTTTCTATAGACGCCGTGAGGACGCCCGGTGATCTGACACCGACGCTGTTGCCGAACGGGACTGGCATTGCGCGGCAACTTCTGTAGCGCGATCTGCGCTTCCCACCGCTCTTCGTCCGATGCGTTCACATTGGCAATCAGTTCCTTGAGCTCAGCACGCTTGCTAGCAAACTTCGCTACGGTCTTAGCGCGCTTTACCTCGCGGGCAATCATGGATTTTTTGGCCATATCTTTGCTGCCTCAGGTTCTAAAAGGGAAATTAAACGCCGCAAGCAGCGCGCGACCTTGCTCGTCATTAGCTGCGGTGGTGGATATCGTGATGTCCATACCACGCAACTTGTCGATTTGGTCGTAGTCAATTTCCGGAAAAATAATCTGCTCAGTGACGCCCATTGCAAAATTGCCACGGCCGTCAAACTGCTTGGGGCTGATGCCGCGGAAGTCACGGATACGCGGGATCGAAATGTTAATCAGTCGATCCAAGAACTCATACATTCGCTCATCGCGAAGCGTCACCTTGCATCCGATGGGCCATCCGTCACGGATTTTGAAGCCCGCAATGGATTTGCGTGACTTGGTGATCACCGCTTTCTGGCCGGCGATTTTTTCCATATCAGCGACTGCGTGCTCCAAGACCTTCTTGTCTCCCACTGCCTCACCCACACCCATATTCAAGGTGATCTTGGTGATGCGTGGCACCGCCATTACGTTGTCCAGGCCGAGCTCTTCCTTCAGCTTGGGAACGATTTCGCTACGGTACTTTTCTTTAAGCGCTGTCATCTCTTAACTGCCTCTATTCGCCGACCCGGATCAGGCGTCAACCAAATCGCCGGATGGCTTGAAAATGCGAACCTTTTTGCCGTCGTCCATGCGGTAGCCAACGCGCTCACCCTTACCGGATTTGCTATTGAAAAGCGCCAGGTTAGACGCCTGTATGGGCGCCTCCTGCTCGACAATGCCACCGGCGATACCGGCCTGGGGGTTGGGCTTGGTGTGCTTCTTAACCATGTTCACACCACTGACAACCACCCGGTCACTGTCCAGTACGCGGCGCACGGTGCCACGCTTACCCTTATCTTTTCCCGCGATGACGATGACTTCGTCATCACTTCTGAGCTTCGCCATTACCTGACCCTCTTCTTCCCCGCCTAAATCACTTCTGGCGCAAGGGATATGATTTTCATGAACTTCTCACCGCGGAGCTCGCGCGTGACCGGTCCAAAAATACGCGTGCCGATCGGCGCGTCCTGGTTGTTGAGTAGCACCGCCGCGTTCTCGTCAAACTTGACCAGAGAGCCATCGGAGCGTCGAACACCCTTCTTGGTCCGCACGACGACCGCCGTGATCACTTGGCCTTTTTTGACCTTACCGCGCGGGATCGCCTCTTTAACGGTGACCTTGATCAGGTCTCCAACGCGGGCATAACGACGCTTTGAGCCACCCAATACCTTGATACACATCACCCGACGTGCACCGCTGTTATCAGCTACCTCTAGGTACGACTGCGTCTGAATCATTTTTTTCTACTCCACTAGTGGCTAATGGCCACTCGCTCTCATCAACCGGACCTCAAATCTGGGTCGCAGTCTCCACAATCTCTACCAACTTCCAGCTCTTGCTTTTGGAGAAGGGCCGCGACTCCGCAACCAACACGGTATCTCCCAAGCCCGCCTTGTTTTCCTCGTCGTGCGCATGCACTTTTGAAGACCGGGTGATGTACTTGCCATACACCGGGTGCTTCACACGACGCTCGATCTTGACCGTGATGGTCTTATCCATCTTGTCGCTAACCACGCGACCCTGCAGGGTCCGCGTACGGGTTTCTGTCGTTGCCATTACTGTTCCGCCTTCTGTTGCAACACGGTTTTCACGCGCGCGATATCCCGCTTGGTCTGCTTGAGCAGATGGCTCTGGCCCAGCTGGCCAGTCGCCTTCGCCATGCGTAGCTTGAACTGCTCTTCTCGCAATGAGAGCAACTGCTTGTTGAGGTCATCGACCGACTTTTCTCGCAATTCACTGGCTTTCATCACATCACCGATCGCTTAACAAACGTGGTTTGTACCGGCAGCTTTGCCGCTGCGAGCTCAAAGGCCTCTCGCGCCAACTGCTCGGATACGCCTTCTACCTCGTACAGGACGCGACCCGGCTGGATCTGCGCCACCCAATACTCGACGTTGCCCTTACCT
Organism: Halieaceae bacterium; assembly: GCA_038135595.1. Lineage (GTDB taxonomy): Bacteria > Pseudomonadota > Gammaproteobacteria > Pseudomonadales > Halieaceae > Luminiphilus. The sequence goes on from JAYPXQ010000044.1 coordinate 6,131, forward strand.
TTACCCTGCCGAACTTCCAGAGGCTTCCCGGTAATTGGCTTGTCGGGAAAAATGCGTATCCAGATCTTTCCGCCACGCTTGATGTGGCGAGTCATCGCACGACGAGCGGCCTCAATCTGACGAGCGGTAATACGACCTCGACCCGTCGACTTCAGCGCGTATTCGCCAAAACTCACCTTGCTTCCACGCTCAGCGAGACCGCGATTCCGGCCCTTCTGCGTCTTGCGGAACTTGGTCCGTTTCGGTTGCAGCATGTTCTACTTCCTTAATCAGATTATCGGTTACGGGCTGACGGAGGCTTATGCCTCTTCACCCTCGCCGATGACCTCACCCTTAAAAATCCAGACTTTTACGCCGATCACGCCATACGTGGTATGCGCTTCATAGGTGGCGTAGTCGATATCAGCGCGCAAGGTATGCAGCGGCACTCGGCCTTCGCGATACCATTCTGTGCGCGCAATCTCAGCGCCACCTAGACGACCACCCACCTGCACCTTGATGCCCTCAGCACCTTGGCGCATGGCGTTTTGAACAACACGCTTCATCGCCCGACGGAACATGACACGGCGCTCGAGCTGCTGCGCTACGTTCTGTGCAACCAATCTAGCGTCAACATCGGGCTTGCGAATTTCTTCAATATTGATGTGCACAGGCACGCCCATCTTTTCGGAGAGCTCTTTGCGCAGACCATCCACATCCTCACCCTTTTTACCAATCACAATGCCCGGGCGAGCGGTAAAGATCGTGATGCGCGCGGTCTGGGCGGGACGCTCGATCTTGACCCGACTAACGGACGCCGCGTCCAGCTTCTTGAGGATGTACTCGCGAACCTCAATGTCATTAATGAGGTTTTTCGCGTAGTTCTTGCTATCCGCGTACCACACAGAATTGTGGTCCTTGACTACGCCCAGGCGGATACCAGTTGGATGTACCTTCTGACCCATACGGTCGTCTCCTCAGCTCTCGCTATCCGCAACCTTGACCGTGATATGGCAGGTGCGCTTAAAAATTCTGTCACCGCGACCCTTCGCTCTTGCCTTCAGGCGCTTCATGGTGAATCCCTCATCGACAAATATGGTCGACACCCGCAACTCGTCGACGTCGGCACCCTCATTGTTCTCCGCGTTAGCAATCGCGGAGTTCAGTACCTTACGCACGATGGCGGCGGCTTTCTTATTGCTGAACTCGAGCACGTTTAAAGCCTCTCCAACCGGCTTGCCACGGACCTGGTCGGCGACCAGACGTGCTTTTTGCGCCGAGATCCGGGCGGCTCTTAATTTGGCTGCTACTTCCATTTTTCTCTCCACCCGGCCTTAACGCTTGGCCTTCTTGTCCACAATGTGGCCCTTGAAGGTTCGGGTAACGGCAAATTCACCTAACTTGTGTCCGACCATGTCCTCGTTGATCAAAACGGGAACATGCTGGCGGCCGTTGTGTACGGCAATGGTCAATCCGACCATATTCGGAGCGATCATCGAGCGTCGCGACCAGGTCTTGATCGGACGACGATCGTTAGCTTCGACCGCTGCCTCTACCTTTTTCATCAGGTGGAGGTCGATAAAGGGGCCTTTCTTCAATGAACGGGGCACTGTATTGATTCTCCTGACTGATTACTTCTTGCCGCGACGGCGAACAATCATGCCGTCGGTGCGCTTGTTCTTGCGGGTTTTGTATCCCTTGGTGGGCACACCCCATGGCGTCACAGGATGACGACCACCGGAAGTTTTGCCCTCACCACCACCATGGGGGTGATCAACCGGGTTCATTGCCACACCGCGGACGGTCGGTCGCACACCGCGCCAACGCGCTGCGCCCGCTTTGCCCAGCTTTCGCAGACTGTGTTCTGAGTTTGATACCTCACCCAAGGTCGCGCGGCAGTCGATGGGCACCTTGCGCATTTCGCCGGAACGCAGACGGATGGTGGCGTATTGCCCCTCCCGTGCAACCAACTGAACAGAGGCTCCTGCGGAGCGCGCCAATTGGGCGCCTTTACCGGGCTTGAGTTCGATGGCGTGGATCACAGAGCCCACCGGGATATTGCGCACCGGCAAGCAGTTTCCAGCCTTAATAGGCGCCGCTGAGCCCGAGTGCAGCACGTCGCCGGCCTGCACGCCCTTGGGAGCAATGATGTAGCGACGCTCGCCATCTGCATACAACAGCAGCGCAATGTGCGCGGTGCGGTTGGGGTCATATTCAATGCGCTCCACCTTGGCAGAGATGCCATCCTTGGTGCGCTTGAAATCGATCTTGCGATAGTGCTGCTTATGGCCGCCACCGATGTGACGAGTGGTGATACGACCGAGATTATTGCGACCGCCTGTCTTGGACTTTTTCTCCAGTAACGGCGCATAAGGACGGCCCTTATGCAGGCCCTCAGTGACCACCTTGACATGATGGCGGCGACCTGCCGAAGTGGGTTTACTTTTTACGACTGCCATAACTCACCACCTCAGCTTATCGACGCAAAGTCAATTTCCTGACCTTGCTCTACCCGCACGTAGGCTTTCTTCCACGAGGGGCGCTTGCTCAAACCGTAACGATTGCGCTTGGTCTTACCCTTGACGCGCAACGTTTGCACGTCACTGACCGTCACCTTGAACAGCTGCTCTACGGATTGACGGATCTCGTCTTTGGTCGCGTCGAGACACACGCGGAATACATATTGATTCGCCTGCTCCGCCACAATCGCTGCCTTCTCAGAGACATGGGGCCCTAACAGGATCTGGAATACACGCTCCTGATTCATGCCAATGTCTCCTCAAACTTCTTGATCGCGTCGACCGTGATCATCACCTTGTCAAAAGCAATAAGGCTCACTGGATCAACGCCTTCCACGTCACGCACATCCACCTTGTGAAGATTGCGAGAAGCGAGGTAGAGATTCTTGTCCACGCTATCCGCCACAATCAGCACGTTGTCCACGCCATAACCCTTGAGCGTCTCGACCAGCAACTTGGTTTTTGGCTGGTCAACATCCAGCGCCTCTACGATCATTAAACGATCAGACCGCGCCAATTCAGACAGGATGGAACGCATCGCCGCCCGATACATCTTGCGATTTACCTTCTGCGAGTGATCCTGGGGCTTCGCAGCAAAGGTAACCCCACCCGAACGCCAAATTGGCGAGCGAATGGTGCCCGCTCGAGCACGACCCGTCCCTTTCTGCCGCCAGGGCTTTTTGCCACCACCTGCGACCTCTGAGCGCGTCTTTTGCGCGCGAGTTCCTTGACGGGCACCCGACAGATACGCGGTCACCACTTGGTGCACCAGCGCTTCGTTATATTCACGGGCGAAGTTCGCTTCCGATACCGCAACGGTACCTGCTGCTTTATTCCCCGGCTTGACTACACTTAATTCCACGTCTCGCCCCCGCTACTCACGACTCGGACGGGCTTACGCCCGCCGCTTTGACTGTCGGACGAATAATGACTTCGCCACCAGGCGCTCCCGGAACTGCTCCCTTGATCAACAGCAGGTTGCGCTCCGCATCCACGCGGACAACCTCTAGACCTTGGGTAGTCACCCGCTCATCGCCCATGTGGCCAGACATCTTCTTGCCTTTGAATACGCGGCCCGGCGTCTGGCACTGACCAATAGAACCCGGCGCCCGATGCGACAACGAATTCCCGTGGGTCGCGTCCTGGGTGCGGAAATTCCAACGCTTAACAACGCCCTGGAAGCCCTTTCCCTTGGAACGACCGGCCACATCGACCTTCTGACCCTGCTCAAACCGTTCGACGGTCAACTCGGCGCCGACTTCAAAGACCTCGTCGGAGACATCTAGTCGAAACTCCCACAGACCTTCGCCCGCAGCGACGCCCGCCTTGGCAAAATGCCCGGCTTCTGCCTTGCTGACTTTCGAGGCCTTGCGGCTTCCCGCTGTGACCTGAATTGCCCGATACCCATCGGTCTCGAGCTCTTTGATTTGAGTGACGCGGTTTGGAGCAATTTCCACTACGGTCACTGGTACTGATGCGCCGTCCTCGGTGAAGACTCTCGTCATTCCCGATTTTCGGCCGACTAAACCAATAGTCATGGCTTAAACCTCACAGTGTACGGGGCTCAACCCTCTATGGCCGCCCGGTTTGGCTATGTTCCGCCTTCCCGAACGTTACACACCCGGCTAACCGGGCAGGCTACTTCTTACAAATTGTGCTCAACCGAGACTGATCTGGACTTCTACGCCCGCAGCCAGGTCGAGTTTCATCAATGCGTCAACAGTCTTCTCTGTCGGCTCAACGATGTCGAGGAGTCGCTTGTGCGTGCGGATCTCATACTGATCCCGCGCGTCCTTATTCACATGAGGAGAAATCAGAATGGTAAATTTCTCTTTCTTGGTGGGCAGTGGGATCGGGCCACGAACCTGCGCACCCGTGCGCCGAGCCGTCTCCACAATCTCCTGCGTTGATGCGTCGATAAGCCGATGGTCAAAGGCTTTGAGACGAATCCGGATACGCTGATTTTGCACTGTACATCTCCTAAAAACAGCCGGTGTCCGCGGGGGACCCCGAAAAAAGAGAGCGAAGTCTACGGATGGCGTATAGGGGTGTCAACTAAAAAACACGCGCTTTGCGTTAGCAATCGGGGATTGCGACTTTTCTCACAAACCTGCCCAGACGGCGGCTGATTCTTTCACTGCATTGCTCTCTCCATGGCGGATCCCAGGCGCAGGCGCCGAGGCCCTATTCGTTGATAAGTCAACGTTGTTGCGTCAAGTAAATGCCTCTATGATGCGCGGCCGTCACCGCAGAGCGAAAAAATCATGTCTGAAGAAGCAATGTCGCCCAACAGGCGGAGGAAAAATTTGGTCTGGGCCGCTCTGCTGCTGGCAATCATCGCAGGCAGTCTCGCCACTTGGTATTGGCTGATCGCTCAGTGGCGCGAGCGAACAGACAACGCCTACGTTCAGGGCAATCTCATTCAGGTGTCGGCGAAAGTCGCCGGACAGGTGGTGCAAATCGCACATGAGGAAGGCGACCAGGTTGTTGCCGGAGAGACGCTGGCAATACTGGCTTCGGGGGACGCCGACCGCGCACTTGAGGAAGCTAAATATACGCTGGCACTTGCTGCAAGTGAGATTCTCTCCCGCAGGGCCGGTGTCGATACGGCACGCGCTGAACTTGCGCTCCGCCAGAGCAGCCATCAGCTCGCGCTTCAAGAGTACGAGCGTCGCAAAGCGCTGGTGGGAACCAAAGCCATCTCTCAGGAGGAGGTGGACGCCGCGCGCACCCGAATGGAGGAGGCCGCGGCCGAGCTGAGCAAGGCTGAGCGAGAACTCACCACAGAGCAAGTCAGTGCCGGCATCGGACCCATCGACACGCACCCGCTGATCCGCACGGCGTCAGAGCGAGTTCGGGATGCGGTGAGAACGGTGAACAAACATCGCATTATCACGCCCATCAGTGGCACCATCGCAAAACGGGCCGTCAGCATTGGCGAAGTCATCCCTGCGGGGATGCCCATTGCCGCGGTACTCGAAACCGGTGAGCGATGGGTAGAGGCTAATTTCAAGGAGAATCAGCTTCGCCACCTGCGACCCGGGCAACCCGTTAGCGCCATCGCTGATCTCCACGGAGATGACGTGCCGCTCCGCGGCCGTATCACTCACATCGGCGCCGGGACAGGCGCCACGTTTTCCGTCCTCCCGCCCCAGAATGCGACCGGTAACTGGATCAAGATCGTGCAGCGCGTGCCGGTGCGCATCGACTTCGAGCCGGGCCAGATACCCGCAGAACGACTCCCCGTCGGCGCCTCCATGACAGTCACGGTCGACACCCACGACCGCTCTGCACCCTCACTGCAATCGGCATCTAACCTCGGCCCTGTCTCCCAAGACGCCGTATTTGAAGATCTCAATTCAGGCGCGGAAGACATCATTGCAGAAGTACTCGCGCCCTTTAGAGCGAGCCGCTGGAACTGATGTCGGAGGCGGCCAAACCCGCTGAGCAGCCGTTTACCGGCCCCGTTCTGGCGCTTGCCACCTTGGGGGTGTCACTCGCCGCCTTCATGAATACGCTGGACAGCACCATCGCCGTAGTGGCGTTACCCGCAATCTCGGGGTCCCTCTCCGCCACACCCTCTCAGGGGAGCTGGGTCCTCACCATCTACAGCGTCTGTCTCGCAGTCTCGCTACCCTTGGCGGGGTGGCTGGCACAGCAGTTTGGTCAGGTCCGCGCGTTTATCTGGGCGGTTACGCTCTTCACATTCTGTTCCTGGCTATGCGCCTCTGCCACCGGTTTCAACGAGATGCTCATTTACCGGGCGCTTCAGGGTTTATCAGGCGGCGTGTTGCTCCCTTTTTCACAATCCCTCCTGCTGAGGATTTATCCGCCCGAAAAACACGGCATGGCGCTGGGCATCTGGGGACTCTCCGCTGCAGTTGCGCCCGTTATGGGGCCCGTATTGGGCGGGTTTATCACTGACAATCTCGGCTGGCCCTGGATTTTTTACATTAATGTGCCGGTGGGAGCGATCTGTATTGGTGTTAGCTACAGCTTTCTCAAGGATCGAGAGACGCCCACTGCAAAGCAACCTGTAGACGGGGTCGGGCTCACCACTATGGTGGTGGGCGTTATCTGTATCCAGCTTGCCCTCGACCGTGGCCACGAGCTCGATTGGCTCGCTTCCCCGGTCGTGCGTACCCTCTTCGCCGTGGGCCTCTGCGCGATCCTCTTTTTTCTGATCTGGGAGCGAGACCAAGCGCACCCGATCGTTGACCTCAGCCTGTTCCGCGATCGTAATTTCAGCCTGGGGGCAATCATGACCGGGATGTTTTACGGCGTCTTTATTGTCGTAGCCGTCATTTACCCTCTGTGGATGCAAACGGTGTTGGGCTACACACCCGGGGCAGCCGGCTGGGTGATGGCCACCACCAGTTTATTTCCCCTCCTGTCTATGGGCCTGATCGGGGACAAATTACGCAAACAAAATCTCCGCTGGACGGTGGTGATCGGCGTCGTGGCAATGGCCTGCGTCATCATGGCTCATGGCTTAATGACGATTCAGGTATCGTCTCAGTACCTCACTACCATTCGGTTTTTCGTTGGCTTTGCCATGCCTTTCCTATGGGTGCCGCTGCAGATGATTACCCTGAGTGGCGTGCCTCCCGAAAAAATGGCCTCGGCCACCGGTTTGTCAAATTTTGTCAGGATGCTGTCATCAAGCCTTGCAACGGCATTGGGCATCACGCTGTGGGACGAACGCGCGATTGTCCACCGCGCGGATTTGGTGGAGTCTGTTTCTATGGCTCAATATCGAGACATGCTCGCCGCCTCGGACATGGTGAGCCCGGCAGGAACGGGGGGAGAGCTGGAGCTACTGGAATTACTGATCAGCCAGCAAGCTCGAACCATGGCCCAGCAGGACGTCTACATTGTGGGTGCGGGCATTTTGCTCTCTCTGGCGTTGCTGGCAGGATTCCTCCCGAAAAAACTGTCGCCCGGGAAGCGATGAGCGAGGCCCTATGACAGACATACTCGACAACGCGGTGCGGCACCTTTTTTTGCTCAGGCGCCACGTGCTTCAGACGCTCGACAAAGCGCTGGCACTGCATGGACTGAGCCATGGCACCTACAAATATCTCTATGCCCTTTATATCGAGGATCGTCGCTCACAACAGGCCATTGCAGACCGTCTTGGAGACGACAAAGGCGCCGCCACACGTGCCCTGACGCGACTCGAGGATCAGGGACTGATTCGCCGGGAACCTCACCCTGACGACAAACGGGTGGTGGTCGTGTCTCTGACCTCGGCGGGTAACGCCCTGCGGCAGGAGATTGTGGCGGCAGTCACAGAGGCCTCGATGTCCATGACCTCGGGCCTCGATGCCAATGAAGCGGCTACCTTCACCAGATTGCTCGCCAAAGCCGTCTCACACATCAACCCGCCCGAACAACCCTGACCAGCGCCAACAGCATGCGGCCGGCGGGCGATATCCGCGCTCAAGTCAGCCGTATGGGCAGGTCCCGAACCCGTTTACCGGTCGCGGCAAAAATTGCATTGCCTATTGCGGGAGCCACCGGAATCAGTGGGGGTTCCCCCAGCCCGCTGGGGAAGGCGTCGCTGTCTATAAAGGCTATATCCAGTTCAGGCACGTCCGCCATCCGCAGCGGCGTATAGGTATCCAAGTTCCTCTGCCGCACCTGACCGTCCGCAAACTCCGCGCCCTCATGCAATGCCAGACTCAGGCCCCACAGGGCGGCACCCTCGGCCTGCGCCATGGCGCCAGAGGGGTTCACCACGGTGCCCACGTCAATGCTTTGCCACAATTTGCGCACGGTGACACGCTGTTGGTCGGCGGACACGGCAACATGAGCAACGCAGGCCACCCAGGTGGGCATGCCCCGCTCCTGACCATGGCCCACAGCGATGCCCAGCGCCTCATTAATCGGCATTGGCCGCCCCCACTCACTGCGTTTGGCCACATCCTCGAGTACGGTGCGCAACCGGGCGGCGCCCCCCACCGTACTGCCTTCACCTCCCGCGTTCTTGCCCTTTCCATCCAGCAGCGACAGACGATAGGCCAACGGATCAAGTTGCAGTGCGTGGGCAACCTCATCAAGGAAAGACTCCACACCCCAGCCCACCCAGCCAGGGCCTACCGCCCTCAGCCACCCCGGCAAGAAACTGGTTTGTGCCAGACTGTTATTAACCGCTCTAACACGATGGTTGGGCAAGGTGTACCAATGATCTGCCCCACTCACCGAGAAGGTGTCGAACTTGCCGATACCGTCAACCCCATCGGCGAGAAATCCGGGCGCCATTGCCAGCGTTGGCCAGCCTGCGACCACCGCATGATCAACACCCGACAGCTGACCGGTGGTATCGATACTCGCAGTGAAGGTGCAGACTGAGGGCGAGCGGACGCAATCAAACCGGCTGTCGGTTTCTCTATCGAAGATCAGCTTCAACGGTCGACCCACCGCGCGCGCAACAAGGGCGGCGGGGATCATCTGATCGCCAAAAAGACGCCGTCCATAACCACCACCAAGGTAATGCTGATGAATAACGATATCCGGCTCGGGCAAGTCGAGGGCCTGCGACAACACGGGCAATATCAACGATTGCCACTGGTTCCCCGCGTAAATATGGCATTTACCGTCAGCGTCAAAATCGACCAGGGCATTCTGCGGCTCTAAGGTAAAGTGTAGTGCGGTGCCGGTACGATAGGTTGCCTGCAACGTACTGGCGGCGGCTTCTCTAGCGACCGCGACATCGCCCTCGTCCACTACCAGCGTGCCCTCGGTGGGGTCCTCCGCGAGGCGCAGGCCCTCTGCGAAGATTGCCGACTCGTCAACGTTCGCCGTCGGACCTGCTTCCCAGCGCACGTCAACCAAGCGCGCTGCTTGCATTGCCGTAGGCAACTGATCTGCCACTACAACCACCCACCCCTGTATCGTCCCAGTCGGATCAATCACCTCGACAGCATCGATGTAGCCAGCCAGTAATTTAGCTTTCGCATCATCGACCGATGCCACGACAGATCCATAACGGGTGGGCGGCACCAAGGGGATGCCATACACCATCCCTGGCAGTGAAGCGTCTAAGCCGTAGCGGGCGCTGCCATCTGCCTTTGCAGGGATATCCAGCGCCGCAACATCACGACCGATAATGCGCCGATCCGCAGGTACCTTAACGGGCATCGCATCCAGCTCGGCTTGCGAGAAACTGCGCTGAATATCGCCCGCAGCGATAATCTCTGCAAAAGACAAACTGGCTGACCCTGCAACGACACGACCCCCCTCGACGTGACATTGCGCGGGATCCACACCCAATAACTTTGCGCCCGCCTCGGCCAGGATGGTGCGCCCGGCTGCACCTGCTTGGGATAGCTGAGTAAAAGAAGTATGCACAGACCAGGATCCGCCGGTGACCATGTAACCCCACTTGGGGTCGGTATCGACATGTGTAATGCGCACATCGTCCCAGTTGGCACCCAATTCATCTGCAATGATCTGAGCCAGCGCAGTACCCACATGCTGGCCCATCTCGGCACGGACGATATTGATTAACACCGCACCCTGGGCGTCAATTTCAAACCAGATTACCGGAGAAAAAGCCGCACTGGCACCCGCGTCAGCTAAATCTGAAGCCACCTGATCGGCACCACATCCGGGCAACAGGGCACCTAGCCCCATGACTAACGACGAGCCAGCTGCACCCGCCACGAAGCGGCGCCGACTGAGAGAGAAAGCTGGATCAGACATCACCACCTCCCTGCACCTTCGCAGCCACCGCAATGGCTCGTTTAATGCGCGGATAGGCCATACAACGACACAGGTGGCCGTTCATATGGTTAACAATCTGTTCTTCAGTGGGGCTGGGGTTCTCCTGTAGCAGGGTGGCGGCCTGCATGATCTGCCCTGACTGACAGTAACCACACTGGGGTACCTGCTCGGCCTCCCACGCAGTCTTCAGCGCGTCACCCACGGCTGTGGCCAAACCTTCAATGGTGGTCACATTGCGCCCCGCAATCGCCTGCAACGGCGTCACGCAAGCCCGCGCCGGATTCCCATCCAAGTGCACGGTACAGGCGCCACATTGCGCAATACCACATCCAAACTTGGTCCCGGTTAACTGTAATTCCTCGCGCAATACCCACAGTAAGGGCGTATCGGGAGCGCTGGAGCTCCTCGCGGGCATTCCATTCAAGTTGAATTCTGTCATTTCACAGCTCCTCCCCCTGCGTCTCGGCTCAGCATAACCCTTTATGGCCACCGAGCAAGCGATCCGCCGACACCCTGCGGGTGGCAACTGTAGAGGGCCCACGCGCTGGGCAAAAAGCCCCCGTGTTATTAGAAGCAATCCGGTGAGATTTTATAAAACAGGCATGAATCCGCTTCTTGGCAAGATGCGCGGCACTCCGACTTGTTTTAGGGCAAAAAAAAGCCCGCACATGGCGGGCTTTCCAAAGCAGTCTCGCTTAGTCGAGGATTTTGGCGACGACGCCCGCACCTACCGTTCGACCACCCTCTCGGATCGCAAAACGCAGGCCCTCTTCCATCGCAATCGGCGCAATCAACGTCGCAACAAAGTTAATGTTGTCACCCGGCATCACCATCTCAATACCCTCAGGCAACTCAACCGCACCCGTCACATCCGTCGTACGGAAGTAAAACTGCGGACGATATCCCTTGAAAAACG
>JAYPXQ010000045.1:0-2750 GCA_038135595.1 Halieaceae bacterium
GCTTTATCGCCGTCGTGGCTATACCAGCGTTATTTTTTGCGACGGTGGAGCTGGTATTGAAGGGGGTCGGGTCGGGCAAATCTCGCGATTATTTCAACACGATTGAGATTGAGGGTGAGTATTACTTTCAGGATAACCGACACTTCATCGAGCAATTCTATCCGGCATCACTCGACATTATTCCACTCGAGAATACCTTTGCAGCTGAACGGGACGATGAGGTCCTGAGGATCTTCGTGCTGGGTGGATCGGCAGCTAGGGGGTTTCCCAATCCGGCCCACGGATTTTCCCGGCAGTTACAAACGCTGTTACGTGAAGCGTTGCCTGATCGCCGCATCGAGGTGATTAACACAGCGATGACCGCCATTAACTCCCACGTGGTGTACGCCGCCGCCAGGTCTTTCCCTAAGGGCGTTGCGGACTTTGCCATTGTCCTTTTGGGAAACAATGAGGTGATTGGCCCCTATGGCCCCGGCACTTTCAATCAGGGTTTTCTCTCAAATATGGGCCTGATCCGGGCGATGCAGGCGCTTAAACGGTCTCATCTCGGGCAAGCCTTCTTGGCTGGATTGGGCAGCTTCGATAACACGGATCACAAGAAAGACCTGCAGTGGAAGGGTATGCAGATGTTCACCAATGAGAGTGTGCCGTTGGATGATCCGCGTCTGGAGACCGTATATGCGCACTACCGCCGCAACCTGGCAGACATTGTGGGTACCCTTCAGGACAAAGGCGCGCATGTCATTCTCTCCACAGTACCGGTCAATCTTCGCCATTCAGCGCCTTTTGCGTCGGAGCCGCCTGAAGGCCGCTCTCCAGAACAACTGGAGAAGTTGCAGGCCTTGACCGCGGCCGCCGCAACCAAGGCGGCGGCGCAGGAATGGGGTGGTGCGGTCGCTGACTACTCAACGGCACTGACTTTGGCCCCGAGGAGTGCCGACCTTTACTTCGATCTTGCTGCGGCCCAAGAGCGATCTGGCGACTACGTGGGGTCGGCGGGCAACTACGCGAGAGCGCTGGATCACGACACACTCCGCTTCCGGGCCGATTCTCGCATCAATGGTATTGTCCGGGAGTTGGCGGCAGGCGCAGATCCCGCAAAGCTGTCTTTCGTTGATGGCGATCTGGTCTTCAAAACCGGTAGCGAGCCGTTGAGTCCGGGCTGGGACTTATTTTACGAGCACGTTCATTACAATTTTCAGGGTGACTACGTGCTCGCCAGAGAATTTGCCGGTGCGATAATTGAGGAGCTAGGCGTCAAGCCTGACGCCCTTCTGGCCCAGGCCGAGGTCGCTTTACGGGTTGGGTACCCCAGCAATATGACGATGAAGGTACTTGATCGGGTGCTGGGTATGGTGCAGTCGCCGCCGTTTACAGGCCAGAGCAATCAAGAAGCCTTAGTCGACCTGATTAGAGCCCAAATGAATGAGGTGGAGCGTGAGCTGGGAACCGTTCCCGAGCAAATCGCGCGGCGAGAGGCCGTCATGCGCGGTGGCGGGGGCGATTGGCAAATTCGTTACGAAATGGCCTACCTCTATGAGCACGTGGGCAACCGCCAGGCCATGTATCAGCAGCTTTATCAACTCTATGAAGAGTATCCGTTTCATCACGACAGTCTGGTGATGACGGCGAAAATGTTGCATCGAGACGAGCAGTATCGACGGGAGATTCCTTATCTTCAGGCGGCATTGCTGCACGCCAGAGGCGATGAGTCGGTGATCGCCCAGTTAACCGGCTGGCTGGGGCTTGCTTACTTCAAGATCGGCGATGATGCGAGGGCCGAAGAGGCCTTGCAGCGTGTGCCGCGTCTATACCCTGAGCAGATACACTACGCCTTGCAGGCCTACGCAACCTTGATTCGATACTCAGGCGAGGCAGGTCATGCGCAACGAGTGTCAGACTACCGGGCCGACGCCGAGCGTTACGCAGAGAAAGCAGTGAATTCGGGCCTAGCGCAGGCTTACCCTCAGTTTTATCGCAAATTGGTGCAGATTATGCAGCTGGCGGGGGATGACGCCGCAGCCCAGAAATGGCAGCGCAGAAGCCTAGAGCAACGATCTGACTGACACGCTCAGGGTGGCTTTTGAGCTTCCAATCCACCTTATCCCACCTGAATCCCCTCATATCGTGTTTCGCTTAACCTTGCGAGATGTTTCGAGGATAGTGAAATCTGAAACAGTTATGAGCCCAAACTGGGGATAATAAATGAAAGACCTCGATACATTACTTCGACGAAGCGCTGGTTCTCTGACCTTAGCGGCTATTTTGGCTGGGTGCGGCGGTGGAGGGTCAGCCACTGATCCTGAATCGCCCCCCTTCTACCCGCAGGCCGAGGAAGAGTGGGAGCTGGTATGGAGCGATGACTTTGACGGAGATGCGCTGGATGCCGCCAACTGGAGCGTGCAAGAGGGGGATGGTACCGCAGAAGGTATTCCCGGCTGGGGTAATAACGAGCTCCAGTGGTACTCCGCCGACAACCTGACGGTTGCGGATGGCAACCTCACCATCAGCGCGCGACAAGAGGCCGTAGAGGGCTACGCATACACGTCGGGTCGAATTCGCAGCTACCAGAAATTCGATTTTACGTACGGCCGCGTCGAGGCAAGCGTTAAGGCAGCCCCAGGGCAGGGTCTTTGGAGCGCGTTCTGGATGATGCCGACAGACTCCCCTTATGGAACTTGGGCATCGAGCGGCGAGCTGGATATCATGGAGGTCATTAACGCAGATACCGAGATCGAAAGGGCTTACGG
>JAYPXQ010000045.1:2760-17117 GCA_038135595.1 Halieaceae bacterium
TTGCTCAGCAGTCGACGGGTCCTGCCACACCGGTAGAAGACCCTTCGGGAGATTTTCATGTCTACGCACTGGAGTGGTCGGGTAATGAATTGCGGTGGTACGTAGATGGCGTCAATTATCAAACGCTGAACCGCGATGGTTGGTATACCTATTACTACGCCGGCCGAGAAGTCGGTTATCAGGTAGGTGCGGGTGCGGCACCCTTTGATGTCGATTTCCACCTCCTCCTCAACCTCGCGGTTGGCGGGACGTTACCGGGTGAGGTCGGTGACGGTGCGATTCCGGCGGATATGGTGGTCGACTATGTCCGCGTATACCGTTGTACCGCCAACGATGCTAACGGAGCGGGGGCGGGCTGTAACTCCAATGCCGATCGCGGTTTGGAGCCCGGAGAGAGCGATTCACCCTTTACCGACAGTTTTGATCTCTATGTCGATGCAGCGGGAACACTGCCCGGCAGAGACGGTGAGGATCGAGAGCTGGCGGTCAACTCTTTCTGGAACAATGATGGCGCACTGACATTTGCAGAGGTGCCCGCAGACGACGCGAGTCGCGGTACGGTGATCGACGTACAAACGACCAACATGGGCAACATTTCTATTTACGCAGTGGATGGTGCACCGACCACGCTATTTGGCATGGGAAATAACCCCAACTATTGGGAGCTACATGCGGCCGAGCTTAAGTTCGACCTCTACGTGGACGGCGCTGCGACGGACGCGGATAGCTCGCTGTTGATCAGAATGGATAGCGGCTACCCGGCCGTGGGTAGCTATGAGCTACCTGTGGCAAGTCTGCCCGCCAACGAGTGGACCTCTGTCAGCGTACAAATGAACGATCTTCTCGCTTATCGCGAGGAGGGCCTGAATCCTCTTGATACCAGCGAGATTGTCAGCTTCTTTGTACTCCAGCCCACGGGCGCCGCGCATGTGCAGGTCGACAACATTCGCTTGGCCTGTGGTCACCCTGGAGAGGGCGGATGCGGTATCCGAGCGCCCGGTGACGATGGAGGTATCGATCTGGGCGGTACGCCGCGCTGGGCAGGGACGTGGCGCGTCAAGTCTGAAGCTTCCTCGTTGCGCGTTGGCCCCGCACCGGGCGATGGTTCCTGGTGGGCGATCGATGACGCTGGCGTTGTGACTCGTGCTTGCTACTTCGATGATGACTATGTGTTTAATCCCGATGGCACCTTCGCGAACGTGCTGGGCGATGAGACATGGCTTGAGCCGTGGCAAGGTGGAGCAGAGGAGTGTGGTGTGCCCGTATCACCACACGACGGTGCGGCCGATGCAAGTTGGTCCTATGATGAAGATGCCGGTACGCTGACGATTGATGGTTTCGGCGCCTACATCGGATTGCCGAAAGCCGTTAACGCGGGCGAGCTACCGGGTGTAGCAGTGCCGACCTCCATTACGTACAACGCAACGTTTACGGATGCGGGTAACGCGACCGTGACCATCGAAGCCGGCCCTGGCGTATGGTGGACCTACGAGTTGATCAAGACGGTGGATGCAGGCCCCGAACCGGGTGCGGCGACACTGCCTGGCACCTGGCGCGTGGCGCTTGAGGAGGGTTCTCTTGGTGTAGGTCCAGCTCCCGGAGATGGTTCTTGGTGGGCTATCGACGAGGCGGGCTTGGAAACACGGGCCTGTTACTTCGACGATGACTATGTGGTCGGGATGGACGGATCATTCCGCAACGTATTGGGCGATGAGACTTGGCTAGAGGCTTGGCAGGGAGTAGCTGCCGAAGAGTGTGGCGCGCCTGTGTCGCCCCACGACGGCTCTGCCAGTGCGACTTGGTCGTTGGATGAGGAAGCGGGTACTCTGACGTTGGATGGATTTGGCGCGTACTTTGGTTTGCCCAAGGCCGTCAACGCAGGTGAATTGCCCAACGTTGGGGTGCCAACGTCTGTGACCTACAACGTGGCTTTCGACGGCACAGATACCCTGCTGATGAACATTGAAGCAGGTCCTGGCGTTTGGTGGAACTACAAGCTTGTAAAGGTGGCTGACCCGTCCCCGATAGAAGGCACGTGGCGAGTGGCTCCTGAGGAAGGATCTCTCGCTGTAGGGCCGGCACCCGGTGACGGTTCTTGGTGGGCCATCGACGCTGCAGGGGTGGAAACGCGGGCCTGCTATATCGATGATTTGTACGTATTTAGTGGCGATGGATCATTTAGTAATGTTCTGGATGACGAGACGTGGCTTGAGGCATGGCAAGGTGTAGCCGCTGATCAGTGTGGCACGCCAGTTTCGCCCCACGATGGCACGACCGATGCTACCTGGTCCTATGATGAGGACGCGGGCACGCTGGTGATCGATGGTTTCGGCGCCTATGTCGGCATACCCAAGGCGGTCAACGAGGGTGAGTTGCCTGGTGTTTCTGTCCCGAATTCAGTGACATACAACGTGGAATTTGAGAACACCAATACCATGAACATCACCATTGAAGCAGGTCCCGGTGTCTGGTGGCAGTACAAGTTGGTGAGAGACTGACTTAGCGATGAGCAGAGAGGCCCACTATTGAATGTTCACGGTGGGCCGCGTTGATACCTGGCGCCATTGATGCCCTGCATCAATGGCGTTTTTTTTGGATGAAGATAGTCGCGGCGCGTTGGAGAGATTAGAACAGGGTATAAACAAAAGGCGCCAGCGCCGAGCCCTGAGTAAGAACCAGTAACGTGCCCATAAGCACCAGGATGATAATGATCGGTGCCATCCACAGCTTTTTGCGCTCTCCGAGAAAGGTCCAGAGGTCCTTGATCAGTTCCAGCATGTATGGGGATCCTTTAATACCGCTCCCACTGGTTCCTGTTGCGTATCTGCACTAACCTGAGGCGGCGGCGAGTTTAACGACGGAGCTCGACTGTCGCTTGTCCATGGCCACAGTCTGACGAGCACAGTGTAACCCTTCGGACAGGAATAGCATCGCGCAGAATATGAATATCCTGGGCATATCCGCTTACTACCACGACAGCGCTGCCGTATTAATGCGCGATGGCGTGATCGTTGCTGCTGCTCAAGAGGAGCGATTCTCACGCAAGAAACACGACCCTGCTTTTCCCAGCCGCGCTATTTCGTATTGCCTCGAGGAGGGTGGCATTACGCTGGACGCGGTTGATTTCATCTCGTTTTATGACAAGCCCCTGCTCAAATTTGAGCGCCTGCTGGAAACTTACTTGGCCTATGCCCCGAGGGGTTTCCGCTCCTTCGTGACGTCAATGCCCGTTTGGTTGAAGGAGAAGTTGTTCCTCAAAGACCTTTTACGCCGCCAAGTGGCCGATATGATGGGTACGGACAAGTCTGGTGTTCCCCCTCTGTTGTTCGGTGAGCATCACGAGTCTCATGCCGCCTCTGCTTTTTATCCGTCTCCCTTCCAAGAGGCCGCCGTACTGTGCATGGACGGGGTCGGTGAATGGGCGACGACTTCCGTTTGGATTGGCCAAGGTAGCGCGCTCACGCCTGTTTGGCAGATCGACTTTCCCCATTCCCTCGGACTTTTGTACTCGGCGTTTACCTATTACGCCGGATTTAAGGTCAACTCAGGCGAATACAAACTGATGGGGCTGGCACCCTACGGTGAGCCAAAGTACGTTGATTTGATATTGGAGCGTCTGCTGTACCTTAAAGACGACGGTACCTTTCGCCTCGATATGCGTTATTTCAATTACGCTGACGGCCTCACCATGACCAACCGGCGTTTCGACAATCTGTTTGGCGCGCCTCCTCGCCAGCCGGAGTCGCCCATCACACAGCGAGAGATGGATATTGCCGCATCGATACAGGTGGTCACCGAGGAGGTGGTACTGCGACTTGCTAAAACGGTGTATCGAGAACTGAAGGTCGACAATTTGTGCCTGGCGGGCGGCGTGGCGCTTAACTGCGTCGCCAATGGCCGTTTGCTTCGTGAGGGCCCGTTCAAGGACATCTGGATTCAACCGGCCTCCGGGGACGCCGGTGGCGCCCTTGGCGTGGCCTATACCACGTGGCACCGTTACTTGGGGCGCGAGCGCCCGTTGGCAGATCAGGACAGCATGCGTGGCGCTTACCTTGGACCAGAATATAGCGCAGCAGAAATCCGTGCTTGTTTGGATGAGGCAGGAGCGCATTACCAAGAACTCGCAGATGACGAATTACCGATGCGGGTGGCGGGCGTGTTGGCTGACGAGCAGGTGGTGGGCTGGTTTCAGGGACGAATGGAATTTGGTCCGCGTGCGCTGGGCGGGCGCTCGATCCTCGGTGATCCGCGCAGCAAGAAAATGCAATCGGTGATGAATAAGAAAATAAAGTACCGGGAGTCGTTTCGGCCCTTCGCGCCATCGGTGCTGGCAGAGCGGGTTTCTGACTACTTTCAATTGGATCGCCCTAGCCCGTACATGCTGCTCGTTGCCCAACTGCAAGCGTCAAGGCGCGTTGCGATGACGGAAGAAGAGACACAGTTATTCGGCATCGAAAAGCTGCATATACCGCGCTCTGACATGCCGGCGATCACCCATGTCGATTACTCGGCGAGGGTGCAAACCGTTCACCGCGAGACAAATCCCCGTTACCACGCATTGATAGAGGCGTTTGATCAACTCACGGGGTGCGCCCTGCTGGTTAACACGTCCTTTAATGTCCGGGGCGAACCCATAGTCTGTACCCCTAAGGATGCCTATCGCTGTTTTATGCGGACCGAGATGGACTATCTGGTGTTGCAAAATTTTGTGCTGGCAAAGCCAGATCAGCCAGCGCCCGAGCCAGACGATAACTGGCGAGACGACTTTGAGCTGGACTGACGATGAGCGATTTGATTAAGGAATTAGACGAGGGCGGGCTCCGGAATTTCGCTCTGAGCTTTGGTGCTATGGTGGCCGTGCTTTTCGGGTTGGTCTTTCCGTGGGTGCTCTCGCTAGCTTACCCAGGCTGGCCGTGGTTACTGTGGGCAGGGTGTGCGGTTTGGGGATTGGTGGCACCTGGGACCTTACGTCCGTTTTATCGCTTGTGGATGCGATTCGGGCTCTTGCTCAGTAAAATCACGTCGCCCGTTGTGCTCGGCGTTATCTACTTTCTGGTTATTACTCCCACGGGATTAATCGCGGGCTTATTTCGCGGAGACCCGATGCGACGGGATTGCACGGAAAGCTGCGAGAGTTTTCGCCAAAATTCTGAGGCTAAACCGCCAAAACATATGGAACGCCCGTTCTGACACCGGCCCTGTAACATTTCTGACGCATGGATCGAGGCAGTCAGATATGGACTAGACCGCGTGTGGGTAGAAAATGCGCGGTCCCAGTCCGATGGCGGCGAGGCAAAGGTAGCTATCGTGTTTGGCGTGAACCTTACTATTAAAGGGGCGTTCGCCATGCTCGATGCCAAGTTCATTAAGGTGAGCAACGCTTCGCCGCGTTATCAAGAGTTGCAGCTGTTTTATTGGCTATAAAAGCGATGCAGCTCATAATACAAACGCTGAATAAGACCTGTGCTACTCATGTCCTTGCGATAATCTAAAGTGACTGCTGCAAGCGTCGCTTGATTTCATTTGACGGAAAGGCAAGACTTACAGCAAAGACAGGTCTTGGACGCTGGCGTGATATTTAGTGCATTTGACGGAGCATGGTCGGTGACGATACCAAGGCCTTTCAAGCCACGTATCCTCGTAATCCTCAGCATAGCTCTCGCATTGCTTTTGCCCGAAATTTCCTTCGCAAATGACTGCACTTCGAGCAACATTATTTTGGCCGACCAAGGCGACGTTAACCTATTCCAGCAGGCATTTGGCGGCGGCGGCACTTGTGACACGATTACAGGCACACTGCGGATAGAAGATGGCGGTGGCACAAGAATTGACGACCTGACGCCGCTTCGCGCTTTGCGTGACGTAGACGGCGACTTAATCGTCTATGACAATTATGAATTGAAAACTCTTGAGGGTCTCGAGGGAATCCAGCGAGTGGGCGGCAATTTGGAGGTCCATTATAACAACGAACTTGGAGACTGCTCCGCTCTGTATGAATTGTTGGACGCCTCGGTGACGACGCGCAGTGGGGTCGCCGGTGACGTATATATCGATTCCAACGCTGCTGGCTGTAACAGCCTGACTGAGGTTGTTGATGCCGTAAAATACGGATTAGTTGCCTGCCCTGTTTATGAATATGACCCCTGGGGTAACAACATACCTTGGTACCAAATAAGAAACCAATCGGATGTAAGCGAACTAAAAGCCATTACTGGGGGAAACTGCAACTGGCTCCCGGGCTACCTGTGGATCGGCTACGATCTCTTCTCCAACATATGGGGTGACGTATCGGACCTATCCGAACTTGACTGGATCAAAAATGTTTCTGTCCTATTCATTTTTTTTGCACCTGGCGTGACCTCCCTCGAAGGACTGCACAATCTGATCGGCAGCTTTGATTACGTTGGAATCTACCTAAGCCCTGTAGCCAGCTTGGCGCCCCTATCCGGACTGAGTGTCCAGCGGAATTCGTTTCCCCAGATATCAGGCGGCGGTGGAGTTGCAATAAATGGTACGAATATCAGAACTTTAGACCATCTCAAAGGAATTCGCTCATACGCGCCGGGCTACTCATGGTATTTAGAAGGGAACCCTCTGCTCTCGACCTGTGAGTGGGCTGAAGGCGCGGAGCCGGCTATTGAGACGATTGGTCGCAACGCTCCCGGCTGCAACAGCTATGACGAGATTATCACTTACTGGGGAGAGCCTCGATACAACCTGACGCTCACCGCGTCACCCGGCGGCGTCCTCAGTTACGGTTCCCTCTCTGGGAACAATAGCAGCAGTCTGCAAGGGGGAGTGTTCGGCACGTTGGGGCCCTTTGTCACTGCACCCAAAGGCCTGAACTACACTTTTTCGCCGTCCCCAAATGACCCTTACGAGTTCACCAAGTTTTTATCCGACTGTAACGGGGGGCCGAGATCTTCCACGCAGGAGTTCATCCTGTCTAGCATGGAAGATGACTGCTATCTCCACGTCAACTACTCCCGTGAGCCTACCGACCCCAGCAATGTGGCGGCCTCCAAAACTCTCTCAGGGTCAAGCTGCAAAGTGGTTCAACCCGCGCTTGAGCCCAAAGTGGAGTGGCGAGAGCAAGGGCTACTCAATGTCTCAGATCAGGCCGTTGAGGTGGTCTGCTCCCTACCCAGAAAGAGCTATTTAGGCCGAGACCAGCAGTACTTTTCAGACAAAACCGCAGTCGCCATTGACTTTAGTGTCGACGCGATCAGTTCGGCTCATACCGACTGCACCCTCGTTGCCGGCGAGTCGGTCGATGACTTCGTCGCACCGGCTACCCGCAACTTTCGTCTCCACGGGTGGGCGAGTGATACCGGTGAAATCACGATTCGGCCCGACGCCTACCCTATTCCTTCGAAAGCGGATGTCCTGAGCTACCACGCCGTTAAGTGCACTTTGCAACCCGGCGTCGGTATATCCAGCTTGAAAATAGACGCTCTTAAGTGAGGACTTATCAATGTCATTTCTGAAGATTCATAAAACTTTGTCTTCAGCTTGCAACACAGCCGTCGTGATCATCCTGTGGTTGCTCGCGCGATCCGCACTGGCAGACGTCACAACAGTCCCCGGGACATCTTGTGCAGCAATCACTCCTGCTCAAGCTAAGGAGATGGAGTTTAGAGAAACTGGCGTGGTCAACAGAGATCCGAGCCGCGATCTCTGGGTGGTCTGCCCTCTTCTTCGCGACGCCAGCGAAGACTACGTAAATCCCGTGTATTTTGCTGCCGCCGCCATTTTATTTAATGACTCCGAAGAGGAGTCCCTCTCGGTTGAAATCCGCTGCAGCCTTATCGAGCGAGTCGCAGCAAACCGGATACGCGGGAAAACTCAATTTGTCGAGGTCCCTCGACACAAACAAGGTGCCGTTTTCGTATCGAAATGGGTTATGAATGACCCGACCTCAAGCCACTTTCAGTTTCGTTGCAAGCTACCCCCAGACACTGGCATTGCAGCGCTGTTGACCGAACTTCATGGTAAAGAGGGATCTATGGTTGAAGACAGTCTGTTGGAATTGGGCCTTGTAACAGCAGATTGACCGGTGCGGACAGGTGGCGCCACAACTCGTCTCCTTGGAGGATAACCAGGGAGGTTTTAACGGCCATTTTTAAGCCTAAGAAAGTATCCTCTCTATCAGTGACCCGGTAGACAGGTGCAGGCAAATTTTGGATGGTGAGATTAGCGTTGGGAGACGGCCAATCCCAGGGGACTTTTGCAAATCGCAGACGCGGATAAGTACAGGAAGGAGTAAGACCCTTTTGAGGGCAGGCACCTTCACCGGAGCTTTCCGTTTGTTCTACCCACAGGAGCAAACTCTTCGTCTCATCGTGGTCTGTGCGCCAGCGCTGCCGGAATGGAGTGAGAGATGTCGCCCTTGATGCGGCTAGACGTGCTCATTTGCTTGCAGTGGGTTGCAAAAGGTCTTCTCGTGAGAAGCCTCATCCTTGCAATGGCAGCACCGATTATCGTCCCGCAAGTCACTGCCCAGAATCTGGAAGCGGGCAGGCCTCCACAAGGGCGGGCGACTGATTTGCTTGATACGATTCGCTGGGTGCGAGACCCGGAACCACTAGAACCTTTTCACCAAGTCACTCTTGAGCTAGACGCAGCTGACGCCTGCGTTAGGGTGGACGTGACTACGACATGTACGAAGTGTCAGATCTGTAACACCACGCAGCTAAGGGTGGCCAATGACACGCGTTCACTGGTTCAGATTGCCCCTATTGATGACTTCCGCTTCAGTCACTGGTTGGCTGGGGAGGGTTACATCTTTGGGGACGACACGCATGAAGCTGTAATGCTGGAAGCTTCCGCCCCTTCATTTCCTGAGCTTACGGGTGAAGGCGGCCTGAAGCCTCAAAGCACAAGGTTTATGCAACCGGTGATCGTGCCTTTATGTGAGGAGTCGTACGTCCCTGAGAATGACGCGATTCATCCTTGGGTAGACTGTCGGGGAGATCTCCTGTCGAAATCTTTCCGATTCGCTGACATGCTCGCTGAGCGAGACATAATCCATACCATTTCAATCCTCTTTTACTTGGATGTGAACGCTGAAAACTTTAACCCCGACAATCCTCAGGAATTCATAGACCGGGAACTAGACATCGTCAATCAGTTGCTTGCTGATTCAGGTGTGCTTATTCAGGTGGAATCGGCCGGAATTATTCTGATTGATCTGCCCGTAGATGGGGAGACGAATTCCGTTGGCATTCATCAAGATATGCAGTTTCAGCGAGCACCCTTTGAAAACATGGTGGCGGAGCTCGAGGCTTACGACGCTGACTTGGCGCATGCCTTTATTAATTATGAATATGATGGCACCACCTGTGGCTCCGCTTACATGTCGGAGCCTAATGGGCGCAGAGTCCTCCACGCAGCGGTCACAGCGTGTTTTGAGCTCGCCCATGGAACACGCTATCGATATCTGTTTGCGCATGAGTTAGGGCACAACCTCGGTCTTGTCCACCCTGCCGCACGAGATACAGATTTTATTCCCCATTCCTCGCTTGGATATGGATACGTCGAAGATGGACTGGAGACCATCATGGGTTACGGGGGAGGGATTCCGTTCTTCTCTAATGGGGGTGTGGCCGTCAGCTCAATCGTGTATACGGGTGTCCCGGGAGATGAAAGTGCCAACGCAGTTTACGCACTGAACAAGGTTCGTCTCGACTACGCGCGTATTTCGGATCGTAGGAATAGCGACTCTGTGAATGCCAAGCATGCAAGGTCTCCTCTAGCAGCCGGCGGCATCTCTGATGAAATAACGGGACCCGATAAGCAGGTAAAGACGAAGAAGCGGCTCACTGATGCGCCTACCCCAAAACGATAACCTCGCGGTGTTGAGGTCAGTGGCTCAATAAGAAGCGGCGGACGCCTCAACGCTAATCGAGTCTATCTCAGGTTAGGGGAAGTGGACTCATATCCAATAACCCTTGCATCGGGGTATGATTTTCAAGGACAACAAGCTCTTGCCCGTCTGCGGAGGCAGAGATAACCAGACTTAATACCGGTGACTCGATTACCTTGCACACTCACGGTCGTTTCCTCATCTGTATATCGGGAAGAGTTGTGTAGAGTATTGCCGGGGTAGATTGCGGGACTGACTGGGCTCCGCCCCTGTATACCTCTCGTAGGCGGTTTTTCGCTACGGGTTAGAGTTAATCCACGAGGTAGCACTGAGGTGGCAGCAAGTCTCGATGAGATTAGTGAATGTTTCGTAAGTCTTTGAAAAATAAGAAGGATGGTAGCTACGGGTGGACTTGAACCACCGACCCCAGCATTATGAATGCTGTGCTCTAACCAGCTGAGCTACGTAGCCACGTAAAGGAAAGCTTTGAGGCGCGCGATTCTGCAAAACTCCGGGATTGAAGTCAACCGGCAGGGCGCGGCCGTGCGGGGCGACCCTGTACGGTCTTTCAGGAACCCATATAGCCATGAGTGATCACCCCAAAGACCCCTATCAGATTCTCCACGAGAAGCTGGCCGATACGATGGACGCCGCTCGACCCGAGGCGGTGGCCAAGCGGCGCGAGCGAGGCGGGCGCACCGCTAGGGAAAATTTGGTTGATCTGACTGACGGCGGCGCCGTGCGCGAATACGGGCAACTGGCGGTCGCCGCGCAGCGGCGTCGACGCGAAGGCGCAGCACTCTATGCCGATACTGCAGCTGATGCCGTCATTACGGCCGTTGGCCCGGTGAATCGTGACTTGTTTCCCGGCCTCGAAAGCCAAACCGCCTTGATTATTAATGACTACACGGTGTTGGCGGGAACGCAGGGCTATTTTCATCACCGTAAGATCGATCGATTGTTGAGCCTCGCCAAAGAGGACAACCTTCCCATTGTGATGTTCACCGAGGGCGGTGGTGGCAGACCTGGAGATACCGATGTATTGGTCTCTATGGCGGGATTGAATGTTCCCACCTTCCACCGCTGGGCCGCATTGGCTGGCGTTGTGCCGCGCATTGCCGTGAATCATGGCTACTGTTTTGCGGGCAATGCGGCACTGTTTGGTGCCGCTGATCTACGCATCGCGACGGCGTCAAGTTGTATCGGCATGGCTGGGCCCGCGATGATTGAGGGTGGTGGTTTGGGTCGCTGGAAACCTCAAGACATCGGGCCAGTCTCGGTACACAGAAAAAACGGCGTGGTGGACATTGTCGTTGCCGATGAGGCCGAGGCGGTCTCTGTTGCTAAAAGGATATTAGCTTGCATACAAGGCCCCCTGACGCAGTGGCAGGCGCCTGAGTCCGACGGATTGCAAGCGCTGATGCCGACGAATCGGCGCTATGCCTTCGACGTCCGCAAAATACTGAATCTGATTTTTGATCAGGCTTCGTTTATTGAAACACGACCCGACATGGGACGGGCGATCGTATCGGGATTGGCCAGATTGGAGGGGAGGGCCGTCGCCGTCTTGGCAAGTGATTGTCGTCATTTGGGAGGCGCCATCGACGGCGAGTCTGCCCTCAAAGCCACAGCGCTCTACCAATTGGCCCAGCGCTGGCAGCTACCCGTCGTGTCCCTTATCGATACCCCGGGCTTCATGGTGGGACCCGAGAGTGAAGCAGAGGGAGCGCCGCGATTGATGTCGGACCTCTTTATTGCAGGGGCTACTCTCACGCAGCCCATCGTCGCCGTTTTTCTCCGTCGGGCTTACGGACTGGGTGCCATGGCAATGACAGGCGGCTCCTTTGAGGTGCCACGTTATGCGGTGAGTTGGCCGCAGGGTGAGTTTGGCGCGATGGGCCTGGAGGGAGCTGTACATCTGGGATTCAGACAGGAGCTCGCCGAAGCACCCGATGACGCCGCGCGGCAGGCCCTCTTTGATACCTTACTGGCCGAGATGTATGCCAAGGGGCGTGCGACGGAGGCGGCCAGTTATCTGGAGATCGATGCAGTTATTGAGCCGCAGGACACCCGGCGGGTGATCGCCGAGGCACTAAACAAGCGCTAACTATGCGTTCCTAGACGTTGAAGCGGAAGTGGATTACGTCGCCATCTGCGACAACGTATTCCTTCCCTTCCAGCCGCCATCGACCCGCGTCTTTTGCGCCTTGCTCGCCGCGGTGGGCGACATAATCATCAAATCCGATCACTTCAGCGCGAATAAAGCCCTTTTGGAAATCTGTATGAATCACTGCCGCGGCTTCTGGCGCGGTGGCTCCCACCCGAATTGTCCATGCGCGGACCTCCTTGGGGCCAGCCGTGAAGTAGGTTTGTAAATTCAACAACTCGTACCCGGCGCGAATGACGCGATTGAGGCCGGGTTCTTCCATCCCCATTTCCGCGAGAAAATCGACTTTCTCTTCATCATCCAGCTCGATGATTTCGGATTCCAGTTTGTTGCAAATGACGACAACGCCTGCGTTTTCCGTCAGAGCATGAGCGCGGACCGCGTCGAGGTGCGGGTTGTTTTCGAATCCGTCCTCGGCGACGTTGGCGATGTACATCGTCGGTTTGCTGGTCAGCAAATGAAGGCCTTTGACTACCTTTTGTTCATTGTCCGTGAAATCCAGTGCACGCACCGGTAGCGCCTGATTCAGATGTGGCAGCAGCTTTTCTTCCAACAGCACTTTTAACGCGATGGCCTCCTTGTCTCCACTCTTGGCGGTGCGGATGACCTTGGTGAGTTGTTTTTCACAAGACTCAAGATCCGCCAAGGCGAGCTCGGTGTTGATGGTTTCTATATCGGCCAAGGGGTTTATTTGATTGGCGACATGAATCACGTTCGGATCTTCGAAGCATCGCACTACATGGGCGATGGCGTCGGTCTCGCGAATGTTCGCAAGGAACTGGTTGCCAAGTCCCTCGCCCTTAGAGGCCCCCGCCACAAGCCCCGCAATGTCTACAAACTCCATGGTAGCGGGGATGTTGCGCTCAGGACTGACCAAAGCGGCGATTTCTCCCTGGCGAGGATCTGGGACCGCGACGACACCGGTATTGGGCTCAATGGTACAAAACGGGAAGTTTTCTGCGTCTATTCCCGCCTGGGTGAGTGCATTGAATAGGGTAGATTTGCCGACATTGGGCAATCCTACAATGCCACACTGGATTCCCATGATGTTCAGCCCTCGTTATTGGGTGGGAGTTGATGGTGTTCGCTGTGTAACGCTGTCATGGCTTTCACCGCATCGCCCGCTAGCAACAGTGGTAAAGCGGCGATCGCTGATTCGATACTGGCTTCAATTGACGTCTGATCATCTGCAGAGGCTTTGCTAAGCACCCAGGACGAGACCTGTCTGGCAGAACCGGGATGGCCAATACCGATACGTAACCGCCAGAAATCCTTGCGCCCGCCCAACGCGGGTATGACGTCTCGCAATCCGTTATGACCACCGTGTCCACCATCATGCTTGAACCGTGATTCGCCAGGCGGCACGTCCAGCTCATCATGGGCAATCAGGATTTCGTCGGGTTCAATACGGTAGTAATTCGCCATAGCGGCGACTGATCGACCGCTCTCGTTCATGAAAGTACCTGGCACCAGCACCCGCAA
The DNA here is from genome assembly GCA_038135595.1 of Halieaceae bacterium. GTDB lineage: Bacteria > Pseudomonadota > Gammaproteobacteria > Pseudomonadales > Halieaceae > Luminiphilus. The sequence continues at coordinate 16,275 of JAYPXQ010000045.1, forward strand.
ATCATGCCCGGCGATGAGGCCCCGCGAGGATTCACCCAAGGCATTGCGATCGGCCGAGAGGGTCAGGCTGTATTCAGTGGCCAGGCGGCGCACAAAAAAGGCACCGGCGTTATGCCGAGTGCCTTCGTATTGTGTGCCGGGATTGCCTAGCCCGACGATGAGTCGGATGGCAGACACGGACTAATTAGCCCTCGCCATTGGCTCCGGTATCATCAGATTCCGCAGCTTCCTCGCTGGCACCGTCGCCATCGCCTGCTTCCTCATCACCGGCATCCGCCTCCTTGGTGCCACGCGGAGCAATGACCGAGGCAATGGCCAGATCGTGGTCCTCACCCAACTCAAGGGCAGTCGAGGTGACGCCAGCTGGGAGGGAGATATCCGACAAATGGACGATTTGACCGAGTTCAACGGCCAACATGTCGACTTCGAGGTACTCCGGGAGATCTTTTGGCAGGCACTGTACTTCAATGTCTGTCGCTTGCTTCTGAATCATGCCGCCGCCGAGTTTGACCCCGGCACACTGTTCTTCGTTGATGAAGTGCAGGGGCACATTCACCTTGATCGCCTGATCCATGCGCACCCTGAGAAAATCCGCGTGCATGGGGAACCCTTTGGCGGGGTGACGCTGAATGTCTTTGATAATGGCATTGTGCGACTCCCCTCCAACCTTGACCTCCAAAATGGAGCTAAAACACGCCTCGTTTTCCAGCATGTGCTCAAAATCCTTGCGGATCAGGGTTAGGCTTTGGGCGGGTTGATCGCCTCCATAAATGACGGCGGGAATTTTTCCCTCGAGACGACGCAGGCGGCGGCTCGCACCTTTCCCTTCGTCGGCTCGCGCCT
>JAYPXQ010000046.1:0-17033 GCA_038135595.1 Halieaceae bacterium
TCAGGTAGTAGCGAATCATGTCGGGCACAAAGGCGTAGATCACCTTGTCGTCGGCGACCCCAGAACCGGGTGCATTGGCAATCGCTACTTTTCCACTGCGCCATGCGCGCATGAGCCCGGGCACGCCCAACACTGACTCAGGGCGGAACGCCTCCGGGTCCATAAAATCCTCGTCAATGCGCCGATAAATCACGTCGACTCGGACTGGCCCGTCCACCGTGCGCATATAGACACAGTCGTCGTCACCCACCGTCAGGTCAGTACCCTCGACCAGCTCGGCCCCCATACCTTGAGCCAGGAAAGCGTGCTCAAAGTACGCCGAGTTATAGATACCCGGTGTCAGCACAACAATATTGGGGCGCTTGGCCGCTCGCGGAGAGAGCGCTGCCAGCATCTCGTAGAGTTTTAGCGGGTAATCATCGACCGGGAGAATGCTGTAGTTTCTAAACAACTCGGGCACCGCGCGCTTGGTGATCTCGCGGTTCTCCACCATATAAGACACGCCCGAAGGCACGCGCAGATTATCTTCCAATACAAAGAAACGGCCGCGGTGGTCACGCACTAAATCACTGCCACAAATATGTGCCCAGGCGCCAAAGCGTGGGCTCACACCCTCGCATTGCGCCTTGTAATTATCTGAGCCGAGGACGATATCGGCAGGCACGATGCCGTCTGCCAATATCTGTTGCCGGTTGTAGATATCATCGATAAAACAGTTCAGCGCTCGGGTCCGCTGCGCCAACCCGAGGCTGACACCGGACCATTCACGCGCAGAGATAATTCGGGGGATCATGTCAAAGGGCCACGCCCGGTCGATGTTCTGTCCCTCGGTATAGACGGTAAAGGAGATCCCCATTTCCTTGATGGCCAACTCAGCGGCCGCCCGCCGGGCTTGTAGTTCGTCCGCCGACAAGCCCATGAAGAAATTGACCGCACGCCGTGCCGCCACCCGCGGGCTACCGCCGTGGGTAATCAGTTCATCAAAAAAACGCCCCGTGCTGTAACGGCGCCATGGCTTACTCATCAGGGAACATCTCGAATCCGCTCAGTCGAAACTCCACCTGTGCCCTACTCTACCCCAGCCTCACGGTGTCTACTACGAGTAGACGCTACGAGGCGGTCTTATAACGCGACGTTCGGTCATACACCGCGTCGTCCAGGCGACCCCCAAATAACGAGTCCGGCATCATCTGATAGTACGGGTCTTGCGTCGGCGTGGTGCGACTCCAATCAACGCGCTCCGAGCGATACGCCATCTTCCACTCGCTACCGCGGCGCTCGTAGCGGTCGAGATAACGACCCGCCACGATCAGGTCATCAAAGCCCGTCTGGGACTTCACCTTGTGATACGCGTGAAAGTAAATCTCACCAAAAGCCTCGTCACCCTCCACCTCGAATAAGGTGTTGCCGATCATATGCTGGTTGGATTCGTGATCAGCGAGCGCGCCGAGCGCAAACTCAATAAAGGCAGCCGCGGTGCCGTTCATAAAACCGTATTCGCAGTAGGCGTCCTCCCAGAATACGGATTGCAATGAGTCGGCATCGAGCCGGTCAAGCCCGCGCATATAGCGGCAGGAGAGCTCATACAGGCTCTGCTTATCCAAGAGTGTCTGTAATGCCTGATCCATCGTGTGTTCTCCCGTGGGCATGAAACGCTATTGCAATCATCGTTATCCACATCATCCCCCAGATCAACCATCACGTGTATGCGCGCCACACCCAGCCAAAATGCGAGCCACTTTCACGGCAAGGCGGTACCGATGCGCTTGTGGTCTCAACGGTGCCTGCGCATACTCGACCCATGCAAAATCGACGACTCACTCCGTACGGAAAAATGCATGACTGATGCGCTTCCTGCCAAAGGCAAGGCACGCGCCGGCGGCAAATCAATTGCCGACGTGCTGGCCTCTGATCAACACCCGGCACCCACTCCACTGATCGCGTCCGAGTATGCGTTTTTAGGCGATACCGACCTACCGGCAAGTCGCTACACCTGTGGCGACTTCTTCAAAAAGGAAACCAGCGGCATGTGGGCCCATTGCTGGCAATGGGCGTGTCGGGAAGAACATATTCCCAGCATCGGCGACCATTACGTGTATGACATTGGTCCCTACTCGGTGATCGTGGCGCGGACCGCAGAGAGCGAGATCAAAGCGTTTATCAACAGCTGCACCCACCGCGGCACACGAATACTCGGCGAGGAAGGCCCGGGTTTCGCTGAGGGGTTCAGCTGCCCCTTCCATGGCTGGTCGTGGCATCTCGACGGGCGCCTTAAGGACGTGCCGGGCAAGTGGGACTTTCCCCATGTCTGCGAAGCCAGCCACTCGCTTCAGGAAGTGGCCTGCGAATCTTGGGAGGGTTTTGTCTTTATCAATCTCGACCCCGAAGCGCCCCCGCTCAAGGAGCAGCTCGACGTCCTGCCCGAGCACTTTGCGCACTTCCCCTTGCGTGATCGCCGCATCCGCTTACACGTGCAAAAAGAACTGCCCGCCAACTGGAAGGCCGCGCAGGAAGCTTTTATGGAGGCTTATCACAACTTTACGACCCATGATTCGCCCACGGGCGCCAACACCCAGTACGATATTTTTGGTCCCCATGTGAGCCGCTTTATTCACAACATCGGCCACTACTCCCCCGAGGCGCTCACTGACTACCCGGGAACCAAATGGCGGGAGCCGGTCCTTACCGAACAAGAGCTCCTCGCCGGACTACCCGTAGAACAGAGAACACTGAGCGCTGGCGAGAGCGCCCGTGGCGTGGGTGCCCAGCTTCTGCGCGAGCAGATGGGGAGCCAGCTCGGCCGGGACTTCTCCAAGGTGTCCGACAGCGAAATGCTTGACTCGATCGAGTATCACCTGTTTCCCAACGCGTTTTTCTTTCCCGGCATGCTGATCTCCATGGCTTATCGGTTCCGGCCTCTGGGTGACGATGTGGATCGCTGCCTGTTCGAGATTTTGATGCTGGAGCCTTTGGCCGATGGCGCGACACACCCAGACCCACCAGAACCGGTGTATCTCACTGTTGAGCAGTCCTACACCGAGGTCGCGGAACTCGCGTGGCTGGGCGCGGTATACGATCAGGACACGGGGAACCTGGAGCGCCAGCAACAGGGGCTCAAGACCACCCGCAAGGGTGTCACGCTGGGTAACTATCAAGAAGCGCGCATCCGGCGCTTTCATCTGACGCTGGATGACTACCTCGATCGGCACGGCACCTCATAAAGCAAATTGGGGTGTCAGCGCGCGCGCTGAGCACTTAAACTGATTGACCCGCTTATCGCGTATCAATCACCACAGCATCCGACGGAGTACCGCATCATGAAACTGGGCTTTCTTCTTGGTTACTCAGGCAAGCACATCCACATCCCGTTGGATCTCGTTAAACAAGCAGAATCCATGGGCTATGACTCGGTATGGACCGCAGAGGCCTACGGCAACGACGCGGTCACCTCCGCCACCTGGGTACTGGCAAATACCACCAAGATCCGTGTGGGTACCGCAATCATGCAGATGCCAGCCCGAACACCGGCCATGTGCGCCATGACCGCGATGTCCCTCGATCAGCTCTCTGGCGGGCGCTTTATTGCGGGTTTGGGCGCATCTGGCCCCCAGGTGGTTGAGGGCTGGCACGGCGTGCCCTACGGCAAGCCGGTGACCCGCACCAAGGAATATATTCAAATCATGCGCAAAATCTTCGAGCGCGAGGGACCCGTTGAGCTCGATGGTGACATGTATCAGCTACCCAATAAGGGCGAGGGCACGACGGGACTGGGCAAACCGCTCAAGTCGATTCTGGCACCGGCTAAAGACATCCCGATCTACACCGCATCGATCACGCCAGCCGGTCTTCGCTGCGCGGGCGAAGTGGCAGACGGTGTCTTTCCTGTGTGGATGGACCCCAATAAATACAGTGTCTTAGGCGAATCTATTGAACAAGGATTTGAAAAAGCGGGTAACGGCAAAAGCCTCAAAGACTTTGACATTGCGCCTTTCGTTTCGGTGGCTATGAACGACGATCTCGATGCGGCCTACGACTCGCTGAGGCCCTGGCTGGCGCTGTACATTGGCGGCATGGGCGCCAAAAACAAAAACTTCTATCACGCCTATGCCACCCGCATGGGCTATGGCGACGCCGCCGACCAAATTCAGGAACTGTATCTGAGCGGCAAAAAGGCCGAGGCCGAAGCACTTGTGCCTAATGAACTCCTCGATGAAGTATCACTTATAGGCCCGAGAGAGCGCATTATCGAACGGCTACAGCCTTGGAAGGAGGCAGGTAAGCGCGGTGAAGTGGGCAGCATGCTGCTCGGCGTTCAGGACCCGGCCGTGCTCGAGCTGTTTGCTCAGGAAATGCTCTAGATTCTCATGGCGGCCGCAAAAAATATCGACGGCGGCTGCTTCTGTGGCGACATCACTTGGGAAGCGACCATCGACGCCGACCTTGTCGGGGTCTGTCACTGCACCGATTGCCAGACGGTGGGCGGCTCTGCGTTCCAATTCACCACCCGCGTCGCCCGCGAGCACTTCAAGCTACTCAGCGGCAGCCTGACGGTCTATAAAAAAGTCGCTGATAGTGGCAATGCAAGGGCGATGAGCTTTTGCGGCCGCTGCGCCACAATGATCCATACGGGTAACGCGGACGACACCGGCCTGCTCTCATTACGGCTTGGTGGCTGTCGTCAAAAACATGAGCTCACACCGCAGTTTCAGATCTGGTGCCAATCGGCCATGACCTGGGCCTCGTTCGAGAGCGGCGTCAAAGTGCCGAAGCAAGACCTACCGACCCAATAGTCTCAGGCTTTGGACAGCATCAGAGGCGTCATGGCAGGCGCACTATCTAAAGTGCGTCGCCTCGGGGAAAGTCGTCATTGATTGGGTCGCTTTAAAAGCATCAACTGGCACCCGCGCAGGCGTCAAGGCATCGCTTCCGCATGATCGGGCGGCAGTTCCGAATCAAATATCTGAAGAGCGCCCGGTATGCCCTGAGAACGATCGCTCTTGGGAGACACTCCCATGTACTTGCGGTAGCAGCGACTGAAGTGCGTTGTCGATACAAAACCGCACATGGAAGTGATCTCAACAATCGAGCGGGAGGTTTGCTTCAGTAGCCGACGCGCGCGGTCCAAGCGAAGCTTGAGGTAGTACCGCGACGGCGTGCTGTGCAGATGCTTTAGGAACAGCCGTTCCAGCTGGCGTCGCGAGAGATGCACGTAATCTGCCAGCTCCTGCAGCGAGAGGGGTTCCTCGAGGTTGGCCTCCATCAGCTGCAGAACCTCCTTGAGTTTGGGCTGCACCTCGACTTTACGCGACCACATGGGGATGACCTGCATCTCGACATCGGTGCGGTGCCGCTCACATACCAGCATATCGGCAACGCCGTCTACCAATGACTGGGGGTGCCGCTTGGTCATCATGGCCAGCATCATGTGTAGCGGGACTGTGCCCCCGGTGCAGGTCATACGATCGCGATCAATGGTGTACAGATGAGAGTTGAAATCGATTCCGGGAAACTGCTCAGTGAGTAGCGTCAAACAATCCCAGTGCGCACTGCACTCATAACCATTGAGCAGCCCCGCGCTGGCTAAGGCATAGGAACCGGTGCACAGCGCCCCCATCTGGGCGCCACGCTGGGCTTGCTTGCGCAGCCACGCCAAATCTGACTTTTGCACAGTGCGTTCGATATCAATACCCCCCACCACGATGATCAGGTCAAATTCGACATCGTCGCTCAAGGTGTGATCGAGCTTTACCCGGACCCCGTCGCTACTGACCTGCTCCGCCTCACCCGAGCCAATCAAACGCCATTGATAGAGCTCTCGGTCGGACAGCAGGTTAGCGACGCGCATGGGATCGATCGCGCTGGAGAGCGAGATCAACGTGAACTGATCCATCAGCAAAAAGCCGACTCGCTGCGCACGTTTTACTCCGCCATTCGCCGCACTGTTCATTTCGCGAACCTCAGTTGATCCCATCGCCCACCGCTGGGGCGCGGTGCTCGCAGGCACCCGTTCACCTCATTCTGGCCCAAGATAAGCGCGAAAGCGACATTCTGCAGACAAATACGACATTTTTTGCGAGCAGCACCTCACCGACCCGTCGCGCAATGCATTCTCGGAAGAGCGCTCTCATTGATCTCAAAGCCGTGATACGCGCGGTGCGAGACCCGCGCATCTCCAAAGATTCGACGGGATAGGGTCAGCCGCCTGAGCTACGACCGTATCAATTGCCTGCCTTGATTTACCTGCAACAAAAAAAGGGGGCCACAGGCCCCCTTTTTTTATGGTTGCGAAGCGCTAGCTTCTGACACGCTCATTGTCGGGGTCGAGGAGCGCGCGATAACCGACCGACACAATCTTCGCGTTGAAGAAACAGCCAAAGTACTCCATCAACACCACATCGCCCTCTTTAGCGCGATCTGAGGGCAGATAGCCCATGGCGATGTTTTGGCCCAGTGACGGGCCATAGGCCACACTGGTGGTGTAAGAGCGTCGGCCGTGGGAGTCGATGATGACGTCTTTGCTCTCGGGATCCAGCAATGGCCAGTGCCCCACGGGGTAGCGCACGACGCCCTTCTCGTCGGTGGTGTCTTCTAGCACAAAGGTGCACAGATACGCCGCCTGCTCCGGCAACTCGCGCTGAGCAACATAGGCGTCCTTACCATGGAAGTCCGCCGCCTTGACCTTGGGTCGCGACAGACCGGCCTCGTAAAGGTTGTAGTCGATTTCGAGATCATCGTTTTGCAAACGCAGACTCTTCTCCAGACGTCGGCTATTGGCATAGGTCTCAATACCCACCGGCGTCACGCCCAGCTCAAACAAGGCATCCCACAGCTTGAGGCCATCGGCAAACGGGAAGTAAAGCTCCCAGCCCTGCTCACCCACGTAAGAAATGCGGAACGCCCAGATGGTAATGCCCTGAACATTGATTTCCTTGGCACTCGCATAAGGAAAATTCTCATGGGAGACGCTGTCGGGGTCGTCCATCAACTTTTGCAGCGTCGAGCGCGCCTCGGGACCCCATAGGCCGAGGGTCGCAATCTGCTCGGTCTGGTCAACAAATTCGACCTGGGTCAAACCCATCTTGTCGACCATGCGCTTCATCCACACGTAGTCGCGATGACCGGTATCACCACCGCAAATCACACGGAAGCTGTCCTCGGCCAGACGCACGATGGTGAGATCGGAGTGAATACCACCCGCGTGATCAAGGAAGTGGGTATAGACGCCCTTCCCAACTGGCGTGTCGGTACCCACTTTTGCCACCGAGCAGAACTCAAGCAGTGTCTCGGCCTCGGCACCCACCACGTCGAAAATGGCAAAGTGCGACAGGTTGATCATGCCGACCCCGTCGCTGAGCGCGAGGTGCTCGGCGTTGGAGACTTCCCAGAAGTGTCGGTTATCCCACTCTGCCGCTCGGGTTGGCACCTGATCTCGGTACTTCGCCAACAAGGTGGCTTCGTTAGCCGCATATCCGTAGGCGCGCTCCCAGCCGGCCACTTCCATAAAGTAGCCGCCCAGCGCTACCTCGCGCTCATAGAACGGGCTGGTGCGCAGCTGCCGCGAAGACGCATAGGGCTCGCGCGGATGCACTGCCGGGGTGTAGATCTTCTGGGCAATTTCATAGCTGCGATTGCGAATAAATTCATCCGTCAGCTGGATCGGATAATGCCGCGCCGGATCGATCCCGTGGGGATCCATGTCTGTCCGGCCATTGGTCATCCAATCAGCCAACAGCTTGCCGGCACCGGGACCATCTTTCACCCAAACCGCCTCGCAGAGCCATAGACCCTTGACGTCTGGCGATTCGCCAATCACAGAGCCGCCGTCGGTGGTCACCGACAACAGGCCGTTGAAAGACCGGCGCTCTTCCCAAGGTAGCTCGGCCAGCACCGGCGTCAACTCAACAGAACGTTCGAAGGCATCCATCACCTGATCCAAGGTCAGATCGTTCATGGACGGCGACATCCGCGCGTCCTCGGGCTCCAAAATGGCTGAGGCCTCGACCAATCGCGGCTCGAAGGGCTCGTAATAGCCCCACTCCAGCAGGCCACCCTCGGGCGTGGTCGGGTCACCGGTATCGCGCACGTAGGCTGAGTTGCCCTGATCGCGGAACAAGGGATAAACGATGTCCTTGCCTGTTCCCTCCAGTGCGTCCCAGGGGCCGAAGAACAAGAGTGGGTGTTCAACCGGCATCAGTGGCAGCTTGACGTTAGCGGTTTCGGAAACCAGCGAGCCCCAGATCCCGCAGCACAGCACAACATAATCGGCCATGATGGTGCCCTTGGCCGTTTTAACGCCAACCGCCCGACCGTCTTCAACGATAATTTCCTCTGCAGGGGTGTAGGGGAACGCCTGCAGCTTGCCCGCGGCGACCGCTTCGTCGACCAAATCACCGGCGACTTTCTGTGATCGCGGCGTCACCAGTCCCGCATCCGGGTCCCACATGGCGCACTCGATGGTGTCTTCCTCAAGTAGCGGAAAGCGCTCTTTAGCCTCTGCTGCGGTAATCATGCGGGCGTTGGTGCCAAAGGCCTTGCCCGAGGCCACCTTGCGCAGGAGCTCCTGCACCTGGGCTTCATCCCCCTTGCGCGCCACTTCCATACCGCCGATTTCAATAAAGTTGCCGCGGGATTTATAGAACTCACGGCTGTAGGTACTGGTGAACACGTTCAGCTTGTCGTGGCTGGTCATGTAGCAGAAGTCAGACGCGTGCGACGTCGATCCGATATCGGTAGGGATCGCTGATTTTTCGATACCCACGATATCGTCCCAGCCCGCCTGGACCAGATGGTGCATCACAGATGCCCCCACGATACCGCCTTGCCCAATGATCACCACACGCGCTTTTTCGGGTAACGCTGCCATAAGCCTCTCCTGCACTCCCCACTGTTGTGCCGCCCAAGCCGGCGGCTTTTGGGCGCTCTGTTACGACGGTCTTGGCGCTCGTTTGGTCGCCTGTTCCGCGGATTTTTTACTGGCCCGGGAGGGCCCGGAACAGTTGATTTCTGGAGCGCATTTGGCGCTTTTCAGGCCAAAAACGCTGTTTCAAATCCGACACACGGATGACCAAAAGCGTCACCTGCGGGGTCGTCTGTTGGCGCTACCTCACGCCATGCCCTCAAGGGCTGCATGCACCTCTGGCGACAGCTGCTCTGGCGTATCGTCGGCGATCTGCGCCAGTGCCGCTCGCATCCCCGGTGTCCAGAACTGACGCAGGTGGTGACCCACCTGCGCGGCGACCTCGGTCCGCGTTGGGATGTTACTGGCAATCTGATTTGCCATCTTCACCAGTCGCTGATGTTCGGCCGAGCGGGCAGTCGTCACGCAAGGTGCTCCGCAGCGGGACGTATCTCCACCGCCGTCACTTTGTACTCTGGGCAGTTGGTGGCCCAGTCCGAGTTATCCGTGGTAATCACATTGGTGCCGCTCACCGGATGGTGGAAGGTGGTATACACCACCCCGGCGGGAATATCGTCGCTGATGCGCACGCGCATGCGCGTTGCCCCGGCTCGGCTCGCGATCTCCACCCAGTCACCGTCTTTAACACCCCGGGCCTCGGCATCGGCCTCGTGGATATCGAGCACGTCTTCAGCATGCCAAACCACGTTGTCAGTGCGGCGCGTTTGCGCGCCCACGTTGTACTGGCTCAGGATTCGCCCGGTCGTGAGCAACAGCGGGAACTTGCGCGTCGAGCGCTCGTCGGTGGGTACATACGGGGTGGTAATAAACTGCCCTTCGCCCCGCACAAAGCGCTCCTTGTGCATAATTGGCGTGCCCGTGGGCGCCTGCTCGTTACAGGGCCATTGCACGCTGCCCAGCGTATCGAGCAACTCAAACGACACCCCGGCAAAGGTAGGCGTCAAAGCGGCGATCTCATCCATGATTTCTGACGCGCTCTGATAAGGCATGGGGTAGCCCATCGCCTCGCTCAGTGCGCAGGTAGCTTCCCACTCCGAGAGCCCGGTTCGGGAGCTCATGACCGGCCGCACTCGGTTAATGCGCCGCTCGGCATTGGTAAAGGTGCCGTCTTTCTCGAGGAAAGACGTGCCCGGCAAAAACACGTGCGCAAATTGCGCCGTCTCATTCAAAAACAAATCCTGCACAATTACGCAGTCCATTGCTTTGAGGGCGGCCGTCACGTGCTGGGTATTGGGGTCGGATTGGGCGATGTCTTCACCCTGAATATAGATGCCGCGGAAGGTTCCGGAGATAGCCGCATCCAACATGTTCGGGATGCGCTTACCCGGCTCTTCTCGCAGGGACACACCCCAGACGGTGGAGAACTGCTCGCGCACGGTATCGTCAGACACGTGTCGATAGCCGACAAACTCATGGGGGAAGGACCCCATGTCACAGGAACCCTGCACGTTGTTCTGCCCGCGCAAGGGGTTGACCCCAACCCCTAGCCGACCAATGTTACCGGTCGCCATCGCCAGGTTGGCCATGGCCATCACCATGGTCGAGCCCTGGGAGTGTTCGGTCACACCCAAGCCATAATAAATCGCCGCGTTACCGGCCGTGGCATACGCTCTGGCGGCTGCGCGCACTGCCTCGGCGGGGACCCCGGTCACTTCAGCCAGCGTCTCGGGGCTGTTCTCGGGCAGACGGATAAACGATTCCCACGCCTTGAAGGAGGCCATGTCGCAGCGCTCAGCCACACACGCCTCGTCGATGAGCCCCGCGGTTGCGATGACATGTGATTTCGCATTCAAGACGGCCACAGTGGTCCCCGGCAGCAGTTGCAGATGATGCTCAGCCTCGATGTGGGGTGATCGCACCAGGTCGATGGCCCGCGGGTCGACCACAATCAGGTCTGCGCCGGCGCGCAGGCGACGCTTCATGCGCGACCCAAATACCGGGTGGGCGTCGGTGGGGTTGGCACCGATCACCATAATCGCGTCGGCATGCTCAACCGATGCAAAGTCCTGTGTACCGGCGCTGGTGCCAAAGGTCTGCTTGAGACCATAGCCCGTTGGCGAATGGCACACCCGGGCGCAGGTATCCACGTTGTTGGTGCCAAAGGCAGCGCGCACCATTTTTTGCACCACGTAGACTTCTTCATTGGTGCAGCGTGACGAAGTAATGCCACCGATGGCATCAACGCCATGGGTCGCCTTGATCTGGTTGAGGCGCTCGGCGGCGAAGGCGATGGCCTCATCCCACGCGACCGGGCGCCACTCGTCTTCGATGCTGTCACGGATCATTGGCGTGGTAACGCGATCCTGATGTTGGGCATAGCCCCAGGCAAACCGACCTTTGACGCAGGAGTGCCCTGCATTGGCGCCGCCCTGCTTGTCGGGCACCATGCGCACCACCTCGTCTCCGCGCAGCTCGGCAACAAAGGAACAGCCCACACCACAGTAGGCGCAGGTGGTTTTAACTTTGCGGCTGGGCACGCCCAACTCGATGACGCTCTTTTCTTGCAGGGTCGCGGTTGGGCAAGCCTGTACACAGGCGCCGCAAGAGACACACTCGCTGTCGAGGAAAGGCTGCTGCTCACTGGGTGATACCTCGGAGCCGAAGCCACGTCCGGCGATCGTCAGGGCAAAGGTGCCCTGCACTTCGGAACAGGCGCGCACGCAGCGGCTGCAAACGATGCACTTGCTGGCATCAAAGGTAAAATAAGGGTTCGACTCGTCCTTGCCCTTGTGTAGATGATTTTCGCCCTCGGTGCCGTACCGCACCGTGCGCAACCCTACCGCGCCCGCCATGTCCTGTAATTCGCAGTCGCCGTTAGCCGGGCAGGTCAGACAATCGAGCGGGTGATCGGAGATGTACAGCTCCATCACGCCTTTGCGTAATTTATCGAGCCGCGGCGTCTGGGTATGCACTGCCATCCCCTCCTGACAGGGCGTGGTGCAGGAGGCCGGCGTGCCCGGTCGACCCTCGATCTCGACCAGACAGAGTCGGCAGGAGCCAAAAGCGTTGAGGTTATCCGTTGCGCACAGCTTCGGAATATCCGCGCCGACCATGGCGGCGGCACGCATCACCGAAGTCCCCTCGGGCACACTCACTGCCATGCCATCAATGAACACATTGACCATGACATCGGAGTGGGCGCCGGGGGTACCCAGATCCCGCGACATATCCACCTGGGCGGGATCGAACTGCTGGACCATATTCATGTCGCTACCCTCAACCCGTGGCAATCACGGGAGACGCAAAATCTTCCGGGAACTGATTTAACGCACTGAGCACCGGATTGGGCGTCAGGCCGCCCATGGCACACAGTGATCCCTGCGTCATGACGTCACACAGGTCGCGCAACAGCGCTGTGTTAGCGGTGACGTCCTTGCCCGCACGAATCTTGTCGATGGTCTCCACACCACGCACCGCACCGATACGACACGGCGTGCACTTACCGCAGGATTCCTCGACACAAAAATCCATGGCAAAGCGCGCCTGCTCGGCCATGTTGACGGTGTCATCAAAGAGCACTACCCCGCCGTGGCCAATCATGCCGCCCGCCGCAATCAGCGCCTCGTACTCCATCGCCACATCGAGCTTGTCGGCGGACAGGTACGCGCCCAGAGGGCCACCAATCTGCACCGCGCGCAGCGGTCGACCCGAGCGCGTGCCGCCACCAAAATCTTCCACCAACTCGCGCGCAGTGATACCAAAAGCCGTCTCGACAATGCCGCCCTGGGCGATGTTGCCCGCCAGCTGAAACACCTGAGTGCCCAGAGAGCGGTTTTGACCCAGCGCCGCGTAGGCCTCGGCACCACGGGCCAGAATGGAAGGGACGCTGGCAATTGTGAGCACGTTATTGATTACCGTGGGCGTCCCAAAGAGCCCCTTGATGGCGGGCAGCGGTGGCTTGGCGCGCACCATACCGCGGCGCCCCTCGAGGCTCTCGAGCATGGCGGTCTCTTCGCCACACACGTAGGAGCCTGCGCCGACGCGAATCTCCACGTCAAAATCGAGGTCGGAGCCGAGTATGCCGCGACCTAACCATCCCTGTTCGCGGGCGATCCAGATGGCCGCCTGCAAGGTCGCAATAGCATCAGGATATTCCGAGCGTAAATAAACGAAGCCCCGATCTGCTCCCACCGCATGGGCGGCAATGGTCATGCCCTCCAGCAAACAGAAGGGATCGCCTTCCATCAGCATGCGATCAGCAAAGGTACCGCTGTCACCCTCGTCTGCGTTCACACAAATATATTTGTGGCGATCCGCGCTTGGGGACTCATCCGCATGGGGCTGGGGGGCTTGCTCTGCCACCGTACGCCACTTAATGCCCGCAGGGAAACCCGCGCCCCCACGGCCGCGCAGGCCCGAGTCGGTAACCGCCTGCACTACCGCATCACCACTCATCGCCAGCGCATTTTTCAGCCCGGCGAGACCGCCATGGGCAGCGTAGTCGTCGGGGTCGAGGGGGTCGGTAATGCCTACCCTTTCATAAATCCATCGGTTCTGCCGGGCGAGATAATCCAGCTCGTCCACCGCGCCGATGTACTGCTCATTCTGGTCATTGGGCAGAGCAAGGTCGATCGCGTCGGCCGTCATATTGCGCCACCCCACGCGGGGGCCATGGCGTTCATCCGCCCGCTCCACCAGTGGCTCCATCCACAGCATGCCGCGGCTGCCGTTGCGCACCACCGTCTCACCGCGGGCCTCCAGCGCAGCGGCGACGGCGTCGGCGCCCATGGAGCGTGCGGCGGCGTCACGGGGAACAAACCAGACGCTCATGCGCCCTCTCCCGCTGCCTGCGCGCGAGCGACGGCATTTTGCAGTCGGTTGATATCGGCGCAACCCAACAGCTCACCATCCACCATCGCGGCGGGCCCGAGCGCACAGTTACCCAAACAAAAGATTGGCTCGTCAGTACCGGTCAGGGCGGCCAACGCGGTATCGGATTGGCACAGCGCGGTCCAGTCAGCTTTGAGCTGGCGGCCACCCACAGCCTGACAGGCCTCTGCGGCGCAGAGCCGCACCGGGATCGGTGGCGGCGGCGTGTCGCGAAGATCGGCATAAAAGGTAAACACACCGTGCACATCGGCCCGGGAGACATTGCAGGCATCGGCAATCAAACTCACTGCCTCGCCAGGTACGTAGCCAAAATGCGATTGCACTGCTTGCAGACACAGCAGCACCGGGCCCGGCTCTGACGCGACAATCGGCGCGATCAGCGTTTGGGCGACATCGAGATGCCATTGTGGATAACCTGCAGTGCTCATGGCGCGACGCGCTCTCCCCCAGCGTATACATTCAGTCGGTCTTCGCGGGTGAAGCCGACCAGCACCAAACCATGGGCTCGCGCCAGATCCACCGCCAACGTGGTCGGTCCCGACACCGCGACAATCCCCGCCAGACACGCCCTAAGCGCTTTGGCAACGATCTCGTAGGAAACCCGACCGCTCACTACCAACGTGTGATCGGTGAGCGGATAGTTCCCCGCGAGGAACGCGCTCCCAATCACTTTATCTACCGCATTATGGCGCCCTACATCCTCGCGTACCACCTGCAAAATACCGTCGGGCGCTACGATCGCCGCCGCGTGCAGCGAGCCGGTGAGTTCAAACATTTTCTGTTCGCCACGCATGGCACTGACCCACTGGTGTGCCTGCTGGGGTGTCAGCTGCCAGTCAGCGCTGTGCAGCGGCACCCTCGGCCGCGGCGTCGCTTCGATCACTTCGGCACTGCAAATACCGCAGGAGCTCGACGTTAGAAAAGCCCGTGGTCGTGGCAGCGCCACATCCGAAGATACCGTCAGCGTCACCGTATCGACCGCTTCCTCAACCCCGCCGGCAACAGACCGGGCCGCTCCGATCCGTTCAATGCCTTGCAATTGATTGGGTGCGCTCAGGTCGGTCTCGCTGGCCAACCAGCCCACGGCGAGGTCCTCGTCGTGTCCCGGGGTACGCATAGTCGTTGCCAGCACCTCACCGGCAACGGCAATCGACAGGGGGGCCTCAACAACGACAGGATCAAAATCTTCCTCGCTGCTCGCGCCGGTGGCCGTTACCGCACTCACGCGCCGTACCGGCCGAGGGTCCGTCGCGTGGGCAGTCACTAGAAGAGGCCTACGATCTGCCCGTTGACCACGTCGATCTGCTCACTCGCGGGCACTTTGGGCAAGCCCGGCATCGTCATCACGTCGCCACAGATCGCCACAACAAAGCCCGCACCTACAGACAAGCGGACCTCGCGGATGTCCATCACATGGCCGGTGGGGGCACCCTTAAGGAGTGGATCCGTCGAGAACGAGTAGGGGGTTTTGGCGATGCACACCGGCAGGTGACCGTAGCCGCCATCGGTGAGTTCCTTGAGACGATCGCGGACCTTGGTGTTCGCCGTAATTTCGCTGGCGTGATACACCTTGGTCGCCACGGCCTCGAGTTTTTCCCACAGCGAAAGCTCGCTCGAGTAAACAAAAGACTTGTGCGGCGTATTGGCCGGCGTGCTGTCTGCATCACAGATTTCGGCCACCATGTGGGCGAGATCGGTGGCACCGGCGCCGCCGTTTGCCCAGTGGCTCGACAACGCAACCTTAACGCCCAGCGCCTTGCAGTGCTCCATGACAAGCTCGACCTCGGCGTCGGTGTCGCTGACAAATTGGTTGATCGATACCACCGCGGGTACGCCGTAGTTTTCGCGCAGGTTATTGATGTGGCGGTTCAGGTTGGCAAGCCCCGCGCGCAGTGCGGGAAGGTTTTCTTCGGTGAGATTTTCCCGCGCCACGCCGCCATGAAATTTGAGGGCCCGCACCGTTGCCACCAACACAGCGGCGGAGGGGCGAATGCCCGCTGACCGGCACTTGATATCGATAAACTTTTCGGCGCCCAGATCGGCGCCAAACCCGGCCTCAGTGACCACGTAATCAGCCAGTCGTAACCCGGCCATGGTGGCAATCACGCTGTTGCAGCCGTGGGCAATATTCGCGAACGGGCCGCCGTGAACAAATGAGGGCGTACCTTCTAGGGTCTGCACCAGGTTGGGCGATAGCGCGTCTTTGAGAATAGCCGTGAGCGCACCCTCGGCTTTGAGGTCGGCCGCCGTGACCGGTTCACGGTCGCGGGTATAGGCCACCACGATGCGCCCGAGGCGCTTTTTGAGATCGTCGAGGTCGGTGGCCAAACAGAAGATCGCCATGATTTCGGACGCCACCACAATGTCAAAACCATCCTGCCGCGGATAACCGTTACCCGGGCCACCCAATGCGACGGTGATTTCACGCAGCGCGCGGTCGTTCATATCGAGCACCCGCTTCCAGGTCACACGGCGCACATCGATGCCGAGCGCATTGCCGTGGTGAATGTGGTTGTCGAGCAGGGCTGAGAGCAAATTATTGGCCACTCCGATTGCATGCAGGTCGCCGTTAAAGTGCAGGTTGATGTTCTCCATCGGAATCACCTGCGCGTAACCACCACCTGCGGCGCCGCCCTTCATGCCAAACACCGGGCCCAAGGAGGGCTCGCGCAAGCAAATCGCCACATTCTTACCAATGTGCTTGAGCGCATCGCCCAAACCCACGGTGGTAGTGGTCTTGCCTTCGCCCGCCGGCGTCGGGCTCACCGCCGTTACCAGAATCATGCGCGCGTTGTCGCGCACTGGCTGCTCGAGCAACCAATCGAGATTCACTTTGCCTTTGATGCGGCCATAGGGCTCGAGTGCTTCGTCGGGAATGTTCAGCGCTCCTGCGATCTCTGCAATCGGCTTGGGGGTGGCGGCCTGGGCAATTTCAATATCGGATGCCATGGATGATGCTCCGGTGAGTGAGGCGGTTATGAGGGAAAGATGGTTGAGGGAGGAGCGTGTCGCAGCATCATAGGGTCCGGGACGAAACCCAGCGCGCGGCCCACGTGGATCACCCCTACTGAGATGCCAGGGCCCCTGTGTGACGAGCGTGCTTGTCGACTCTTTACAGCGCGATACATCGGCTGACTCCCCACTCCGTTTTGAGTGTTTTTCTGTCCGTGCTTGCCGCGTTTCGTTTGACGCGGTGGCACCGTAAAAATGCACCGGGACACCTACGCCAAGGCCCGGCGGGCGCCATTATTCGGAGATTTGGCAGGCATGGCAAACGGTGTAAATG
>JAYPXQ010000047.1:0-4862 GCA_038135595.1 Halieaceae bacterium
GCAATATATGACGCCGATGGCACCTGGAGTGGGGAGCTGCGCTATTTACTGTCCAAGCTGGGTGGCGGTGAAAGCTGCGCTCTGTGTGACATCTCACACGGATGGAATCCATTAGGTAAGACCGTGTGGCGACATCAGTTGAGGGTCACACCGGAGCTTTCATGGATACATCGCGATGAGTTGCCCGCGCATCTGCAAAAGGATTTGGCCCACCAACTGCCCTGCGTGGCTGCTGAATATGGAACTGAGGTAAAGGTGATTATCAGCAAAAAAGCGCTCAGCGACTGCCGTGGTGACTACGCAACCTTCGAGCGGCTATTGGAGGAGGCATTGCGGGCGTTAGCTCAAGAACTCGCGCCCGCAACTCTCAATGAAACGCTAGATTAGCTCTCTGCGGCGTAAACTACCTCACAGTTCATGGTAAACCCATGCTCGTAACGTCGGATCTTAGCCATGTCACCCAAAATCGTGGCGGCCCATGGTTGTTCAAGCTCATCCAGCATCGCACCCAGACGGTTGCCATTAGGTGCTTGAATCACCGCCATCAGCTTGCCTGCGTTCTCACCCGTCAGATAGCTATAAACCGTAAAGCGAATGTCCGAAAAGCCGTTCTCATCTGCGGCGGCTGACATACGCGCTACCTCACTGATGTATTGAACAGGATCATCAGTGGAGATCACAATATTCCAATTGGCGAACGTCTCACCCACTTGATAAGACCCCGGCTCCGCCATCAGCACACTGTAGGCATCCCCCCGAGAAACGACCCGCTCAGCCTTGAGTTTTTTGAGCTCTGCCATGACGGTGGGGTTATATTGCTCGGCGCCCATCGCCGTCGCGTGATCTCCGAATAAATGCCAGTAGTAGATCTCTCCAGGGCCATAGTAGCCCCCAGAGGACAAACAAACCCCACCTACCGCCGCATCAATCGAGCCACCTATTGCGGCGCCACTGCCCTTAACCCACTGCACGTAAGACATCGGATCTTTGGTATTAATGGTCAATACATTCATTGCCGCTCGCGACCAGGCCTGTCCCGCAGCCAAACTTAGGATCAGCGCCGTAGCGATGCCGGCAACACGTAATTGATTATTGCAACGCATGTTTTTCTCCTTTCATTGCATTTTTCTTCCAGGTCGCGGGTACGGTTTTTGATGCCCGCGCGTCATAGGTCATTCAAACATTTTCATAAAGGTTTCCATGTCAAACTGACTGCCATAAAGCATGGAACTGTTGAGCGCTACGTCTGCCGCAATGGCTACCGCGGTTTTGATCTCTTCTTCGGTCGCCCCCGCTGCGCGCGCAAATGCGGTATGGGCCGGGATGCAATAGACGCACTTCATTGCCACAGAGGCCGATATGGCAGCCAGTTGAGCATGCTTCAGCGGAATCGCGCCATTAAAAACATTCTTCTCGACCGCGGCGTAATAGGCCTCTGCAGCGGCTTGTTGCGATTCTGGGTGTAACAGAATGAATGGATTTGCAGTCTTAACCTCACGCATTTCATCATCGGCCCAGGCCAGTGAGCCAAGGACAAGCAAGCAAAGTGTAATGGCAATACGCATAGTGGATCTCCTCATTTTGGTCGACAAAAACCCGCGCCCTAAAAAGGGTGCGGGCTCCAGGCTATGTTATTGGCTGGTGTAATACAGGGGCTCGCCCTGAATGGAATTGATTGGCGTCGCAGCATCAGAGAACGCGGCCTGCAAGAACCGAAACTCCTCACTTGCGGCAACCTTGTCTCCAAAATCAGCCATGGCAGCCCAATCTTCAAACGACAATACATAATGGACCTTGCCATTACCGCCGACCCCCTCCTGATAAATGTTCACTTTCGCCCCCATGGCCGTGTGCATTTCGGCTGCCTTGGTAAACGCCGCATAAACGGCAGCTGACTTACCCGGATTGGGCTGCCACACATAGACGCGAAAAGGGCCATCCTCAGCAAAGTCAGCCGCTTTTACTGATTCGTCCCAATTCAAGCCCTCCAGGGAAAAAAGCAAAGTCCCTGACGGGGATTGGGAGGCCTGCGCCCAAAACGCCTGCCAGTCCTCATTAAAGTTGGTCTCTTTGGTTTTGGCCCACGCTTCACCAGAATCCCAGCGCAACACGTAGTCAAAAGTTGGGTATCCGGAAGCACCCACATCCATGCGGAAAATGCCCACCGTTGCGCCATGCTTTTCATGAATTTTGGCTGCGGCCATCATGCCCTGCACTAAACCCTCCGGCGATGAGGAATTAGCCTGCCAGCGGAATACCTCCAGGCGCTCAGCGGATGCCATGCCGCTTACCCCAATCAGACAGCAAACCGCTACCCAGTGAATTAACTGTTTCATATCGACTCTCCCTTTGTGTGATCAGGGCTCTCAAGGCCCTTGCCCCCTACCGTAACACGGTGAACTTTTCATTTTTATGACTGCGATGCAGGTCAGTTCAGGAAGGCAGGTTTGACTCGCGTAGGTCACCCAGAAGGGCGAGCGACGCCCGCCCAGTGCGCACCAACTCACCACCTAAAAAGACTTAGATCACCTGCTTCACTGGCACGCCGTGCTCGAGCAAATAGGGTTCGAGGGTTCGGTACAGTTTGCGATAACGGAAAAACGGCACTTTGGGGTACAGGTGGTGGATAGCATGATAATTCTGGAAACCCCATAGCAGGGTCATCACGGTGTCCAACCCTCCGCGGGCCTGATACACCGTGGTGGTTTTCATGCGCTCTTGTTCGTTGTGAGGGTGATGCACGATCCATGCAAAAAACGTTGTCAAAACCGCGTTGCCCACCATATGACCCAAGAGCAGTATTGCCAGCGTAACGCCAAGATCCGCACAGAAAATTAACAGGAGTGCGCGGGTCACCAGGATGGCGACATACTCGAGGACAACAATCCGTTTTTCTGCGGCCGTGAAGTGCTGAAAGGTAACGGCAAAGACCCACTCCTTGGGTATACCCTTAAACCAGACGGCCACAAGCGAGGGCAGCGAATGGGCTGAGAAAGCCATATCAGGATCGTCTGTGGGGTGATTGGTTGCGCGGTGGTGCTTGAGATGCCCGCGACGGTGACCGATAAACGAAACGCCCAACATGTGGGACGCCACGTAACCCGCCCACTCATTGACCCAGCGCAACTTGATGCTCATACCCGTAATCGCACCGTGCACGGCCTCATGTATCACCGTGTAAGCCGCGTAGGCGCAGGTGGCAATACCCGCAACTACCCACCAGGAAAACTGTGGCTCGGTCAGCATGTATAAAACACAAGCCCCATAAATTCCCGCACAAAAAGCCAACAACAAAACGGTGGGCCACGCGAAGCCCCCGATATGTCGGATGACTACCTGTTGCGCCTCTTGCTCATTAGCGACCATAGCCGCTCCTATTACTTTTGACTGGCGATTCGCCATATGACCTTGAGACTAACGCGACCCCGTCTGCGGCTGGTTGCAAAAAGTGACGCCCTCAGAACGATGTCACCTTTTGCTTAGCGTCTGCCAAAGCAGGTACCGCAGCTATTCCTGACTGTTCAAGTAGGGCCACCCGCCCGATCCCATCTGATCGGGCGCAGTGGGTATTTTCTAAACAGCGCCAGCGGCTGGGGTACTCGCATGTGCAAACGCGAGAAAAATGCGTAGATTTAAATATCACTCTGGAGCCGTTTTACGATGAATTCACCCCTCACCACACGCCTCGCCACAGCGGATGACTTACCCCCACTCACCGAGCTCTTCGATCAGTACCGGCAATTCTATGAATGCGCCTCAGACACGAAGGCCGCGTCTAGCTGGCTTGAAACTAACATCCGTCATAACCGCTCAGTGATTTTCGTGGCCACCGCCGATGATCAGTTGCTGGGCTTCACCCAGCTTTATCCCGCGCTTTGTTCGGTAGAGCTCGTTGAATATTTTGTGCTCTATGACCTCTTTGTAGCGAAGAGCGCGCGTCGAAAAGGCGTCGGTCGATCACTGATGACAGCAGCCAGCGCATGGGCGACACAGCACGGCGCTGCTCGACTGGATCTTGAGACAGCCAGGGATAATCATCCCGGGCAAGGCCTTTATCGCAGCCTGGGTTATCGGCTTGACGAAGTCTTTCTGAAATTCAGCCTCGAACTACACCCATAAGAGGGCGCATGGTTGCGCTACCCGTGCTTGATAAATATCAAGGTTCTTATTAAAGACGAGCGAGGCTTCATCAGGGCTATGCCCGCCCGCATGCAACATGCGCTACACCCTGATGACTCGGGGCACCCATCGGCACATCAAGCCATGAATGGTTGCATTGTCTCAGGCTAGCCGGTGGGCACCTCGTTAAAGGGAATGCCTTTATCTAGGCGCGGCTCCTGCGGCAGGCCCAATACGCGCTCCGCGATGATGTTAGCCATAATCTCATCGGTACCGCCGGCAATTCTCAGACCGGGCGCACCCATATATGCCCGCTGGATAATCCCCGCCTTCACGGCCAGCTTTTCGTCTGCAATGGCGCCACTCGCGCCAAGAAGATCCATGAGGTAAGACGCCATGGCCTGCATTTTCGGTGCGCCCACCAGCTTACCAATGGAATTCTCCGGACCAGGCAGTGCGCCCCGCGACAAAGCCGTTAGCGAGCGATAGCCCGTGTATTTAAGCCCCGCCTCCTGCACGTACCAGTCGGCGATTTTCTCGCGTACCGCAGCGTTCTCCAGCGCCGGCCGCCCGTCTATTTCTAGACCTTGCGCGACCGAAAATGCGAGTGAGACGTCCATTTGGCCGAATCCCCCACCGATGGCCGCACGTTCGTTCATCAGCGTCGTCAGCGCCACCTGCCAACCCTGACCCACCTCACCGAGTCGACAGCTATCTGCGACTCGCACATCGGTAAAATAAAC
>JAYPXQ010000047.1:4962-16693 GCA_038135595.1 Halieaceae bacterium
GAGGCGCCCCGTCCGCCAAATTCAGGCGCCCAACCAATGCAGGCCCAGCCAGCATCATATTTGCGCTTCTGCCACATCTTGGCCTGTTGCAACGGCGCGAGGGTGCGAAAGGTGTCATCCGTGGGCACGTTGTCGGCAAGCCAAGTGGCAGCCTCCTCGCGAAAGCGCCCTTCTTCGGGCGTGTCATTAAAGTCCATGATTATTTCCTCACGCTGCAGCGGCTGACTGACGGGCTAATGCGTCGATAAGCCTGTCCTGCCAGACCGATTCACTGCCTATCACCAGACTCAACAGCTTGGCCCGTCGATAATAAAAATGACAATCGAATTCCCAGGTAAAGCCCATGCCACCGTGGGTCTGAATGTTTTCTTCAGCGGCAAAACTCGCCGCCTGAATAGCGGCTACCCGCGCGGTCGCGGCCGCAAGAGATAATTCGTCACTGCCCTCTGCCAAGGCCCAAATGCCGTAATACGCATTGCTTCGCGCCAATGTGTTTTTGACGTACATCGCCGCTAACTTGTGCTTGATTGCTTGGTAAGAGCCTATCGCCCGACCAAAGGCGTAACGCTGCAGAGCATAATCTCGTGCCTGCAGCAGAGCCGATTCTGCGACCCCCAGTTGCTCCCAGGAAAACAGGACAGCGGCACCGTCGAGCAACCGATTCCATTGGGCTTGTGTCACCGGCTTATCACCCAGACGCTCGGTGGGTGCTTCTTTAAGAACAAGGTTGCTGTGGCCTCGGCTGCTATCCAGCGTCAGCACCGGCTCGATCGTGACCCCGTCTTGCTTCAGCGGCACCAGACAAAGTTCAAGCTCTGAGCCCGTGCGCGCCAAAACGACCGCAACATCGGCTACCGCCGCATCGGCCACTGTGGTCTTGGTTCCACTGATGCGGTCTGCTGTGCGTTGGGTCTGTAATTGCTCCAGCGCCAGCCGGCCCGGGCGCTCAGCCATGGCAAATGCGGCCACACATTCGCCGCTGGCCAATCGGGGTAGCCAAGCGGATTTCTGCCCTTCTGTTCCGAAGCGATTGATCGCCTCGCAGGCCAGATAAACAGAGCTGCTGAAGGGCACTGGCGCCACCGCCCGGCCCAATTCCTCCGCAATGATGGCCAGCTCGTAATAACTCAGACCCAGTCCACCGTATGCCTCGGGAACCGTTGTGGCCGTCCAGCCCATCTCGGCGATCTTCTGCCACAGCGCTCGATCCCACCCCGAGTCATCGTCGAGGACCGCTCTGACAACCGCGGTTGTGCAATGCTCCGCCAGAAACCCTCTGGCCTGCTCTCTGAGCATCTGCTGTTCTTCAGAAAATTCGAAATTCATATTTTTGTCCCGGTGCTTTGCCCCTAGATTAGCAAAAGCGAGGCGTTGCGCTTATGCCGCAGCCAACAGGTGAGGCGTCTGATCCCGCAAACGGTGATATCGGTGCGGCGCTGTAAAGCCAAGCTCGGCGCGCACCGCATCGAGAGGCTGCGCCAGCTTTTCTTCCCATTTGATCTCGGCCATCCACAACGCGTTACGGCCAATATCCGCGCCTTCCTTGATTAACGACCGGATATCAAACTGCGGCACCTCGCGGAGATACTTCCACTGGGCGATCCGGACAATAAAACTGATACCGCGATTGGGCGTTTGAGTTTTCATAAAAGATAACAAGCTCAGTTCACCCACGGGGTCGCGACCGTAGCCCGTCATCACATGCTGCAAATCGTGGATATCTCTGAGCCGGTCAGCCAGCCAGATCTCGTCCTCGGATAACCCGCGATAAATATCGTATCGGGAGGGCGTCTCGCTCGACGCGATCAACCCGTCTGCTGATAGATTCTCGCCGTGAACGAAATCGTAGTAGACCCGTCCGATAGACCCTTCCGGCAGGCTAAGTAACCACTCGCGGTCATTGAGTCGCTCGACGATATCGGGTTTTTCCCTAAGCAATGCCTGTCCCGCCTCCGAGCGTCGGAGCCGCCGCAGGGCAGCGCCGAGACTATCGCCTTTAAGCGCCTCGATGATGTGGAAGACCTGCGTTGTATCGTCCGGGTTTTTCAGTAGCTCACGCATGGCGCGCCAAGCCCTGAGGGGCTCAACACGCTGACGCGCCCATATCGCCTTTAATCGTCTCATTCGCTTCTCTCTAAACACTACCGACTAACGACCACCCAAACCCTCTGGCATTGGCAATGTTGCCACGGTATCTCATGCTGAGATCAGCGCTCGGGCGGATTTCGCTGGCCGCCTGTCAAGCCACCATAACGAATAGGGTAGCGGTGATTAACGCACCCAACAATGCGTAGGGCAGTTGCGTTATCGCGTGCTCGTGGGTTTTGCATCCTGCCCCCTGAGCTGACAGCACCGTGGAGTCTGAATAAAAACACGCGTGAGATCCAAAACCGCTGGCCGAGAAAAGCGCCCCCATCACCAGAGGAATACTGACATCAAAAGTCTGCGCCAGGGGGAAGGCAATAGGCATGGTGATAGCGATGACACCCCAGTTAGAACCGGTGGTGAACGACAGCAACGATACGGTGACAAAGACCACGACCGGTAATAAATCGGCCGTCATAAAGGGTGACACTGCCTCGATTATATAGGGCGTTAGCCCCAAGCGATCATTGGCCTCTACAAATACGAAAAGCGTCAGTAGCATTGATAGCACTGGCACCATCGACTTGATGCCGTCTACGCAGGTATCAAACAAATCGAACAGTGGCATGACCCGCCACAGCGCGTAATGCACAAATGTGACCAAGATGGCGGCAATGACTCCCCGCAACAAATCAATGCTCGGAAATACGGTAAAGAAGACCAGAGCAATGATCGGAAAAAAGAATACCATCATGCTACCGCGTGAACCCTCCTCGACCGCGAGCGCACTGTCCTCATGGATGCCCAAGTCACCTGTTGTCTCGGCCCGTTGCTCGGCGCGGCGCATGGCACCGACTAGAGGAATAATGCCCATCGCCACCAACGGTACGATGAGAATGGCCACAATCGGATAGAACATGTAGGGGATAGTCTCGACGAAGACTTGCAACCCCTCCCCTTCGGCTGCCACACCGTTTTGCTCGAGGAGACTGGCAAAATAAGCGCCCCAACTCGACAGAGGGATGAGCAGACACAGCGGCGCGGCGGTTGAATCAACGACATAGGCGAGCATGGCCCGGGAGGTGCGAAAGCGATCTGTCACTGCCTTCATGGTGGCACCGACGGTCAGGGAATTGAGATAGTCATCCAAAAAGATCACCAAGCCCAATCCCCAAGTAGCCAGCAAACTGCCGCGCTTGGTCTCAATGCGGTCGATCAGCGCACGCCCAAATGCGTGCGAACCCCCACCCTTTACCAACAGCCCTATAAAACCGCCGTAAAGACCACATACCAGCATGACCCAGGCGACATCCTCGGTCATGAGCACCTGCAATGTCGCCCCCGCCATCGCATCCAGAAACGATGAACCCTCCAAAATAAAGAAGGCGAATAGCGCTCCCGCGAGCACAGACTCCAGCGTGCGGTGGCTCCAGATGGCCAGCCCCAGTACCAGCACCGTGGGAAGTAGGGTGACTAAACCGTAATCCATTGCCAAAACGATCCTTATCAAATGAGGCCCGAGCGCGGGCGAACGCTGCTATTAGCGCACCAAATATCCTTTTAGACGAGTGGTTAGAACGGCAGTTTTGGGGTTTTTACGCTTGGTTCTCGCGCCTTCAAACGTGTAATGTTCAACATTTGAAAGGGCCAATCCCTTCGCCCAAGGCTAGTTCACGTGTCACTCTCTTATTTGCTCAGGCAGATCGCTGAATCAGAGCCGGGTCCAGAGACCTGCGCGCTGTTCGATTTCGACGGGACCATCATCTCGGGATACTCAGCGACCGCCTTTCTGAAGGACCAGATTTCCCGAGGGGAGCTATCCCCCGCAGACCTCATTCAACTGACACAGGCGGCGACCCGGTTTGGTATCGGCTCGCTGGGCTTTTCAGCGCTGATGGCAGTCCACGCGCAATATCTGGCGGGTCGCTCCGAGAGCGAATACGCGGCTAACAGCGAACGGCTGTTTCGACGTGCTATCGCCAAGCTCATTTATCCTGAAGCGCGACAACTCATCGATGCACACCGCGCAAAGGGGCATAGCATTGCGATTATCAGTTCAGCCACGCCCTATCAGGTGTTACCGGCAGCGAAAGACCTCGGCATAAACGAGGTATTTGCCACCGACCTAGAGGTAGTGGACGGGTACTTCACTGGCGGTGTCGTCACTCCCACATGCTTCGGTGAAGGTAAAGTCCGGGCCGCGGAGGCATTTGCAGAGAAGCACGACACTACGATTGATCGCGCCTTTTTTTACAGCGACAGCACCGACGATATTGAACTGCTTGAGAGTGTCGGCCATCCGGTGGTTCTCAACGGCAGCAAGCAGCTGAGAGTCATCGCTGGTGAACGGCGCTGGCCGAATGCTGACTTTTCAAGTCGCGGCAATGCGACCGGTGGCGAGATCCTGCGATCACTCGCCGCTACAGGCTCGCTGGTAAGTAGTTTTATGATGGCGCTTCCCTTGTACGCCCTCAGCGGCTCCCGTCGCGACGCGGTCAATTTCTCTATCTCGCTGTTCGCCGATACCGCGAGCGCACTCATTGGGATGAAACTCGATGTCCGTGGACGCGAAAATCTCTGGAATAGCCGCCCCGCTATTTTCATGTTTAACCACCAGAGCAACGCCGATATGCTGGTGATGGCCAGCCTGATTCGGCGAGATATCGTGGGGATTGGCAAACGCGAACTGAAAAATCTTCCCATCATCGGCCCGCTCATGGGGGCCTCAGGCGTGGTGTTCATTGATCGGAGTAACCGTCAGGCGGCGATAGACGCCATGGCGCCGGTGGTTGACACCATGAACAAGGAACGCAAAAGCCTCGTCCTCGCGCCCGAGGGTACCCGGGCGCCGACACGGAAACTGGGCGCGTTTAAAAAGGGCGGCTTCCACATTGCTATACAATCGGGCCTGCCTATTATCCCGGTGGTCATCCATAACTCTGGGGATATCTCGCCTAAAGGTGACCCTGTCTTCCGCAGCGGGACAGTTCATGTCGATGTTTTACCCGCCATCGATACCTCATTCTGGTCAGTAGAGACCATTGATCAACACGTGGCCCTGGTGCGCAATGCGTTTGCACGAACACTCGGACAACCTGAACTGTCGGTAAAAGAGACTGCGGAATTACATCGCCGTACACCCGACGACTTGAGACCCGAGGTGCGCGGCCAGCGAAGGCAACTGCGCAACGCCAGCGGTAAAGCCGCCGCTGACATCAACAAAACCCACGGGCAAAGCCAACAAAAAGAAGCGCTCCATCCTTCGGCTTTGGATGGCTTTCTAGACTTGGAAGAGCAAGAGGCTCCGGCCACGAGGCATTGAGTGAGCACACTCGGGCTGAGGGTGCACACCCGTCACAGAAACCAACGGTTATTTAATGCGCATCGGTGCTAACCCATGGCCGGACGGCGATGCCCCCGTCATTTTTCTTCTCGACGCTCGCGGTAGCTTTGACCGGCGCCTGCTGGAGGGCAGTATCGCGGCGCACAGCACCCCAGGCCGCACTAGCGAAATCGTTGCTCTGGATCTTCGCGATGACCGTAAGTCACTTTTGGTGCAGGAACTCGTTACCGCAATAACGCGTCACCCAGAAGCGATCGTAGCGCCGCTTCGACTGTGTTGGACACGTCCTGATGAGGTCGCCAGTAAAGGGCCAAAACTGACGGATATTTTTTCGAGTGGCGACGGGAGTCCTCCGCGATGGCTGGCCCGCGCCATCGCCTGGCGCCACCCAGACAGGCTGCATTTGACGTTGGGTGAGCCCGGGTCATTAGTCGCTTTAGGTGAACGCTTCCAATCCAAATCTGACTTAGCTCCGAGTACGGAGATTGAACCTTTTGCCGTCTTTGTCGTGCGTCAGGCCGCCATCGTCATGGATATTGCCGAGCGCCAGCTGATCGGTGGACGCTACAAAGTCCCACGCTATGTGCGCCAAAGCATCCGAAACAGCCGAAGCTTCCGAGCCGAACTCGTCAAGATTGCCGCCGATAGCGGCATGCCGATAAAAGCGGTGAAGGCCGAGGCCAAGGAATATTTGCGCGAGATGATTTCGATCCCCACGCGATTCTGGCTCGACGTCTGGGCCAAGCTGTGTAACCTCGGCTTGGGTCTGGGCTACGACAAAACGCTGCAATACGACGCTCAGGACCTCGAAAGAGTCAGACAGATTGTGCGTCAGTATCCTTCAGCGCTCTTGTGGACGCATAAAACGTACATCGACGGCTTCGTTGTGCCAAAAATTCTCTTCGACAACGATTTTCCGATGCCCCATTTTTTTGGCGGCGCTAATTTGAATATTCCCGTGCTGGGATTCTTGCTCAGGCGCGCGGGTGCAATTTTTATTCGTCGCAGCTTCCAGGACAACGAGATTTATAAACTCAGTCTGAAGCAATACATCGGTTACCTCATGGAGAAGCGCTTTCCGATGACCTGGTCTTTCGAGGGCACGCGCTCGCGGCTGGGAAAACTGATGCCTCCCAAATATGGCTTACTGAAATATGTGCTGGAGGGCGCGCATCATGCGGGGGCTCAGGATATCCATATCATCCCCGTTTCAGTCTCGTACGATCTGGTTCGAGACGCAGAGGAATACGCTCGTGAGCAAGCAGGGGTTCCCAAAGCACCTGAGTCTGTAGGCTGGTTGGTGAGCTATTTACGTAGTCTGGCGCGACCCATGGGCCGCATCCATGTCGACTTTGGCGAACCGGTCAAGCTTGACCAAGCGCCGTTGCCCGACGACCTGCTCGCCATTTCTAAAATTGCTTTTCAGGTCGCCGTTGAAGCCAACAGAGTGACACCGGCCACCTTCCCCGCCGTGGTCTCGGCCTCGTTGCTGGGAGCGTTTCCGCGAGCGCTGACGGAGACTGAAGTGATTCGTGAGGTCAGCGATATCACCCAGTGGGCAACGAGCCGTGGTTTCAGGCTATCACCGGATTTCAAGGCGACCTTCGCAGAAGATATGCCAGCGCTACTGGGCAATATGATCGATGAGGGCATCATTACTCGTTTTGACGGCGGGCCCGAGACGGTTTATGGCATTGCTGAGGGCCAAGCCGCCATCGCCAGCTTTTATCGCAACACCATTGTCCACTTTTTTCTGCATCGCGCTGTGGCTGAGCTGGCGCTGCTCGCCGTCGCCGAGGAAACATCCGAGGTTCCCAGAATAGAACGCTTTTGGAGTGAGGTGCGGGAACTCAGGGACCTGTTCAAATTCGAGTTCTTTTATCCCGAAACCCAGGAATTTGAAGCCCAGATTGACGAAGAGCTGAGTCGCGAGGCGCAGGGATGGCGGGCGCTGCTCGAGGCGGACGCCGACTACGCCCGAACCCTGTTCAACGCCCTGTCTCCGAAGGTAGGGCACTTCACACTGATGATTTTTGCCGAGGCCTACAGTATCGGCGCCGACATTTTAATGCGGTTCGGCGAGGAACCGGGCTTTGATGAAGAGACGTTTATAAGTCGATGCATGAGCTATGGCAAGCAGGCATACTTACAGCGAAGAATCAGTAGTGAGGCATCCATTGGAAAGCTGCTGTTTGCCAACGCGTGGAAAATGTTAGCCAGCCGTCATTTGATCGATTCGGATGAGGGGCGAGGCGCGCAAGCGGAGGCCCTAAACCAGGTGATCCGGCGGCTTGAGGTCATTCGCGCTTTGAGTATCGCTCAGCGCGGTGCCGGCACCTTGCGGGATGCTGCTCGTGAAGCCCTTTAAAATCGCGGTACTGGGAGGTGGCTCGTGGGGCACAACAACGGCCTCTGTAATCAGTCGCAATTGCACGTCGGTGCTGTGGGCGAGAGATGCGGCTATTGTTGACGCGATCAACGAGGACCATCGCAATCCACGTTATCTGGGCGACGCTGCCCTCAATCCTAAGCTGAGGGCGACGACAGATATTGGTGAGGCCGTCACTGGGGCCGATGCAGTACTCATCGCGGTACCCAGTAGCCACTTCAGGGAGGTCCTCAGTAACGCACTGCCCGACATCACTGATGCCGTCCCCGTCATCAGCTTGAGCAAGGGACTGGAAAAAAATACCCGCATGCGGATGACCGAGATTATCCGAGAAGTGGCACCTGCGAGCATTTCCGGAGTGCTGACCGGGCCCAACCTGGCGCGGGAAATTGTTGCAGGTCAAGCCGCCGCCAGTGTACTGGCGCTTGAGAACCACGAGGCTGCCTTGGCGCTCCAAGGGGTGCTCAA
The DNA here is from genome assembly GCA_038135595.1 of Halieaceae bacterium. GTDB lineage: Bacteria > Pseudomonadota > Gammaproteobacteria > Pseudomonadales > Halieaceae > Luminiphilus. Next base: position 13,248 of record JAYPXQ010000047.1, read on the forward strand.
TGCGGGTTTATTTCGGGTCTATACCAACGATGACGTCATTGGTTGCGAACTCGGTGGCGTATTGAAAAACATTATTGCCATCGCCGTCGGCATGGGTGATGGGCTCGGCGCGGGTGACAATACCCGTGCCGCTCTGATTACCCGCGGACTGGCCGAAATGAGTCGCCTGGGCAAAGCGCTCGGTGGAAGAGCGGAGACTTTTGCGGGGCTGGCGGGCATGGGGGACATGATTGCCACCTGCACCAGTCCCCAGAGCCGAAACCGCCATGTGGGTATGGAATTGGCCAAAGGCCGGCGCATAGACGACATCATCGATAGCATGCACATGGTGGCTGAAGGGGTAAAGAGCGCCCCCACCGTTATCGAACTGGCGCGCGAAAACGACATCAGCTTGCCGATCAGTGAAGATGTGTATCGGGTCATCATCGGAGAATCCAACGCTCGCGGCGTCTACCGGGGCTTGCTACGGGTTGCGGCGGGAGCAGAGTCGGAGCCGGGTTAAACCAATAGCGGTGCGACCACTGTCGACTGTGACTAATGCCATGGCGAGAACCCGCCATTTTGTCTACGCTCTCGCGTGCACACCGCCCATCAGAAGGACCTGATAGATGATGCCATCATCCGTGGTTACGAATACTTTCAAGCACCTCGCGCTTGGCGCTGTTTGCGCCTGCCTGGTCAGTTGCGCGACCAGCCCGACCGGGAGAAGCCAGTTTATTCTCATCTCTCCCGACGCCGCCATCATCGAATCGGAGACCGCTTACCTCGATACGGTTCGTCAGCTCGATGAAGAGGACAAACTCGTGAGCGACCCGCTCATGGTGGCGCGAGTCGCCCGTATCACCGGCCAATTGGTGTCAAAAGCGGTAACAGATTATCCGGAGAGTGCCGACTGGAAATGGAGCGTGGCGATCGTTGACGATGCCGATACCGTCAACGCTTGGTGTATGGCTGGGGGGCGAATGGCCGTCTATACCGGCCTGTTTGATCAACTCGAGCTGACCGACGATGAGTTCGCGCAAATCATGGGGCACGAAATTTCCCACGCCCTCGCAAATCATACGGCCGAGCGAATGTCGCGGGCGATGGCGACTTCGTTGGGCGTCGCCATGATTGGCGCGGCATCGGATAACAGCGGTGTTGCGGTTGCGGGCGCGGCAGCGGTTGCGACGGTTGCCCTCACGCTACCCAATAGTCGGGAAGCAGAAAATGAAGCCGATATCATGGGGATGATATTAGCGACCAAGGCGGGTTTTGATCCCGAAGCGGCGGTGACTCTGTGGCAAAAAATGGGGGATCTCAGCGACGATCGCCCGGCAGAATTCCTCAGCACCCATCCTGCTCCAGAGAACCGGCAGGCGGCGCTTAACGCCATGATCCCCAGCATGCTCAAGATCAACCCGGAGCGTAAAAAACCACCCATCCACCCGGTCGAGATAGTGCGAGAAAGCTGACGCTAATGTCTCTGTATGTGCAAAAAGTGTAGATGGTCCTCATACTGGTTGAGGATATCGACGATGATTTGTTCCTGGCTCCAGCCCATGACATCGTAATCCTGCCCCCCCTCCGCGAGGTGGACCTCAGCACGATAAAAAGCGCTCTTGGCCTCGTTCGTAGCTGATACGCCCAGAGAAACATCCGGCAGAGGATGACTGCGGGCTTGCACCTCGTAGACGAAATCGACCTCGTCACCGTGTGCAACCTCGATCCTTACCGACCCGCTACCCTCCTCGGCAACGACGCGTGCCACTACTTCTCGGTCGGCCAAAGCCGCAGCGAAAGAGACCATCGCCGGGCGAACCGTGTCCCGCTGAAATCGTGCCACCGCTTCTTCATCGGGGTAATCAAGCAACAAATTCAGCCGATCGCGCCAACCCTCTGCCGCGAGTGCGGGCGGCGTGTGAATCGAGTGTGCCTGCCGTTTTGCACCGTCGACCACCAAAGCACGACCGAAACCCCACATCGCACCGAGAGTGGCCACGGCAAAAGGGAGCGCGCTGGCGATGGTCGCCGTTTGCAGGGCCTGCAAGCCGCCTCCCAGCAATAAGAGAGAAGCCGCCAGCGCAATAACGAAAGTCCAAATGGTGCGCTGCAATGCGGGGGTGTTATCGACGCCATTGGCACTCAGCATGTTGAGCACCATGGCGCCACTGTCAGCCGAGGTAACAAAGAAAATGACAATCATGATCAGAGAAATGACGCTGAGCAGCTCGGTGGCGGGCAAAAACTCCAGGAACCGGAACAACCCCACCGCGGGGTTTTCCTGCACCGCCGTACCCAACTCGACAAATCCCTGATTGGTAATGACATCCAGTGCGCTACCGCCCAATACCCCCATCCACAGACAAATAAATAAAGTAGGCACAACCGTCACGCCCACCAGAAACTCCCGGATGGTTCTCCCCTTGGAAATGCGCGCTACAAACACGCCCACAAAAGGTGCCCAACTGATCCACCAGCCCCAGTAAAAGATGGTCCATCCACCAAACCACTCGGTGGGCTCATAGACGTACATGTCCAGCGTGCGAGGAACCAGTCCCGCCACATACGCCCCAAAATTCTGCAGCGTTCCCGCCAACAACAAGGCGGTGGGGCCTGTGAGCAAGATCAGCAACAGCAACATGACTGCAAGCACCACATTGATCTCTGACAGACGCTTGATGCCTGAGTCCAACCCCAAAATGACCGAAGCCGTGGCCAGCGCCATCGTCGCAAAAATGAGTCCGACCTGAACCCACACGTCAATTGGCAAGCCAAACAGGTAGTTAAAACCCGTATTGATCTGTAGCACCCCCAAACCCAAACTCACCGAAATACCGCAGGTGGTACAGATCACTGCGAATACGTCTACCGCCGCACCAACGGGTCCGTGAATGCGTTCCCCAATCAGTGGGTAAAAGGCCGACCTCAGTGTCAGCGGCAGATCGTGCCGGTAGGCAAAGTAAGCGAGGATCATGGCCACGACAGCGTAGATCGCCCAGGCCGTAAATCCCCAGTGAAAATAACTGATCTGAATGGCTTCAGTGGCCGCCGCAGGGGTGCCCCCGGGGCCCGTCGGAGGCGATAAGAAATGCATGACCGGCTCGGCGATACCGTAAAACATAAGCCCAATGCCAATACCGGCCGCAAACAGCATCGCGAACCAGGAGCCGTAGCTGTACTCAGGCTCCGAGTGGTCCGGGCCCAACTTGATATCGCCATACCGCGAAATCGCAAGGCCAATCACCACTACAGAGACCAAACCGGCAATGAACACATAAAACCAGCTCGCGGTATCGACAATGACCGCTTGCAGCCCGGCGAAAGGGTCACTGCCCTTTTCTGGCACCAACAGTAGCAAAAAAATGGCGCCGAATAACAGAATTAAAGCGGGATAAAATACTGTTTTATCAATGATATAGCGTTGCTCAGCAGACTCAGGCATCGGACTCTCTTTGCAGCATTCG
>JAYPXQ010000048.1:0-16519 GCA_038135595.1 Halieaceae bacterium
CCGGCATCTTCCGGCATGCAGGCAAAAGTAAAGTAGAGATTAATGCCGGATCGATAGACGTGTGAGCTGTGAGCCGAGGCGTTGACGCAGTCGGGCACCGTCTTCAATGCCGCTACCACCGTGTCATAGATGGCGTCGATCTGTGTCCAGGTACCAGAGACTTCGATGGTATCCGCAATCAACCCCTGCTCCAGCAAGTCGCGCCACTCGGGCACATTGTTGCGGTGACTCATCCAACCTTCCGCCGCCATCGGATCCGCGGGTGCCAGCGCCAGCGACGTCATGATGTCCTGTACAGCGCTGAGTTCAGCTGCAACCCGCGCCGTCGGCCCTTCGTGCACCAGCAAAATCAGGCAGTCTTCCCCACGCACATAGTCGGGAAACAGTCGCGTAACCTCAGAGGCATCGTACTGGCGCATCACCGGGGGCCGCCACTCCTGCTGGACGATCTCCCGCTGCGCGCGAAAGCCCGACGCCATATTGGGAGCATACCAAGCGCTGAATTGTCGACACTCGGGCTGCCTGCGCAGCGATAGCGTGACGCGAGTGACGATCCCGTGTATTCCCTCTGCGCCCAGTGCCACATGTCGCAAATCAGGTCCAGCTGCTGCCCGAGGCGCTTTACCCAAGGTGACTTTCTCCCCGCTTGGGAGAACCATCTCCAGCGAGTACACAATATCTTCAATATTGCCGTAGGCCGTTGAAAACTGTCCGGAGGCTCTGGTGGAGATCCAGCCGCCCACCGAGCTAATCCCTATGGACTGCGGCCAATGCCCAATCGTGAGCCCCACCGCTGCCACTGCCTCCTCCGCTACCAGACCATTAATGCCCGCCTCCACCGTCAGAAGCAGGTTGTCCTCATCGATGGCTACTACCCGATTCATCGCGCTCATATCGATCAGAATCTGCGCGTTGGTGGGTTCAATGCCGCCACAAACACCGCTGCCCAACCCCCAAGGTACAATCGGAATCGCGTGCTCTTGAGCAAAACGCACTACCGCCTGGACCTCTTCAGTATGTCGCGGACGCACCACACAGGCAGGCGTACTCAACGCCTCGCCGCGCCAATCCTGCCAGTGCTTTAGGCACCAACGATCAAACCGGTATTCCGCGAGGGTCTCAGCGTCATGGACTATCTGATCAGCGCCAATCAATTCAGCCAGCTGCTCTAGCATCGCCTGCATCTCCACATGCGCTGCTGCCGGCCATAAAACCCGCTCGACTCGCGCGATCAATATCCTCGCAGTTTTTGACTTCTGCATTTTTTCGCGCGTCGTCCCAACCCAGTAACGCGGCCATCGCCTCTGCGGCCTCGGGGAGGATAGACAGGCCTGCCGCTTCGTCGAACCAGGCGCGACTGCTGCGCCGCGCCCAGTAATCCTCAAGGCGCTGAGCTCCCTCGCACAAAACGGCATGGCGTGCCTCTGCCGCCACCAGGCTTTTTTCGAGGGCGATGCGCGCAAGTTCGGGGGCTTCGGTACCGTACAGCCGCGCTAGGCGCTCCGCTTGCGTCATGTCCAGGCCCTCCAGCGTCGCAGCCGGTGTGATGCTCTCTCCACCGGGCAGTGGGACCTCTCCGGTTGAACAAGGCTTCGCTGTGAAGGCATGATTTTCGATCAGCGTATCGACGATTCGCTCGGCCATTGCCCGATAGGCTGACAGCTTGCCGCCTCCCAACGAAAGTAGACCCGTCGAAGAAGTCCACACCTCATCCTTACGCGAGAGTTCTTTGGAGGCGCGCCCCGAACCGTCACCCACCAACGGCCGGATTCCCGACCACACCGAGACAATCCGGTCTGCAGAAAGGTTTGCCTCTGGCATCACGCGACGGGTCGAAGACAACAAATAATCCACATCCTGCTCCGTTACCGGGGGCCAGTATTCATATTCGGGATGGTAATCGTCGGTAGTTCCGATATACGTGTAGCGGCCCAGCGGCACGGCAAAAATGCGACGGCTATCACGCGTCCGCATGACCACCGTGTTGCGTACCGGTAAATCAGCATGATCAAAGACCAAGTGAACCCCTCGACTCAGCGCCAACCGGTTCTGCTGATCCCCCTCAAGTCCACATACTTGATCTACCCAGGGCCCTGCGGCGTTGATAACGGCCCGCGCCCTTACCGTTACCTCACGCTGATCCCCGGGAAGCGTCGACACGGCGCTGACCGCAAAGTCGCCCTCACGGCGAATATTCACGGCTCTCAGATAGGTGGAGACCACGGCACCGTGATCGATCGCCGAACGCACTGTCGCGACGGTCAATCGCGCGTCATCAGTCAGAAATTCCGGGTACACCACGGCGCCGTTTAACCGCGATCGCTCAATCAGCGGTTCTCTTTGGGCAAGCTCCTCCCTCGACCAAACCTCGTGGTAGTCCTCTCGCTCCACACCGCCGAGCCGCTCATAGGCCCACAGTGCGGCACGCAGCATCAACTTACTCTGCAGGTTAGTGGTTGGTATGACATAAGGCGTCTTTTGCGCGAGGTGCGGTGCAATACGATGCAATGTACTGCGCTCTGATGCGGACTCCTTCACCACGGCCACATCGCCTGACACCAAATAGCGCAGGCCCCCGTGAATCATTTTTGAACTCCGACTCGACGTTCCGCTGGCGAGATCCTGCGCCTCAATCAGTGCGACCGAGAGGCCCCGCATGGCCGCGTCTCTCGCGACGCCCGCGCCTGTGATGCCGCCGCCAATCACTAACACATCGAAGCACTCACCGGACAAATCGTTAAGGAGCGCGACCCGACGGGTTTGATTGAATGGTTGTGATGTCATGACGTCTCTCTGGTTTTCTTCAATGTACCAGCACCCTTGAGCGAGAAATGTCTAAAATGTGACAATCTTCCGATTGGCCGGCATTGATGGCGCAAGATCTTCCCACACGCGAACTCGCCAAGTTTCTGGGGCGACTGCCCGTGTTTGACCGACTAGACTCCACAGAACGTCAAACGCTGTTAGGCAAGTGCCGCTTGCATGCGCTCGATCATCGGCAGGTTATGCAAGCCGCCGGGGATCCACACCATCATCTGTGGGTGATCGTCACAGGCGAGATAGCCATGGTAGCGCGCTCGACAGACGGCGAAGAAATGACCTTGGCAATCTTTGGCCCTGGCAGCACATCGAGCTGGATCGCGCTTTTTCACGATACCCCTGCCGAACGCAACCTCGTTGGCGCAGGTAACAGCCACATTCTGGGTATTCCCCGACATGTCGCGCTGAAACTCCTCGAGGATCACCCCGCCCTCTACCCACTGGTGCTCAAAATTGAAGCCACCCGCTTCAGGGCTGCACTTAACTTGCAGCAGCACAACTTGGTCCGGGAGCGGCCGCGCCGTATCGCTGGCCTCCTGCTCATGCTCATTGAGATGAGTGGTGTGAAACGGCAGACTCACGAGGTCCATCTGACGTCTCAGGAATTAGCGCGAATGGCGCATTGCTCCCGCCAGTCTTTACATCAGGCTATTAAAACCCTGATCCAAGCAGGTGTCGTCAAACAGCACTACGGGCATGTGCAGATATTGGATACCGGTAGGCTAAAAAAAATCTACGAGGGCAACCCCCACTAGAGCCTCACCGCGCGTTCTCTCCGTCGGTGACTGTTCGGCACGTAGCGCCGTCACGACATAAAGCACAACACCTCTGCCAAAAAAAGGGGGGCGCCGCTGGACTATCGCCGACTATCTCAGACGGTTTATTCTCGCGCCCATGCGCGAGCATCACACTTTGGAGTTAGGTCACATGAAACCACTTGCTCTGCTCACATTGATGTTGTCCTTAATGGCGTGCCAGGCCGACGACCACCACAAAGAACTCACCTCGCAGGATACCGGCACCGAATTAAAAGAGCCGCTGGCAGCCAAGCGGCCCCACACGATGGAGATTCATGGGGACCGGCGCATCGACGACTACTATTGGCTGCGAGACGACTCGAGGACAGATCCCGAGATTCTGGCGTATCTGGAGCAAGAAAATGCGTGGACTGCGCATGAATCTCAAGCCTCGCAGGCACTGCACGCGACACTGTATGAAGAGATGGTGGGACGACTCTCCCCAGAAGACAGCAGCGTCCCGATTCAACTGGGCGCACATTGGTATTACACCCGCTTTCAGGCAGGCCAGGATTTTGCCATCCACGCTCGACGCAAAGGCAGTCTCGAAGCGGAAGAGGAAATACTGCTCGACGGCAATGTCAGAGCTGATGGCTTCGACTTCTATAGCATGGCAAACCTACTGCCCTCGGACGACGGACGCTTCATTGCCGTGGCCGAGGACTTTCTGGGGCGACGCATCCATGACATCCGAATATTGGATACCCAAAGCGGGGAGTTCCTACCTGATCAGCTATCGGGGGCAGCGCCAGATCTCGCCTGGTCTGCCGATGGTCAATACTTGTTCTATATCCGACGAGATCCGCAGACCCTGCTCGCCAAGTATGTGATGCGACACCGCCTTGGCGCGCCCGCTAGCGAAGACGTGATGGTTTACGAGGAGTTAGACGATACTTTTTATACGAGTTTGTTTCGAAGCCGATCCGGCGCTTGGCTGGTGCTACAGCACAATGAAACCACCACAACCGAAACCCAGATACTCTCGGCAGCGGACCCCACCGGTGAGTTCCAGCCCGTTGTGCCCCGAGAAACGGGGCACGAGTACACGATAGAGGATGCAGGCGAAAAGCTCTACATTCTCTCTAACTGGGGCGCCAAAAATTTCCGAGTCATGATTTCGGATATCGTGACCGCGGCCGACAAGACCCAGTGGCAGGAGCTTCTTCCTGAAACAGAAGATACCTTACTGGATGGCATGACCACGATCAGTGACTGGCTGGTGCTGGAACAGCAGCAGAATGGCCAGCGGAACCTATGGGCACACCATACCCAGACCGGGGAAAAGATCTTTATCGATAACGACGAAGCTGCCTCGGCATATTGGGCCGTCGATAACGTCAGCGCTGACACCACGGTTGTCCGCTACCTGCAAACCAGCCTGACAAAACCCAATCAAACTTGGGAAGTTAATCTGGCCACGGGGACAAGAGCGCTGTTGAAAGAGGAGCGCGTGCCCGGCGATTTCAGTGCCGATCGCTACGCGACCCGACGGATGGATGTGGTCGCTCGAGATGGAGAACTGATACCCGTCACCCTAGCGTTTCACAAAGACACACCGCTAAATGGGACAGCGCCGGGCCTGATTTACGGCTACGGGTCTTATGGTAGCTCTACCCTGCCGTACTTTAATCCGGCGCTTATTAGCCTGCTAGATCGCGGATTTGTCTACGCTATCGCGCACATTCGTGGGGGACAAGAAAAGGGTCGGGGCTGGTATGAGGCGGGGAAGATGATGAATAAGGTGAATACATTCACCGATTTTATTGACGCCACTGCCGCGCTACAGGATCAGCAAATATTTGATACCTCAAGAACCTATGCCCGTGGCGGTAGCGCGGGCGGGTTACTCATGGGCGCCGTGCTGAATATGGCTCCGGATTTGTATCATGGCGTGATCGCCGCAGTGCCCTTCGTCGACGTGATCACCACGATGCTGGACCCCTCAATACCATTGACCACGGGCGAGTGGAACGAGTGGGGAGACCCTCGGGAGAAGGCCGCGTACGACTACATGCTCGCTTACTCACCTTATGATCAGGTGAAGGAGCAGGCATATCCACACCTGTTGGTCACCACTGGCCTGCACGACTCACAGGTTCAGTATTTTGAACCGGCAAAATGGGTCGCCAAACTTCGGGCAAAACGCACGAATCGCAATAAACTGATGTTGTATACCGACATGTCTGCAGGACATAGCGGCGCGTCGGGCCGTCTCAAGCGGTTTGATGATTACGCCAGAGAGTTTTCGTTTCTTGTTTCACTGGCGGAAGAGCAGGACGCGAGAGGGGTAGAGAGCCAAACCCCGTAGTCTTCAATCGTCACCGAGCGAGTTAATCAATTTGATGCCGGCGCCCGCTTCGTCAGACAGGGCGCCGTCTCTCACGGACACGGTGCCGCCCACTAAGACGTACTCCATACCCGCCGGTGCCAAAAATGGGCTCTCATAACTCGCGCGCGCTGCCACTCGAGCTGCGTCAAATAAGACCAAATCTGCATCCGCGCCGACTTGTATTCGACCTTTATCGCGAAACGCTGACGCGAAGCCCTCCATACGTTGTGCGGGCAGCAAGCTAAGCCGGGCAATGGCATCCGAAAGGGTCAGTAGCCGCTCCTCACGCACGTATTGGCCCAATACGCGGGTCGACGTTCCGGCGCCGTTGGGCACGACCTTACGCTCATAATTCGCAAGCGGCATAGCATCGCTGGCCACCATCACATGGGGTCTACTAATGGCGCGGCGATTCCAATCCTCGCGAATATAGTGGTGCATGGTCTGCCCTTCCGGCCGCTCAATCCTATAGGTGTTGAAGGTAGCTTCCGTGAGCCATTCGCCGGTTTCCGCCCATTGCACGTCACCATAATCAATCGCAAAAATCTCCCGCCAGTTGCGGGAAAAAACGTCGGATGAAATAGCCGCAGATCCCGACGTCCACGGGAACATCTCTGTCGTTACATCCACTCCCCGCGCCCTGGCCGCGTCAATTTTGTCGAGCCAATCATCCACGCCACTCATCGCGCTGGCATTCAGATGGCAGATATGGAGCGACGCTCCCGAACGTTCCGCAACTGCGAGGACTTCCTCCAGTCCCGCGGGGTCACCATCGATACCACGCCGGACGTGGGCAAATACAGGCACCCCAAAGCGGGCAGCCACCGAAAAAATCATGTCACGCTCTGGGTCGTTCACCGCGCGGGTCATGTAATCGAGGAGTAATCCGATACCCAGACCACCCGCGGCAAGCTCCCGCTCCATGATTATCTTAATACGATCGATTTCCTCTTGATTGGCCGGCTGGGTGAATGCCCTTCCCGACATATCGATCCGACCGGAGCGCGCCACCTCGGCTATCGCCTCGGGATCGATAACCTGCATGCGAATCCATGCGTGCCCAACGGAAGCGCCGAAATGCGTCAGCGGTCCTTCCCCCAAGCGCTGCCCGTGCCGAGCGATCGGAAAGGCGCCTGCTTCCAGCTCCAGTACGGTCGTTACCCCGTCCAATAGCTCCAGCCGGTATCCCGGTTGGGCCATACTGTGAGAGTGCAAGTTGATGAATCCCGGACTCACCACCAAACCGCTGGCATCGATCGATCGATCGGCCCTCAGCGGCGCCTCACTGATAGCCACAATTTTGCCCTGTCTAATACCCAGGGCCCTCACGGCATCCAGCTGGCTCTCCGGGTCAATCACCCGGCCGTGGTTGATTACCAGGTCATAGTCGGCATCTGCTGCGACAGCGCCCGCGCCCAAAGCCACTAACGCGACAGCGGCAAAGCGCAGACCGCCAGCTAAGTGCAGCGCCTGGTTGAACATCACAGAAGCGCCTTTTAAAAAAATCGGGCTAATTCTGAATCGTGCATCCATCACGGGTCACGCTCGACTACGCGGTTACTCGCCCCGGGCTCGACATACCGTTTACGCCACCACGAAGGACGATCCTCTCCCTGCCGCCAGACACTGTAATGGGAGTGAACACCGCGGGTGAGCGAGGAGAATATTCGCTCCAATCGGTCCACAGAGAGAAGAATCGCCAAGACAACCAGCGACATCTTGATAGCTGTGCCGTTACCCGCGACAGGAATGATCACGCCAATTGAGGCCAAAACCCAAATTGTCGCCGCTGAGGTGACGCCCAAAATCACACCGTCTTTTGCCAACATCACCCCCGCACCAAGAAATCCAATCCCGGTCACGATCTGACCAATGATTCTTGTGGGGTCCGAAGCGTTGGGAAAAAAGTGCTGCGATATCGTCAGGAAAATATAGGTCCCAAGCACTATGAGCGACGCGGTAAGGATCCCGACCGGCTTGCCTTTGACCTGACGCTCGAGACCGATAAGGCTCCCGCAGAGGATGCAACTCCCCACCGAACTCCACAGAAAGGGCTCGATCGACAGCAGATCTTGAATGTCATCCATAAGCGCCCGCGGTGCGACAGCACCCCTCAAAAAAGATCAGAAGCATCGCGCGTTGGTTACAACACTACCTTGGGCAGAAGATAGTGATCCAGCAACATTATCGGGAAAATCGCCATGAGGTATACGATCGAGAAGCGAAACATTTTCATGGCATCGCTATTTTTCATCGTGCGCAGCAAGGTCACTGCCTGAAAAATGAATACAGCGCCGAGTGCCGAGGCGCCAATGAGATAGAGCCAACTGCTCATTCCCGTTGCTACGGGCAGTAACGTCGCCACAAACAACATAAGGGTGTAGAGCAGGATGTGCTGCGCCGTGTACCGCGACCCGTGAGTAACCGGCAACATCGGAATTTCTACCTTGGCATACTCCTCTTTACGCGCAATCGCGAGCGCCCAAAAGTGAGGCGGCGTCCAGGCGAAGATAATTAGCACCAGCAACAGGGCATGACCATCCACCTGATTGGTCACTGCCGTCCAACCCAGCAGCGGCGGCATCGCGCCAGCCAATCCGCCGATGACAATGTTCTGCGGCGTCGCTCGCTTCAGATACAGCGTATAAATAAAGGCATAACCGACCAACGATGCCAGAGTTAGCCACGCCGTTAGCGCATTGACCTGAGTCAGCAATATCAGCATCCCGACGGAGCACAGAACAAATGCAAAGACCGCGGCGCTCTGCGAATCGATTTTGCCCTTTACGATGGGTCGGCTGGAGGTGCGCGCCATGATGGCATCGACGTGCTGATCTGCGAGGTGGTTAATCGCGGCCGCTGAACCAGAGCACAGCGCAATACCCAGGCTCGCAAACACCACCACCCGGGGATCCACCGAACCGGTCGTTGCCATACACATACCGACAATCGCGGTCAGGATCATGAGCCAAACCACGTTTGGCTTACATAACTCGTAGTAGTCCCGCCAGGTGGCGCGCTCTGTCAGACTGGTTTCCATCACTGGAAAAAACTCACTCCGTCGTCGGCTTGGATAAGATGGGAACCCAGTGTAATGCATGCCGACTGCATTCGCCCGGTATTTGACCCAATTGTATAAGGCATTATTGACGCCGGCCGCCTGCCATTGTCAGACTGCCACCTGAATCTCACGGGGGCTAACATTTTGCCGCATTCAGCGACTCGGCAGCGCATCTCTATAATATTCCTGATAGCGGCAGCCCTCGTTGGGGTTGCTCTGGTCATCGGCGGATATTGGACACTCTGGCAAACCCGGAATCCGCCATCGGCATCTGAGCTCCCGCCTGCGCTGATTGCCTTCCCCGAACGCCGGCCGTTGGCCGAGTTCGCACTTGTCGACGATGCAAAGGGTGTCTTCGACCTCAAATCGCTCGACGCCCGCTGGTCTTTCTTGTTCTTTGGCTTCATGTATTGCCCAGACATCTGCCCCACCACCCTGTACGACATGTCGCAGGTGAAACGAGACATCCTGGCAAAAGGCATCGACACAGACACCCTGCAGTTTGTTTTTATCTCTGTGGATCCTGCGCGTGACAAGGCGTTACAACTCCAGCGTTATGTTCAGTACTTCGATCCCGAGTTCGTGAGCGCCACCGGCTCGGTGGGACAATTGACCAACCTGACCAGACAACTGGGTGCGCCTTTCAGAGCCGAGCCCGAAACGGCCACCAATGTCTATGAGGTAACGCATTCCAGTGCGATCTATCTGGTGGATCCCGCCGGTCGGTATGCCGGCATCATCAGTCCACCCTTGGTGCCCAACGAAATTGCCGCGGAATTCCTGAAGCTTTATCGCGCCAGCGAGCCGGTACAGCTCACGTGGCGCGACTAGGCGCCAGCTGAACCCTACTCCTGCTTGCCGGCGTGGACCGTATCAACCCGCGACGGCACACCCTTGCTGTGATCGACCAACAGGTAGGCAAAAACATACATCAGCGCCGTGAGCGCGAGAAAAACAATAACGTGGGTCGTGTAGTTAGTGTCTTCGGTCTTGTGACCACCCATTTTCTGTTCCCCTTATCAGGATATCGGTTGGGTTATGTTCAGTGATGCGGCGAAGCCGGTGCGGCAATAATCAGTTCCTTCAAAAAGTACACTCCTCTTTGAAAAAACGTCCAATCTGCCTCTAATGACCCGATCGCGACCAGCGTCAATAAGAGCGCTGGGGGCACAAGAATAAAGTACACCATGGCTAAGCGCTCCCAGACCATGTGCATAAAAACGGCAATGATCAATCCGGCTTTCAACACCATAAACAGAAGGATCAGGAACCACCGCAGATAGCCTTGTACCTGATAGAAATCGACCGCGTAAGACATTGCGCTCAACACAAACAGAAGAATCCAAATCTTGAAATAGACTCCCAGCGGATGCTGTATCGCCTCCTCCTCTCGGATAACGGGCTCGTGCCCATGCGCTGCATGATCCATAACTGACTCCCTTACCAAAGATAGAAGAACGCGAAAATAAAGACCCAAACCAAATCTACAAAGTGCCAATAAAGGCCCAGTATCTCGATCTCCTCATAGTTTCCGCCGCGCTTGGTAAACCAGCCCGGAGTCTGTTTATCGAGATGGCCCGTCGCCACTTTGTAGGAAAAGATAAAGAGGAAAATCACGCCAATCGAGACGTGAAAGCCGTGAAACCCCGTGACCATGAAGAAGACCGAACCAAATTGTGCGGCACCCATGGGGTTACCCCAAGGTCGAACACCCTCCTCAAAAATCAGCTTGCTCCACTCAAATACCTGCATACCGACAAACGTCGCACCCAACAGCGCGGTGGCGAGCAGTAACCAGAACGTGACCCACTTGTTTTTGCGATAACCATAATTCACGGCTAACGCCATGGTCCCGCTCGAGGTGATCAACACGAAGGTCATGATGGCGATTAGAATGAGCGGGATTGGCGCCCCACCAAAACTCAATGCAAACACCTCGCTCGCACTCGGCCAAGGCTCTAAAGTCGACATACGTACCGTCATGTAGGAAGCGAGGAAGCAACCAAAAATAAAGGTGTCACTGACGAGGAATATCCACATCATCGCCTTACCCCAAGGCACTCCCTTGAAGGCTCTTTGATCTGAACCCCAGTCATCAAAGAAGCCCGCCAGCCCCGGTTTTAACTCCAGTGAATCAGATGCCATCGTCTCGGTAGACATGGTCTTTCCCCCTTAGATAAAGCCACAGATCCTGAGCAGGACCTCGAAATTGTTACCGCTAAACAACAACCCAAACACCACCAGCCACACACCGAGGAGGTAGTGCCAATACAAAGCACAGTTGGATACGCTGTGTTCGATTCCGGCAGCATTTCCCCCGTCAAAAGCCCGCTTAATGGCACGTGACAAAGCCACCATGCCACCCGCCATATGGAGGCCATGGATACCCGTGATCATGAAGAAAAAACCCACGGACGGGTTACTGAAATCTCCCAGCACCATCGTGATCAACTGCTGCCACGCTGCGAGTTGCCCCGCCAGGAAAAGCACCGTGAGCACTGCTGCACCGACCAATGCGCGCTGCACCCAGACCATTTTTGCTTCCCGGGCGAAGATCAATGCGCCCTGAAGGCAGAGGCTACTCAGTAAAAGCAAGCCAGTGTTTGCCCAGAGCAAATTAATCTGCGGCGTTGGCTGCCAGTCCTGATACAGCATCCGGCCACCGTAGGCCACGATCATCAACAGAAAGAAAATGCTCACGACACTGAGCAGCACTTTGAGCGCCGACCGACGCGCGTTCAGGCCGATTTCGGTGCCCGAGAGCGCCGGGGCTATCGGCCCGGTATCGGGGATCCAAGGCTGTTCAGTAAAGATGCTGCTCATTGGGTTACCTCGGCCTGACGATCACGTGGCGGCACGTTTTGTGGAATGAAGTCTTCCTCCACACCGGGCACGCTGTAGTCGTAAGCCCATCGGTACACACAGGGCAATTCCTCACCAAAGTTGCCGTGTTCCGGTGGCGTATGCGCGGTTTGCCACTCGAGTGTGGTTGCGTTCCAGGGATTGCCCGGCGCTTTCCTGCCGTTAAATGCGCTCACGACGAGGTTGTAGATAAACACCAACTGAGCGAAGCCGACGACCAAAGCAGCGATGGTGATACTGGCATTTACGCTTTGAGCTGAGTCGGGGAGAAATGTGGTCCCCGTAATTTCGAAGTAACGGCGCGGTACACCCATGATGCCGAGATAGTGCATCGGCAAAAATACCAGGTAAGAACCGACAAAAGTCACCCAGAAGTGGAATCGCGCCATGCCCTCGTGATACCAGCGTCCCGTGATTTTGGGGTACCAGTGATAGATCGCGCCACACACCACCATTACCGGCGCCACCGCCATCACCATGTGGAAGTGTGCAACCACAAACAAGGTATCAGACAGCGGCATGCTGACAGTCGCATTACCGAGAAACAGCCCGGTCATACCCCCATTGATAAAGAACAGCAGGAAGGCAATCGAGAACAACATAGGCACCGTGAGATGGATATTCCCCTGCCAGAGGGTCAGCACCCAGTTGTAGACTTTCAATGCGGTGGGCACAGCGATAATCAGCGTTGTGGTCGCAAAAAAGAATCCAAAGTAAGGATTCATGCCGCTCACGTACATGTGGTGCGCCCACACAACGAAGCTGAGTGCGCCGATGATCACGATCGCCCACACCATCATTCGGTAGCCGAAGATATTTTTGCGCGCATGGACGCTGATCAAATCGGAGACGATGCCAAATGCGGGCAGCGCAACGATATACACCTCAGGGTGCCCAAAGAACCAAAACAAGTGTTGGAACAACAGCGGGTTACCCCCAACATGCTCCGACTCGCTGCCCATGGTCATAATGGCCGGCATAAAGAAGCTGGTTCCCAACAGAATGTCCAGCGACATCATGATGGCGCTCACAAACAGCGCCGGGAACGCGAACAGGGCCAGCACCGTCGCCACAAATATTCCCCAGACCGTCAATGGCATGCGCATCAGGGTCATGCCCCGGGTTCTGGCTTGCAAGATGGTTACCACGTAATTCAGGCCGCCCATGGTGAAGCCGATGATGAACACGGCCAGCGACGCTAGCATGAGCAGGATACCCGCCTCCGAGCCGGGTGTGCCGGGCAGGATCGCCTGCGGCGGATACAGCGTCCAACCGGCGCCGGTCGATCCCCCGCCAACGAAAAAGCTGGCCGCGAGCAATATAACCGCCGTGAAATACACCCAAAAACTGATCATGTTGAGCCAGGGAAACACCATGTCTCTGGCACCGACCATAAGCGGTATCAGGTAATTACCAAATCCACCCAGAAATAACGCCGTCAGCAGGTAAACCACCATGATCATGCCGTGCATGGTCACCGCCTGTAGGTAGTAGGCTGGATCAATAAACGTAAAGGTATTGGGCCATGCCAGCTGCAGGCGCATCAACCAGGACAACACCAGCGCCACCATACCGATGGCGATTGCCGTACCGGCGTACTGGATCGCAATGGTCTTCGCATCCTGAGAAAAAACGTATTTCCCCAACCACGTCTTAGGATGGTAAAGCTCCATCTCGCCGACTTCGGCGGGCCGAACAAAACTAGTCTCGTCGTGTGCTATATGTTCCATAGTATTCTCTCGACTATCTCTGCTGCGCCAGCTGAACCGGCTCTTCTGTGGTGGATTCCAGGGTCGTGATGTAAGCGACCATATCTTCTATCGCTTGATCATCGGTCATCGTGTTGGAGACCAGACCCATCTGAAGCCCGTAAAGGTCGTCTGAATGACGTCCACGAATGCCGTCCCTGAAGTTCTTAATCTGCGACGCCAAATACCAGTCCTCGAGCCCGGTCAGTTTTGGCGCATTAACAGTCCAGACGCCTTCTCCAGATTCACCGTGGCACATGGCACAGGTGGACTGATACAAAGCGGCCGACTTGTTGGGATCTCCTGAGGCACTGGGCGCATATCGCTCAACCGCTGCACTCAGGTTATAGCTGGCATCACCATCAAAGTCGCCTTGGCCCGACAACGTATCGATGTAGGCGACCACGTTGTTGATCGCCGATCCGTCGGCCAACATCATCGCCATGGGCGCCATCGTGCGGCCCCAAGTGTCATCTTCGTGTGCACCGCGAACGCCCCGCTTGAAGTGCCGTAGCTGGCGCTTCATATACTCGGTGTCCATGCCCGCCAACCGCGGCGCGTGCATCGCTTTGTTGCCCTCGGCATTGGCGCCGTGACAGGAGCTGCAAACCGCGTAGGAGGCCTGGCCTGCCACGAGATCGGTATTGAGACCAGCCTGCGTATCAGCAAATGTCGGCTGGTCGGCAATCCAGGCGGCGTATTCTTCGTCGCTGTCGACAACCACCCGACCGCGCATGGCGTAATGGCCGACTCCACACAGCTCTTCGCACAGCAGATCGTAGCTACCCTCGACCTCAGGCTCGGCCCAGATATAGGAAACCTGACCCGGCACAAAGTCCATCTTCACGCGAAATTGAGGGACCGTGAAGTTGTGCAACACATCGGTTGAGCGCAGCAAAAAAGTGACCGGCTGATCCACCTGCAAATGCAGAACCGGGTCATAAATAATGACGTCGTCCTGACCAAAAGGATCAGACGGGTCGATACCCAGAGGGTTGTCTGCACTGGTATGACTGACCGCAACGGCGCCCAACTGACCATCCTCACCGGGCAGTCGGTAGGACCAGTTCCACTGCCTGGCCAGCACCTCAATTTCTACCGCGTCATCCGGCGGGGTCACGACCTCCCCCCAAATGACAAGACCGGGAGCGAGCAATGCCGCCACACCCACCGTGGTTAAGCCAGTCAACCACGTTTCCAACTTGACGCTTTCCGGCTCGTACTCTGCGCGGCGACCTTCTTTATTGCGGAACTTGATAATGCAGTAGGCAATAAATACGTTAACCAGCACAAACCCAAGCCCGGTGACGATAAAGGTCAGCGTGACCGTATCGTCCATTTTGGCCCAGTTAGACGCTATTGGAGTGAAGTACCAGGGACTCAGATAGTGGAATACCACCGTCCCCAAAACCAAGACGAGCAAAATAATTGCAGCAAACATAGTTTAAATCTCGCACCCAGTGCTAAATATGGGCACCAATGCCCCCCCAGTACTCGATCATCCAACGCGCGAAACTTACCGTTCGCTAATTTTTGTTTGGATGCGTCGAGACTCCCTATTTTGGTGGCTGTACTTTGCAGCCGCGTTATTGTTGTCCTTTGGGTCGACCCTGAAAAACCAGCGCCCAACTCCTAAAGCGTTCCCAGTACTTGAGCAGCAGCATCAGGGCACCGGTATGCGTTATCTCGGTACCCGCGCGCTCCAGCCCAGGATATTGTTTTATAACTTCTTTGAGCTTTTTCTTATCTTCCCTGTTCGTCTCGACAAACAGCACGTGCCTGCCCTGCTCAAGGGCTTTTTCAAAGCGCGTAAAGTGAACGTTGGGCATCTGCATACCAATGAAGCCGGCTTCCCAGGTAGCAAAACCAAAACCAACAATGGCGAGGAAGATAAAAGGCGCCCAGCCCACCTGCGCCGCAATCCCCGAAAAATGGGACACCGCCAGTATTACAGATGCAACCGCCAGACCCAGTACCGCACCAATTTCGCCCGCGTGAATCACATCAGTCTTGAGGAAACTTGCAACGCGATTGACGTCTCGATTCTCGAGACCTACGTCATCGTTGCTGAGCAAATAGATTTGCGGCCGGGCGATACCGCCAGCCTCTAATTGGTGCTCGATCCGTTCCAAATCGTCCAGATCGTCACTGATGTAATAGAAGCGCTTCATTGGCCCTCCTGATTATTATTCTAAATTTGTGCCCCCGAGCGACCTACTGACGTCAGCTGGGGGGTTCCCTATCTCGGTCTCTTTGTACCGTGCCAGCTCTCTCAGTCCGCATCCCCCGATGCATCCCTCACCAAGCGCTGGTTGGGTTTATTCACTCGCTTGAGTATAGACGCGTCGTTTTCAGAAAGAAAGCGCCACACCCAACCTCAATTTACGATGGATTCACCTTCAATTCCTTGTGAGCTTTTTCTCGAGAAACTGACTCAGCGGATCGAGAAGGTAATCGCCGAATGGCGGAATCACACGATAACCCAGTGACTGGTACAGCGCTTCTGCCTCCGGTTGATAAATACCCATTTCAAGTCGGGCGCATTGGATACCCTCGGCTACGACTCCCGCCTCAATAGCGGCCATGAGACTTCTCGCAATCGCTTTGCCGCGATAGTCCTCGTTAACATAAAGCCGCTTTATTTCGGCATATCCCTGCGCGCGGTAGAAACGCGCGGCAACGCAACCAATGCAGTGTCTGCTACCTTGCTGCTGACCTTTTTCGGTAACGACGCTATGCGCCCCCTTTGCCGCAGTCTCGAAGGCCCCCAGAAAGAGTGCGTCTCCCGATCGAAGACTCTCGCTACTCACCAGATGGTTGCTCTCGGCGGGATAGAGCGAGGCCATGTATTCATCTGACCGAACCAAAAGGTAGTCGGCCTCTTCGCCCACGATGGGTGAGA
>JAYPXQ010000049.1:0-16022 GCA_038135595.1 Halieaceae bacterium
TCCTCGGAACTGCTCATATTCGAATTTATCTCAGTCATCCTCTTCTCGATCGAATACGTGTTGAGAATTTGGTCAGCGCCGGATAATCGCGATTTGCCGGGCAAAACAGACCTGCAGAAAAGGCTTAACTATATTTTCAGTTTCACAGGGCTGATCGACCTGATTGCCATACTACCGACCCTGCTTCAGTTCATTTGGGTCGGCGCCGACCTCAGATTACTTCGAGTCATGCGGCTGGCGCGGCTACTCAAGCTGAGCCATTTCACCACGGCATTGGAAGACTTGGTATCGGCCATTCACTCCGAGAGACAGGCCTTTGGCGCTGCCCTCTATCTCATGGTCGTTGCGCTATTTTTATCGAGCTCTTTGATTTACGTGGTGGAGCGTGACGCCCAACCCGACGCTTTCCCCTCGATTCCCGAAACGATGTGGTGGGCGATCGTCACACTGACTACGGTCGGCTATGGGGACGTATCCCCCGTGACCGCCGCAGGCAAACTCATTGGCGCCATGACCGCGATGATGGGCGTCTGCACCGTGGCGCTCCTTACCGGTATTGTGGGCGCGGGTTTCTCTAAGCAAATGTCCAAGCAATACGCTGAGTTCGAGCACAAGGTCCGTGAGGCGCTTGAAGATGGCATCATCTCCGCCGAAGAAGCCGAGGAAATTGAAGCGCTTCGGGAGCGAATGGGGCTGTCAAAAACCCAGGCAGACGAGCTGGCCAATCACCTGATAGAGGCTAAACGCGGTAACTCAGAATAGATGAGGGCGCTGCACCCACACTCGGTGAGAGCAACAACCCAGCCAGGTTAGGCGTGGTCGCGGAAACGGAACATGACCGGCATCAGTTTATATTCCGGCTCGCTCTCAAGGTATTTCTGCTCCATCTCGGTCCATCGGCTGGTGCCGATTCGCCACCTGAGATGATCATCGAAACCTGCCTCTGATTGCCAGTAGGACATTGCCACAACGGTGTCAGCTTCGAGGTCCTCGGCAACATAGATCCAGTCACACGCGGGCGCTGCCATTGTGGCCTGAGCGACCACAGAAAAATCGGCCAAAAACGAGGCTTTTTGCGCATCTCGTACCCGATAAGTGGTTTTTACAATCAGAGACATAATGGCAGTTCCTTATTCCAGCTTTGCAAAAGTGTAGCTTCGCTCGCGGCTTGCCTCAAGCGCTGCGGGCGCGATGAGTTACCCAACACCCCACCCGGCATATTGGACGTTTATCGCCCTTGCTCGTCGAAAGCGGTTAGAGGAGCCAACGCTCGGTCGAAGGTATCATCGGCGCGGTCAGATTCATCCTGTCGAGGACGCCTTCATCGTCTCCAGCATGCTCATCATCTGTTCGTGGACCTTGTGCACGGCCTTAAGCGGGCGCACCATCACTTTGAAATCGACAATCTGACCGGCCTCCACGCGAATAATGTCAACGCCATTAATCTGTATGTCATCAATGACACACTCAAACTCCAGCATCGCTGAATCCGCCTGAACAACCTCTCTGACATAGTGAAAGTCGGTGGCAAAAACCTGACTCGCTGCCGCCAAGTAAAGAAATGTAATGTCTCCGCCCTGCTGGGGGGTGTGCACCACAGGCGACCAAAAGGTGCAGGCAGGGGAGAGCAGTTCAACCAGGCCCTCACTGGTGCCCGACGCCATGACGCGATGCCACTTCTCCAGCACGTGCTCAATACTGTCCGTCATAAAACCGCGTCCTCATAACAATGCTACACACACGAACCCGTGGCTAAACGGTCTGATCCTGCCGTAGATCATCCTGCGCCGCCAATCGCATCTCATAAGCCTGCTGTCCACGAAAGCGATCTGCCCGCTGCATTTGTGCCAGGTAGCGTTTCTTTTTGCAGGCCGCGATTAATCTCTGGAATTGGTCGCAATCCTGCTCGCCCGACAACCAGCCCTCGACCCGCGCGATATCGATCCCCAAACGATAAGCAATTCTCGACGGGCGGATACGGTGCACATGGAATTCCGCAACCAACGCCATCTGTCTGGACAGTGACATCGTGCAATCACAGGCATATCCCATCGGGGGATTCGGGCGTCTTGTTTCGGGTACTGCCATTATCTTTGCGTCACATTAGGTTAAGTGGCCATAGTGCTTAATCAGGCCTATGGCTCCTTTAGATCGGTATTGTGTCATAGCGCTGACACGGGCGATCCTGCCATACTTTACTGACTTTTAGTCAGCCATGGTTTCAATGCAGTGAAGATTGGCATGCGCTGGAAAATTTCTGAGGAAAAGATGTTCGTTTTAAACGACCCAGCCAAGCAGAGACAGACCCTATTCTGTATCCGTCTTCCTTGGCTAATCTGCACCTTAACCCCGTCACGTCATCACATGGAGCGAGCGATCTCGTGAGCACGTACCCCATAAATAAGCCGGCCTCCCTGCGCAGAACCAAGATCGTCGCCACGATCGGTCCAGCAAGTAGCAGTCAGGATATGATCGGGCGTTTGCTCGCAGCCGGTGTGGATGTATTCCGCCTGAATTTTAGCCATGGCGCACAAGCCGATCATGCTCAAGTCGCTAGATTTATTCGCAAACAGGCGGGCCACCATGGGCGCTATGTTGGCATTTTGGCTGACCTCCAAGGACCAAAAATTCGCATTGGCGGCTTCGCTCAGGGAAGCATTGTGCTTCAGGCGGGCGACCCGTTCCAGCTGAGCCTCGATATTGACGCGGAGGCCGGTGATCACCGCGGTGTAAGCGTGGAATATGAGGCGTTACCGGCTAGCGTCAAAACCGACGACATTCTGCTACTCGATGATGGAAAACTTCGCCTGCGGGTAGACGATGTTTCGGCCCAAACCGTGGACTGCACAGTACTCATCGGTGGACGGCTCAGTTCGCGTAAAGGTGTCAACAAGCTCGGTGGCGGGCTGGCCGCGCCGGCACTTACCGAGAAAGACCTCGACGATATCGCTGCCATGCCCGAGATAGAACCCGATTTCGTCGCCGTCTCTTTTGTCTCAAGCGCACAAGATATCGAAGAAGCGAGAAGACTGCTGTCAGATCAGGGGCTGCAGCCCGCGATTATCGCAAAGATCGAGCGCGCAGAAGTCGTGGCTGACACGGAATTGCTGAACAGCATTATCGATGCCAGCGACGGCATCATGGTGGCCCGGGGCGATCTCGGGGTAGAGGTGGGTGACGCACAGTTGATCGGCATTCAGAAAAACCTTATCTCCACCACCCGCAAACGCGATCGTATGGTCATCACGGCAACGCAAATGATGGAGTCAATGATCAGCAATTCAATGCCCACGCGAGCAGAGGTCTTTGACGTGGCCAACGCCGTACTGGATGGTACCGATGCGGTAATGCTATCTGCCGAGACCGCCGTCGGTGATTTCCCTGTGGAGGTTGTCACCGCCATGGCCGATGCCGCCATCGGCGCAGAACAGCACCCCGTGGCCCGTACCTCGCGTTACCGGTTGGATCGAGAATTTGCCAGCGCCCAGGAAACCATCGCGCTCTCCGCGATGTATGGCGCCAATCACTTCCCGGGTGTGCGGGGGATCGCCTGCCTCACCGAGAGGGGAACCACACCAACCATGATGTCGCGGCTATCATCCGGCTTACCCATATTCGCACTGACACGGCGCGCCGACACCCTCCAGCGACTGGCCCTGTGCCGCGGGGTCGTCCCCCTGTTCTTTGATTACACCGCCTTTGCACGCGAGGATCTGGAAGCGAGAACCATTGAATTTTTGGTCGATGGCGGGTTTCTGACCCGAGGCGATTACATTTTAATCACCATGGGTAGCGCCCTAGCCGAGGCAGGAAAGACCGATCTCATGAAAATTTTGCCGGTTCGGTGACCCATAGGCATCCAGATTTAGGCCAATAGTGGCCAAAAAACCAAATGCGCGGGTCTGTGAGAGTGCTACACTGCAGGTGCTGGTTCTCCAGCGCGCTTTTTTTTGAGCCACTGCAGTCTTCGGTCTTCGGTTTTGTTCCCATCAAGCGCAACAGCCCGATATAGGGTGAAACAATGGTAATTAAAGGTAGTGATAAACATGTCAACAGTAACGGGTACCGTGAAGTGGTTTAACGAGACAAAAGGCTATGGCTTCATAGCGCAAGAGGATGGGCCGGATGTCTTCGTACACTTCAGCGCTATTCAGGGCGATGGCTTCAAAACCCTCACCGATGGACAGAAAGTAGAATTCACCGTCACTGACGGTCAAAAGGGCCCTCAAGCCGAAAACGTCGTTCCGCAGTAAGCTCGACACCCCAGCAATAAGTACACCGGCGGCTCTCGCAGAGAGACTGTCGGTGTTGTCATTTTGTTACAGGGTTAGCGTCGAGGAGTGATTCTGACTCAAAAACAAAAAGGGCCCTGAAGGGCCCTTTTTTTCATGACTTCTTAAAGAAGCATTGCGCCACAAAACGTTTTACGTGGCTTAAAAAATGTCTTTCTCCAGCTCTTTCTGACGCGCTTCTTCACTGGTGATGTACTTCAACCACTGCTGCGAATATTTCGCAGAGCGCTCGTCTTTGCCCGCATCCCTGAAGGCTCGGCGCGCTTTGGTATATTCGCCCATATTAAAGTAGGACATACCCAGCACCAGCCGCGCCTGATCGGGTCGTTTAACGCCCCCCTTGTTCAGGCCCTTTTGCACCGCATCAGCTGCCTTGGAAAACTGGTCACCATCCAGATAGACGTTACCCAAGCGCACGTACAGCTCGCCTTCGTCCGACTTGGCCGCGGCTTTTTCCATCATGGGGATAGATTTGGCTACCTCTCGAGCCTGGGCCCAAGCGCTGCCAGCCAACTCGTAATTTTTGGACTTATCATCGACGAGTTCATCTTCAAACCCGCGCTCCATGACCGAACCAGCGAAATAGGGAACCTCCGCGTTGAGGTAGAGGTACGCCATCTGGACCACTTCGCTGGAGCGATCAAGGAAGCCCTGCTCGTATGCGGCCTCCATCAACGCCAGCGCTCGCTTGTCGTCTTTCCTTTCGGTGTAGAGTTGTGAGGCCTGCTGCCAGTACTGCTTCTTGGGGTAGTAAATCAGCAGGGTATTTAACACGTCGAGCGCAGAATCGAAATCTTCTTTGTCAAAGTACAAGAACCTGGCCAAGTTGTACCACTGCTCCTTGGGCAACTTACCCGCGGTCTCATGCATGGAAATCGCGGTCTCGACGTTCTTAAGCGCCAAATCGTATTTTTTGACTTGATAATAGCCCTGTGCCAGCAACACGTAGGCATCTGCATTCGGCTGCTCATTCAAATCAAACCACACCAGCATTGCATCAATACCCTGCTGCCACTTTTCCTGCACAAAATAGAGCTGGGCAATGGTGAATCGGGTGTTAATTTCCATCGCCAATGGGATATCTGGCTGCGCAATAACTTGTTCGTAATAGCGGAGTGACCCGGCGTAATCTTCCTTGGCGTAGCTCAAAAAGGCATGGAGGTTGTAAACGTTAGCCAATTCATAGCTGTTCAGTGCCTTCTTGCCATCCACCGAGATCATGTCGTTGAGGATTTCTGCCGCCGCAGCATAGTCTTTAGCTTCTGCGAGCGTCTGCGCCTCTGCCAAACGCTCATACACCTTGTTGCGCAACGCAGGCGTGCGACGCGTCTCCCTCGTATCTCTCTTTGGCTTGTCGTCTTGTGCGACCGCCTCGGACAACAAGAAACCGGGTTCAACGCGATCCAGCACAATGACCGCTACCAGCATCACGGCCGTCATCGCGGAAAGCCGAAGCAAAGCTGTGCCTGCCATAACCGCGCCTCTCATCTTAATTTTCGAGCTCATAAGTGAACTTATTCTGTACGCCGGCGACCTCGATCGGCTGTCCATCGACCACCCTCGGCTTGTACTTGAATTTGAGCGAGGCTTTGACAGAGGCCGACTCAAAGATGCCGCTGGGCTGGCAATCGACCGCGAAGGGGTCTCTGATAGAGCCCGTTTTGGTCACCGTGTACTCCACAATGCAATAGCCGGAAATGCCACGGGTCTGCGCCCTGCGTGGATAGATAGGCGCCACTTTGACAATGGGCAAATATTCTCCATCCCCTGACGACATGCCGGAAGCGCTCAGATTTAGATTGATGCCCGTCGTAGGCGCCATATTGGCCATATTCATATCAAGCTGGGTATCGAATTGAATCGGCTCTAGATCGGGTGGCGGCTCCTCCGGATCTTCTACCTTTTCCGGCTTCACTTCCTTGAGATTGGTCTCGATGGTCTTATCGGGCACCACAATATCGGCAATTTTGCGCGCCTTGACATCCTCTTGCTGGAAATCGCGACTCACCAGACTGTGCATGATGAAAAACAGCGCAATGGCCACCGGTATGGCGAGCGCAGCACTGACCGCAATACGAGCTGAGCTACCCATAGCTATCAGGCCTCTTCATCCGTGGAAATACAGGGTGGTGCAGTCAAGATCGGTCGCACGGTATCGATCAGATCCTCGACAACATACGCGGGGGTTTCCCGATCAACCTGGACCACAATGTTCGCTTGAGGCGCTTCTTTTTTAGCTGCCTCGGCGGTTCTCATGACGCGGTCCATTGGGAGCTTATTTTTGTTGTAGAAGATGTCCCCGTTAGCGTCCACGGCAAAGATAATCGTGCCCCGCTCGCAAGCCTCTTGGGTTGACGCCTGCGGCTTAAATAACTCGACACCGGGCTCCTTAACAAAGGAAGAAGTGACGATGAAAAAAATCAGCATGATGAAAACGACGTCGAGCATCGGCGTCAAATCAATCTGATTTGCGCCCTCATCAGCCGACGGCCGTGCCTGATCACGCATACTCATAACAATACCCTTTAACGATCCGAGGCCCAGTTAACGGCGCCCACACCCGACTCGCGAGCGGCGTCAGCCACATCAACAACGATTCCCGCCTCTGCGCCTTTCTCTACTTTGACCGTCACGGGGGCCTCGGGGTCCTCGGCAAGAAGACGCTGGATGTTGGCCCTTACCGCACGAATATCGACGCGGCGATTCTCCATCCAGATCTGATTGTCTGAGGCGATCTCGACCACGATACTGGTGGAATCTTCGGGGTCGTCCGGCTGGTTGTTGTCGGGTCGATTGACCTCAACACCGGCCTCCTTAATGAAAGAAGCCACCACGATAAAAAAAATCAACATGATGAACACGACATCAAGCATGGGCGTTAAGTCAATCTCTGCCCCGCCCTGATCCTGTTCTCTGGCTATTTTTCGCATGAATTCCTCAACCTAACCGAGGGTCAATGATCCGAGGTCAACTGATCGTTCAGGAGCTGCTGCTCCCGCGTCGTGATCCGCTGTAAATATGTATTGGCGAACAAACCTGAGAGCGCCGCCACCATGCCAGCCATAGTCGGGATGGTCGATCGCTCAACGCCACCCGCCATTGACTTGGCGTCGCCGCCACCAGTTACGGCCATGACGTTGAACACTTCGATCATGCCCGTTACTGTGCCTAACAATCCAAGCAGAGGGCACAGCGCGACGCAGGTCGCTATTACGTTCATGTTGTCGTTGATCAACTCACGGCTTTCCGACAGCAGCCTCTGTCGGATTTTTTTTGCGTTCCAGGATTTTCGCTCTGGCCGGCTTTCCCAGGTTGAAACTACTGCAGCCCGGTCCCGTCGCCATACCGAAGAGAAATACCACACTCGCTCAAAGATCAGCGTCCACATGAAGAAAACGAGTGCTGCGATTAACCACAGCACGTTTCCACCCTTCTCCATGAAGGCGAGAATGACCTCGAAGATACCCATCGACAGCTAGCCTCCCCGAGGAATCAGTTGTGGGCGCGTTCGGAATGCTCCGCCACAATCCCCGTAGCCTGCTCGTTCAGCAGATGGATGATCCGCTGGGAGCGACCATTCACTACCGTATGCAGTAATACCGTGGGAATCGCAACCAGCAGACCCAATACGGTCGTTACCAGTGCAGAAGAGATACCGCCTGCCATAGCCTTGGGGTCACCCGCACCGAAAATGGTAATCGCCTGGAAGGTGATAATCATACCGGTCACGGTACCCAGCAGCCCCATCAGCGGCGCAACAGCGGCGATGATCTTCAACAGGGTTAGACCAGATTCCAGCTTGGGCGTTTCGCTGAGAACCGCCTCGGCCATCTTCAACTCCAGCGTCTCGGGATCCATATTGGGATTGCCTTCGTGCACCTTCAGCACACGGCCCAAGGGATTGTCATCTCGAGCAGCAGTCGACTTGAGCTGGGCCGATACCTTACCCCCAACAAGGGTCAGTACCAGCAAACGATAGATAGCCAGTACGAAGGCAAAGGCACCGACCGCGGTAATGGCATACCCTACGTAACCGCCTTGGTGCCAGCGCTCAGACAGGGTGGGGCTGTCAATAATGGCCGCAAGGAATGAACCGCCAGTCGGACCCGTCGGGTCAATACCGAACTGAGTCAGTCCCGCCTGCGCGGAGGCCAGTGCCTCAGCTTGAGCGTTAAAGCCACCACCCGGCTGCCGCGGCAGTTCCGCCAGCTGATCAATATTGAAAGACAGATAATTGCCGTCAGTATCAATAATGTTGAAGGCGCCAACGCGGACAACCTCTCGCTCATTCAGCTCGCCCGACGGGGTCGCGACCTGCGCTGTGTAACGGCTGATCTCGCCTTGCTCGCGAATCTCGCGCAGCAACTCAAACCACACCCGCTCGATCTCACCGATCTTGGGTAATTGGTCGGAACCCGTCATTTTGGCAATCAGCTCCTTGAGGAAGCCCTCGCGATTGGGGTACTCAGAGCTGACCAGCGAAACCTCAATGTTCGAAGCCAAGTCACCTGATGCTGCGGTCAGGTGTCCGAATAGCTCGGACAACGTGCCCAGACGCTCTCGCAGCTGCTCCTGCTTCGCCGCGATCAATAGCTCGTTGTCTTCAAACTGCTTCTCGAGTCGCGCGGAGCGTCGCTCTTCACGGGTACGCTCGTCTTCAGCACGCTTTAAAGCGGCTGCCTGATTGGCTTTGTCCCGCGAAAAACGCTCTTCACGAGCCTGGTTTTCAGCGGAAGCGCGCGCCTGGCCCTGCTTCACCAACTGCAACAGCTGATCAAGGTTCTCAGCGGCAATTTCCTGTGGAGTGGGAGGCGGTGGGGCCTCGGCTTCTGCTTCCGCCTCCTGTCCGATGGACAGCGGCGCAAAAAATAAACTCGCCAGCGCGAGGGCAGATACTTTTAGCAATTGAGAACGCATTTCAGTTTGCCTCCGGCGCAGATACGGGCATGTTCAACAGTTCGATCGTCGCCTGCTTCTTGGCGATGCGAACACCTTTTCGGACTGCAGCAGCATAATCGCCTGCAGAAAGCTGTTCCCAGCTCTGGGAATCTTTGTTCCAGGCACCTGTCTCGGCGCCGTCAGTGCTCTGATATACCAACGCCACACGGCCAATGCGCAGGATATCCACTTCCCTGTCTGCACCGTTGAGCATGATGGTGTCGCTGTAGGATTCAATGCCCCGCCCGTACTGCAGCTCAATAGAATAGAGCTCGAGCACCTGACGAAACGCTTCCGCAGAGGTAACGTCGGAACGATCCATGTTGGCCCTGACCGCCTCAATGTTGCCCAGACGAGTATCGAGGTCGAAAGGCATGTCAAAGTTAATGAACTGCTCGAGACCATCCAGCATACGAACCACCAGTGGCGGGATTTGACGCTGAATCACTGAGGCTTCTGCAATCGATTCGTCGATATCTTTGATGCGACGCTCTTGGTTGGCGATCTGGCGCTCGAGTCGCGCGTTGTAGACCTTCAAACCATCGACTTGCTTCATGACCGTTTTATAGTCAGACAACAGGCTGGCCGTTTCGTCAGCCAGGCGGTCGATTTTGGCTTGCGAGGCTTTGGCAGCCGCAGTGCGCTGCTTTCCCACCTCAACGATGGGGTCGATGGACTGCGCACCAGCGATGGTCGCGCTGCCGCCGACACAAATCGCCAACAGTAAACTTTTCAGTCGAGTCGTAGTCATTGGATTGAAACTTCCTCTCAAGAGCACATTCGAATTGAACCGGTCTTCAACCGCTTCAAGCAAGATTTCGTGGCGTTGTTATCCCTATTAGTGGCCGCCATCGCTTATTGGGTGAGCGAATTTACCTGTTACGTTTGAGCAACGCAAATGGTTTGCTGGCTAGATTGTTGAGTTTGAGCGGCCTCACGGGGCCGCTAACTCACTGATAGTAAACGCATGGCTATTCCCCTCTACCGCCTCGAATCGCTTGGACGATACCTGTTCCCAATCGGCGAACACATCAAGATCAAAGCTCACGTCTCCGATCACATGACCGTGAACCCGCGTCAGAATCGCTTTATCAGCCCGGGGCAGAGCCAAACGATAGATTTCAGCGCCGCCCACCACCATCACTGCCTCTGCGCCATCGATCAGCGCTTGCTCGAACGCGCGTTCAAGCGCCTCATCCAGGTCATGGCAAGTCAGTACGCCCTCGTGTGACCAAGACCGGTCTCGCGTGATAACAATATTGCGCCGCCCAGGCAGCGGAAACCCCACGCTATCAAAGGTTTTACGCCCCATCACAATGGGGTGCCCCAAGGTGGTGCGCTTGAAGTGCAGCAGATCATCCGGCAACTCCCAGGGCAAGGCACTGCCCCTGCCAATGACCCCGTTCTCTGCCGCAGCCAGCACCAGCACCACCGGTACGTCATTGTCCGCTCGGTCGGCGCACATCAGACAGCGACCGGCGCAGCGATGTGCGGTGCCGGGTCATAACCCGACAAAGCGAAGTCCTCAAACCGGTATCCATAAATTGAATCGGGTCGGCGCAATAACGCAAGTTGCGGCAGCGGTTGAGGAGATCGGCTCAACTGGGTCGCCACCTGGTCGTGGTGATTGCTATACAGATGCGCATCTCCCAGCGTAACGATCACTTCCCCCACACCGAGATCGCACTGTTGCGCGAGCATGTGAACCAGCAGCGCGACCGAGGCAATATTAAAGGGCAAGCCGAGAAAAACGTCGCTGGAGCGGATGTACAGCTGCGCTGACAATTGCCCGCCGGCGACGTAGAACTGGTAAAGAAGGTGGCAGGGGGGCAACGCCATTTTGCCAGCACGCGCATTGTCCTGAGGACTGACAGTCTCATCGGGCAGATATTCCACATTCCATGCGTGAAACAAGATCCGTCGGCTCTCCGGCCGATGTTTCAGGCAGTCTAGGACATAGTCAATTTGATTGATGGTGCCCCCGTCTTTTGTCGGCCACGCATGCCACTGCGCACCGTATACGGGACCCAACTCCCCCTCTTCAGTGGCCCACTCATCCCAGATACTGACGCCGTTCTCCTTCAGCCAACCGGTATTAGTGTCCCCACTGAGAAACCATATGAGCTCGTTCGCCACACTTTTGAAGTGGACCCGCTTGGTGGTCAGCAGGGGAAAGCCGTGGTTCAGGTTGAATCTGAGTTGTCGGCCGAACACCGAGCGGGTCCCGGTGCCGGTGCGGTCACCCCGGTCTGCGCCGCTCTCAAGAATATCGGTTAACAGGTCGAGATAAGCCTGCATAGTGCCCTCATTGCTGTCGCGGGCGATAAGCCCAATAAAATAAACCTGCGCCGACGATCAGCATAGGCATAGACAGGATCTGCCCTCGTGTGAGCCAACCCAGCGCATCGAATCCAATATGTGCGTCGGGCTCGCGAAAGAATTCCGCAGTGAAGCGCAACGCCCCGTAGCCCATCAAGAAGAGCGCGGAAACCGCCCAGGTGGGGCGTTGCCGCTTGCTGAACGTAATCAAAATCAGGAAGAGAAGGCATCCCTCCAACGCAAACTGGTAAAGCTGTGAGGGATGACGCGCCAGCGCCAGCGGATCGCGGGGGAACACCATGGCCCAGGATACGTCGCTGGCTCTGCCCCATAGCTCCTGGCCGATAAAATTACCCAGCCTGCCGAGCGCCAGCCCCACGGGCGTGAGCGGTGCTACAAAATCCATGAGCCGGCCCCACTCTATGCGCTGCTGCCGCGCAAACAATGCCATCGCCAAGAGCACTCCGAGCAAACCGCCATGAAACGCCATGCCGCCTTCCCAAACCCTGAAAACCCATAGCGGGTCCTCGGACAGTCGCTCAAAACCGTAAAACAGTGCGTAACCGAGCCTGCCGCCCAACACGATGCCCACTGCGGCATAAAAAATCAGATCGTCCACTTGGTCACGCTGCAAGGGTGAGAAGGGTTGCGTCACCGCGCGACGACGCGCCAGCCACCATGCAAAGGCGAGGCCCGCGATGTAAGTCAGTCCGTACCAATGAATCTTGACGGGCCCCAGCGCAATCGCGACTGGATCGATATCGGGATAAGCCAGCATTCAGACGGGTCCCCCGCGACGCAGAAAGCTGTCCAGACCCCGGTCACTCAGCGCTTCACCCAGTGCGTTCGATACGTCCTGGGCCGAGTGCAGCCTCATGAGTGTGGCCATCAGCTGATCGAGCTCCGGCCGAGCGAAAGCACTGAGCACCCGCTTTACGATCAATAAACTCCCGGCATTCATAGACAGCTGGTCAAATCCCATGGCCACCAGCAGCGGTGCGGCCAGGGGATCTCCCGCTAATTCACCACAGAGGCTCACAGACTTCTGCTTGGCATGTGCCGCCTTGACGATGTCAGACAGAGCAGCAAGGACCGCGGGGTGCAGTGACTGATAAAGCCCTGAGACCCGCGCGTTGCCGCGATCCACTGCCAATAGATATTGTGTCAGGTCATTCGAGCCTACCGAGAGAAAATCAGCTTCCTCCGCCAACGACTCGGCAAGGTACACGGCAGCGGGCACTTCAATCATGACACCCAATGGCGGGAACTCAGACGTGCAACCTTCGGCCGACACCTCCTCATGACAACGGACAATTAACTGGTGCGCCGCTCGCCACTCATCCATCGCAGTGACCATGGGCAGCAGGATACGCAGGTTATTCAACCCCTCATTTGCGCGCAGCATCGCACGCACTTGAGTCAGGAATATTTCCGGATGATCGAGCGTCACGCGGATTCCACGCCAACCCAGAAAAGGGTTTGATTCCTCAATGGGAAAGTAGGGCAAGGATTTGTCTCCCCCGATGTCGAGGGTGCGCATTGTCACGGGCAGAGGATGAAAAGCCTCCAGCTGCTCACGATAGAGCTGTCTCTGTTCCTCTTCGCTGGGAAACCGATCCCTGAGTAAAAAGCTGACCTCAGTGCGATAGAGCCCCACGCCCTCCGCACCAAACTCACGCGCACGTTGCACATCAGCCGCTACGCCCGTATTCACCCATAGAGGTATCGCGACGCCATCTGACGTTGCGGCAGGCAAGCGGGCCAGCGGGGCCAGCTCAGCCGATAGTGCCTGATCCTCAGCCAACAGGGCCTCAAACCGCGCGAGTAAATCCGCGTGGGGATTGACGTAGATGCGACCGTTATAGCCATCGACAACCAGTTTCTGATCGGGCATTTGCTTCAGCGGCAGGTCCTCTACGCCCACCACAGCGGGAATGCCCATCGCCCGGGCCAGAATGGCGGTGTGGCTATTGGCACTGCCGCGCATGGAAACGATGCCAGCTAACCGATCTCGAGGAATTTCACCCAACGTTGAAGCGGTCAACTCTTCTGCGACCAAAATTGTCTGAGCGGGGTAATCAATTTGCTGGCGAGACGCGTCCTGTAAATAGCCCAGCACCCGCGTACCCAGATCCCGCACATCGACAGCCCGCTCGCGCAAATAGGAGTGTTCCATGCGCTCGAAATGTCGGATATGGCGGAGCATCACCTGGCTTAACGCCCCCTGGGCCCACTCACCGGACTTGATCAACGACGCGACCTCTCCGCCCAGCGTTGAGTCATCGAGAATATTGAGGTAGACGCCGAACAGGGCGTTGTCTTCGGGACCCAGTTCGCCCTTGAGATTTTCGGCCACCTGTTGGATGTCTGCCCTTACGGCCGCCAGGGCCTCTCGGAATGCCGCGAGCTCTGCGCGACGATCATCTGCCTGACGAGAGGGCACCGTTTGCAGATCAGCATGGGGCGATACCCACGCCGCAACGCCAATACCAATTCCAGTGCAAGCGGCCACACCCGACAGCCGCGCCACGCTACCCGAAACGCTCTCTCGCTGCGCCTCCGGTGAAGCGCCTTTGCCGATAGCCCCGGCCAACTCTGCGTGAGCAATAAGTCCGGCCAGCTGGGCGGACACGGTAATCAGAAAGGCCTCTTCCTCCTCGGAGAAACGCCGACGCGCACCTTGCTGCACCACCAGCACGCCCAAAAGGTCACGCTGATGCACGATCGGCGCACCAAGAAACGCACTGAAAGACTCTTCACCCAATCCCTCAACCAACTGAAATTGCGGATGGGCGCTTGCATCCTCGAGATTGAGGGGTTCCTCACGGGTTGCCACCCAACCCACGAGCCCCTCATCAAACGCGAGGCCAAATTGCCCGACCTTATCGAGGTTGAGCCCTTCGGTGGCGCGAAAAACCAGCTTCTGGCTGGGCTTATCATGAAGGTAGACCGTACAGACGTCGGTACTCATCGCCGCCCTCACTTGAGCAACGATCAGCACTAACGCTTCGTCAAGAGAATCCGCATCGTTAACTGCTTGCGTCAGTCGGCGTAGCGTCTCGAGCATTATCGTTTCCGCCTGCGCTTTCTGGTGGCTCTGCGCTGTGGCGACAAACGCGCGGCCAGCTGGGTGAGTGCCTGGCGATAGACGTCCTGTTTGAAATCAACCACCGCAGTGACGGGGTACCAAAAACTCACCCAACGCCAATGATCGAACTCGGGGTCTGCGTGGGCGTCTAGGCGAATGCTACTCTCGGGGGCCACCAATCGGAGCAAAAACCAGATTTGCTTCTGACCGATACAAACGGGCGCTTCAGTCTTGCGCACGTATTTTTTTGGCAGGCGATAGCGCAACCAACCGGAGGTGCGCCCCAAAATCGTAACCGCTTCGGGCAGCAAGCCCACTTCTTCCTCCAGCTCGCGGTACATGGCATCCTCGGGGCTCTCGTCACGATGCACCCCGCCCTGGGGAAACTGCCAGGAATCCTTGCCATTGATCCTGCGCCCCCACAATACCTGATCCTCCTGATTGCAGATGACAATCCCGACGTTCGGTCTATACCCTTCGCTGTCGATAACGCGCTCGTTGTCAGTCTCTGGATCCAAGATGGCAAACCTTCAGTGGCTATTTGAGTCGCGCCGGATTTTGGCGCAAGCTCTCGACCCGTATTCTTCCACACATCCCCGCCGGCGGCACTCAGGCGGCCATCTTTATTTGGGAAAAGCGATTACACACCATGTCACTGGCCATATTCGATCTGGATAACACGCTACTCGCGGGCGATTCCGACCACCGCTGGGGCGAATTCCTCTGCGAAAAAAATTGGGCATCGGCGGATGACTATCGGCTTCGCAATGATCAATTTTACGCGAACTATCAAACCGGCTCCCTCGACATGCATGCCTACCTCAGCTTCGTTTTAGGACCGCTCAGAGGTAAGCACCGAAACGAGGTCCAAGCACTGCAACATGAATTCGTCCGCGTCTGTATCGAACCCATGCTGCTAGACAAAGCCTTTGCGCTGATCGATCAGCACCGGATCGCGGGCGATATGCTCCTACTCATGACCGCGACCCACGCCGTCGTGGCGGAACCCGTAGCTGCGCGTCTGGGGTTTGAGCAATGGCTTTGCAGTGGCGTGGGCATAGATCAAGATCACTACACCGGGCAGCCCGATGGCCCCCCCTGTTTCCAAGAGGGGAAGATCAGCCATCTTGAACGGTGGCGCGCCAAATGGGACATCGCGACGCAACCGTTGCCGGCAATGGAGGACACCTGGTTTTACTCAGACTCGCACAATGACCTGCCGCTACTCGCCAGCGTGGGTCATCCCGTCGCCGTAGACCCTGATCCCACGCTGCGGCGCCACGCCGAAGATCACCATTGGCAAATATTGTCCTTGCGCGACTGAGGTCCTGCTTTACTTAGCTGGTTTGCTGCGCCTGATAGGCCGCCGCGCTCAGCAGCGCATC